>NZ_JBEXNL010000004.1:0-336522 GCF_040611135.1 Tsukamurella sp. NPDC003166
GCGGTGGGCTCGGGTCAGATCAAGACGGGTGCTCCGGCTCGTAGTGAGCGGGTCGCGAAGTACAACCAGCTGTTGCGGATCGAGGAGGAGCTGGGTGACGCGGCGCGGTACGCCGGCGATACCGCGTTCCCGCGCTTCGAATTCAACAGCTGATCCCTACGGACACGGGATGATCTCCACGACCACAGGATGATTCGGTGGCCGCCGGGGTCACGGTGACGGGAGGGCCGACGGTAGGTCTCGATTCGACGAGGCCCTCCGGGCGGCCCTCCTTCGGTCACAGCACCGTCGACAACCTTCGGACCGCCTCGCGGAGCTCGTCCGGTGGGGACGTGGTGAAGCACAGGCGGAGGGCGTGGTCGAGGTTGCGCTGCACGGCGAAGGCGGAGCCGGGGACGTAGGCGACGCCGGCGTCCACGGCGTCACCGAGTGTTGCGGACGTCGCTGTGCCGTCGGTGAACTCGCCCCACAGGAACATGCCGCCCTCGGGTGCGGTGAGGCGCAGCCGGTCGCCGAAGGCGTCGGTGAGCGCCGCGTGGAGGGCGTGGGCGCGCTCGCCGTACACGGATCGGATCGCCTCGACGTGGCCGTCGAGCCATGCGGTGTCCGCGAGCAGCTCCGCGGTCACCGCCTGGGTGAGGCTCGAACCGCAGAGGTCGGCGCCCTGTTTGAGGCGCTCCACGAGAGCGAGAACGCCTGCGTCGCCGTGCATCCAGCCCACTCGCAGCCCGGGGGCGACGATCTTGGACGCGCTGGACAGGCGGATGACCCGATCGGAGAACGCGGCGACGGGCGGCACCGTCGGACCGGCGAACCGCAGCTCTCCGTACGGATCGTCCTCGACGATCCAGAAGCCGAATTCGTCGGCGAGCCGGGCCAGTTCGCGCCGCCGCTCCTCGGTCAGGGTGGCGCCGCCGGGGTTGTGGAAGTTCGAGACCGTGTGCACGATCCGGACCTGCTCGCGCCGCAGGATCGGCCGCAACTCGTCGACGCGCATACCGCCGGCATCCAGTCTCACCCCGGCGACCCGGGCGCGGGCGGTGTCGAACGCCTGCAGCGCGCCGATGTACCCCGGATCCTCGACGACCACCGTGTCGCCGGGATCGAGCAGCGCCTGCGCGAGCAGCGAGAGCGCCTGCTGCGAACCGTGCGTGATCACGACGGTGCCGGCGTCGCGGCCCAGCTTCGCGGACTCGCGGGCGTGCACCACCTCTCGTAGTGACGGCGCGCCCGCGGTCACGCCGTACTGCAGGGCGGCGGGCGAGGCGAGCGCTGCTTGCGCGGCGCGGGCCGTGCGTTCCGTCGGCAGGAGCTCCGGGGCGGGCAGCCCGCCGGCGAGCGAGAGGACGCCGGGCTGTTCGACGACGGAGAGCAGGTCGCGGATCGCCGAACCGCGGACAGCACGGACGGACAGGGAGCCTCGTTCCTCGGACATGGAGGAACCATCCCAGAGCTGATCCCAGCTGTCGAAACAATAATCCCAATTACTGGGATCGAACACTCAGGCCCAGTTCAGCGTGCGGTCCACCGCACGGTTCCACTCGCCGAAGAGGTGCTCGCGCTGCTCGGCGGGCATCGTCGGCAGCCACCGCCGATCCTCGGCCCAGTTGGTGCGGATCTCGTCGAGCGTCCAGACGCCGGTCGCGTAGCCGGCGGCGTACGCGGCGCCGAGAGCGGTGGTCTCGATGATGCGGGGCCGGATGACCGGCACGTTCAGCACATCCGCCTGGAACTGCATGAGCGTGTCGTTGACCACCATGCCGCCGTCCACCCGCAGCTCCGTGAGCGGGATGCCGCTGTCGGCGTTCATGGCGTCGATGACCTCGCGGGACTGATAGGCCGTGGCCTCCAACGCCGCCCGCGCGATGTGCCGCTTGTCGGAGAACCGCGTCAGGCCCACGATCACGCCGCGGGCGTCGGGCCGCCAGCGCGGCGCGAACAGCCCCGAGAACGCCGGCACCACGTAGACGCCGCCGTTGTCGGGGACGGCGGTCGCGAGTTCCTCCACCTCCGGCGCCGCCGAGATGATGCCGAGGTTGTCGCGCAGCCACTGCACGAGCGAGCCGCTCACCGCGACCGAGCCCTCCAGCGCGTACACCGGCGCACCGTCGCCCAGTCGATAACAGACGGTGGTCAACAGTCCGTGCTCGCTGAAGACGGGCCGCTCGCCCGTGTTGACCAGCAGGAAGTTTCCCGTGCCGTACGTGTTCTTGGCCGTGCCCGGATCGAGAGCGGCCTGGCCGAACATGGCGGCCTGCTGATCACCGAGGATGCCCGCGATCGGCACGCCGCCGAAGACGCCGCGCTCGCGGACGAGGCCGTAGACCTCCGCGCTCGAGCGGATCTCGGGGAGCATCGCCATCGGGATCCCCATGGCCGCGCAGGTCGCGGGGTCCCACTGCCCGGTCTCGAGGCTCATCAGCATCGTCCGGGAGGCGTTGGTGATGTCGGTGATGTGCAGCGGCCGGGCCGACGATGAAGCGGGGCCACCGGCGGCCGATCTGAAATCGTCGTCGGTGGTCAGGTGCCACACCAGCCACGAGTCGATCGTTCCCGCGCACAGTTCGCCGCGCTCGGCGCGTTCGCGGGCACCGTCGACGTTGTCGAGGATCCAGGCGATCTTCGGCCCGGAGAAGTACGTGGACAGCGGCAGGCCGCACGAGCGCTTGAACCGGTCCCGGTCCGGCTCGTCGAGGCCCACGGACGCGAGTTCCTCGCACAGCGCCTCGGTGCGCGTGTCCTGCCAGACGATGGCGTTGTGGATCGGCTCGCCGGTGGCGCGATCCCACACCACGACCGTCTCGCGTTGGTTGGTGATCCCGACGGCTGCGATGTCGGCGGCGGTGAGGTCGGCGGTCGCCAGCGCCTGCGAGCACACCAGGCGCGTGTTCACCCATATCTGCGTGGCGTCGTGCTCCACCCAGCCGCCGCGTGGGAAGATCTGGTCGTGTTCCCGTTGCTCGGAGGCCACGATGGTCCCGCGCCGGTCGAAGATGATGCACCGCGTCGAACTGGTGCCCTGGTCGATCGCGGCGACGAACTGCGGGTCGCGAGAAGATGAAACTGCCACGCCCGAATACTGACATGGTGATCGCTGATGAACGCTGCCAACCCTGAAACCGCCACTGCGGCGCCCACGCCCGCGGGGGTCTCGACCACCGCGCCGCTGCTGTCGCCGGAGTACCGGGCGCGGGCCTGGGACCGACTCGGGTCGGAGGAGTTCGACGTCGTCGTGATCGGCGGCGGCATCGTCGGGGTCGGGTCGGCGCTGGACGCGGCCACCCGCGGGCTCAAGGTGGCGCTCGTGGAGGCCCGCGACTTCGCGTCGGGCACCAGTTCGCGCAGCTCGAAGATGTTCCACGGTGGCCTGCGGTACCTCGAGCAGCTGGAGTTCGGGCTGGTCCGCGAGGCCCTGCACGAGCGTGAGCTGTCGCTCTCCACGCTCGCGCCGCACCTGGTCAAGCCGTTGCCCTTCCTCGCGCCGCTCACCAAGCGCGTGATCGAGCGGCCCTACATGGCCGCCGGCATGTTCCTCTACGACACCATGGGCGGCGCCAAGTCCGTGCCCGCGCAGAAGCACCTGACCCGGGCGGGCGCGCTCCGGCTGGCCCCCGGGCTCAAACGCGATGCGCTGATCGGCGGCATCCGCTATTTCGACACCGTCGTCGACGACGCCCGGCACACCATGACCGTCGCCCGGACGGCCGCGCACTACGGCGCCGTGGTGCGCACGTCGACACAGGTCGTGGACTTCCTCCGGGAGGCCGACCGGGTCTCCGGCGTGGTGGTCCGCGACAGCGAGACCGGAGCCGTCACCGAGGTCCGTTCCACCGTGGTCATCAACGCGACCGGCGTGTGGACCGACGAGCTGCAGGCCCTCTCGCATCAGAAGGGGCGCTTCCGCGTCCGGGCCAGCAAGGGCGTCCACATCCTCGTGCCGCGCGACCGGATCGTCAGCGACGTCGCGCTGATCCTGCGCACCGAGAAGAGCGTCCTGTTCGTCATCCCGTGGGGCATCCACTGGATCATCGGCACCACCGACACGGACTGGAACCTCGACCTCGCGCACCCCGCCGCTACCGCGACGGACATCGACTACATCCTCGATCACGTCAACAAGGTGCTCATCACCGAACTGACCCGCGAGGACATCACCGGCGTCTACGCGGGCCTGCGTCCGCTGCTGGCGGGGGAGTCGGACGAGACCAGCAAGCTCTCCCGCGAGCACGCCGTCGCCGCGATCGCGCCCGGCCTCGTGACCATCGCGGGCGGCAAATACACCACCTACCGGGTGATGGCTTCGGACGCCGTCGACGCCGCGGAGGCCTACCTGCCGCACAAGGTGCCCGCGTCCTGTACGGAGAAGGTGCCGCTCGTCGGCGCGGACGGCTACTACGCCCTCACCAACCAGACGACGTCGATCGCGCGCGAGCACGACGTGCACCCGCACCGGGTCACGCACCTGCTGGACCGGTACGGCTCGCTCATCGGCGACGTCCTGGCACTCGCCGACGCCGACCGCGGCCTGCTCGAGCCGCTGGCCGGCGCGCCGCAGTACCTGCGCGTCGAGGCCGTGTACGCGGCGAAGGCGGAGGGTGCGCTGCACCTCGAGGACGTCCTCGCCCGCCGCACCCGCATCTCCATCGAGTACCCCGACCGCGGGCTCGAGGCGGCCGCCGAGGTCGCCGAGCTCGTCGCACCGGTACTCGGCTGGTCCGCGGCAGACGTCGCGCGGGAGCTCGAGAACTACGGCGCGCGCGTTGCCGCGGAGATCGAGTCGCAGAACATGCCCGACGACGAGACCGCCGACGCCCTGCGCGCCGCGGCGCCCGAGGCGCGGGCCGAGATCCTCGAGCCGGTCCCCGTGCCCGGTGTCACGCCCAAGGTCGTGCGGCGCTGACGGTGTCCGACGGGCCTCGGCGCGAACCGTGGCCCGTGGGCGAGTCGATCGCCCTACCGGGCCGCGGCTGCAGCGGGGACGGAGGCCGTCGAGGAGGAGGTCGGCGCCGCTGATGCCGACGGTGAGCCCGCGGGGGTGAGGACGAAGGTCCACGAGCGGTTGTTGTCCGGATCGGTCAGCACGAGCTCGGCGCCGTTGCGCGACCAGATCCGCACGCCCTTGAGGGCCTCGCTGATCGCGGTCTGGGTGCCCTTCGGGTCGGGGCAGTACATCATGGTGGAGGCGACACCGTTACCGAAGTCCACGCGGTCCGCACTGGCCAGCGAGGCCGCACTGCCGTTGAGCGAGTTGCACGAGTCGTTGCCCGAGATGTTGGAGCCCTGGACCCGGAACCAGGCCTCGGGGTCGGACTTCAGGCGCCACTGCGAGCCCACGATCGAGGGCTTCGACGGCGCGGCGGCGGTCGGCTGCACGGAGCCGGACGGGTTCGCGGGATCGGCACCCGCGGATGCGGCGCACCCGGCCGTGAGGACGGCGGCACCCGCGAGCAGAGGAGGGACGAGGGAGGCGGACTTACGCATCATGTGTGCGATTATGCCGCCTCCCTCGTCACAGGGGAAACTTCAGTAACACCCTAGTTGTGCTTCGCGGCCGCCATCGGCGCACGATCCTCAGTCTGCGCCGAGGTCGGCGAACCCACGGTCGCGGGCTCGGCGGTCTGCCCGGCGGCCTGGTCGGAGGCGCCGGTCGTGGCCTCGGGGGCCATGTCGATCGTGGTGCGCAGCGGCTTGTTCGGCAAGAACGCGACGGCGATCAGCGTGACGATCGCGCAGGCGGTCGAGACCAGGAAGATCCGGCCGGTGGCGTCACCGAACGCCGCGTTGGTGATCTCCCGGATGAGCGGGCTGTGCGGGTCGCGGACACCGTTCGCCACGACGCCCTGCTTGACCAGGTCGGTGACGCGGGCGGTGAGCACCGCGCCGAGGGCCGAGACGCCGATCGCGCCGCCGAAGGTCCGGAAGAAGGCGACGGAGCTCGATGCCGCGCCGATGTTCTGCACGCTGACCGTGTTCTGGACCGCGAGCACCAGGTTCTGCATCAGTGCGCCGACGCCGAGGCCCATGACCGCGATGTAGAGCTGGACCTGCCAGATCGGGGTCAGGTGGTCGATCGTGCTGAGCAGGGCGAAGCCGACCACGAGCACGATCGCGCCGCCGACGACGAAGCGCTTCCAGTTTCCGGTGCGGGTGATCAACTGTCCCGACACGACGGACGAGAGCAGCATGCCGACCACCATCGGGATGGTGAGAACGCCGGCCATCGTCGGGCTGTAGCCGCGCGAGTTCTGGAAGTACAGGCCCAGGAAGGACATCGCGCCGAACATGCCGACGCCGACCGCGATGGACGCGATGATCGCCAGGCCCGTGGTGCGCTCGGCGATGATCTTCAGCGGGATGATCGGATCCTTGGCGCGCAGCTCCACGAGGACCGTCGCCACGAGCAGGACGATGCCGCTGGCCAGGTAGACGGCCGACGAGGTCGACACCCAGCCGTAGTTCTTGCCGGCGAACGAGACCCAGATGAGCAGCACGGACACGCCGGCGGTGAGCAGGGTGGCGCCGAGCCAGTCGATCGAGACCTCGTCCTTGCGGGTCGAGGAGAGGTGCAGCGTGCGCTGGATGAGGATCAATGCGCCGACCGCCAACGGGACGCTGACGTAGAAGCACCAGCGCCAGCCGATGTGGTCGGTGATGACGCCGCCGAGGATCGGGCCGCCGGCCATGGAGACGCCCATCACCGCACCCATGTAGCCCGAGTACCGACCGCGCTCGCGCGGCGGGACGATGCTGCCGATGATCGCGACCACGAGCGCCGTCAGGCCGCCCATGCCGATGCCCTGGATGACGCGGGCGACCAGCAGGACCTCGACATTCGGGGTGGCACCGGCCAGCACCGAGCCGATCACGAAGATGATGATGGCCGCCTGGACCAGCACCTTCTTGTTGAACAGGTCGGCCAGCTTGCCCCAGATGGGGGTGGACGCCGCGTTGGCCAGCAGGGCGGTGGTGATGACCCAGGAGAACGCGGTCGTCGAGGCGCCGAGATCGGCGATGATCTTCGGAAGGGCGGTCGACACGACCGTGGTGCTGAGCAGCGCCGTGAACAGCGCGGCGAGCAGGCCCGCCATGACCTCGAGGATCTCCCGGTGGGTCATGGGGGCTGTGGACTGGGGTGGCGTTTCCGCCGTGGTCTCGGACATCGGACCTTCCTTCAAAACTCTAAGCAATAACGTGCAGGGTGCAACTGTAACGCCGGTGAAGATATTCCGCTATGTCCTGAGTGTGTGATCCGGCTCGCACTCGGTGGAACATGTTCTAGATTGAGGGGATGGCCTTCGTCATCGACCACACCCGCGAGATCGCGGCACCGCCGGCACTCGTCTGGCAGGCGCTCACCGACTTCGACGCGTACCCGCAGTGGAACCCCTTCGCGGTCGCCGCCACCTGCGACCTGCGGCCCGGCGGCGCGATCGTCATGCGGGTGGCGCTGCGCCCGCCGAAGCTGATGACCCAGAAGGAGTTCATCGTCTCGGTCGACGAGGGCCGCGGCTTCTCGTACGCCATGAAGCCCGCGCCGGGCGGATTGCTGCGGAGTATTCGCGAGCAGGGCATCGTCGACCTCGGGGACGGGAGGTCGCGGTACACGTCGCACTTCCAGCTCGACGGTCCGCTGTCGCCCGTTGTGGGCGCCGTCCTGGGCGGGAATCTGCGACGGGGCTTCACGGGCAATGTCGACGGGCTGGTGCGGCGCGCGGAGGAACTCGCGCGCTGAGGGCCGACGGGCCCGGAGTCAGTCGTCCATCCGGAAGCCGATCTTGAGCGTCACCTGGGTGTGCGCCACGGCGCCGTTCTCGATGTGGCCGCGGGCGGAGACCACCTCGAACCACTCGAGGTTCCGCATCGTCTGCGCGGCACGACCGACCGCGTTGGCGACGGCCGCGTCGTACCCCTCGGTGGAGGTGCCGACGACTTCGATCACTCGGTACACGTTGTTCGTCATACCCGTCCATGCTCCGCCTCTCCGGCGGGCGCGGTGGCGGAACGGCGAAGTCGCTACCGTGCGCGGGCGCGGCGGGTGAACCGCGCGGAGGCGCGCGCGACCACCCGATCGCCGGCATCGGTGACCCGGATGACGAACAAGTCCTCCTTCGGCAGGCGCTCGCCGACGGTCGCCTCGGCCCGCAGGGCGTCGCCGAGCCGGGTGGGGCGGAGGTAGTCGATGTGGATCGCGCTGGCCACGCCGGTGTGCTCGTCGTCGTTGGCGGCCGCCGCGACCGCCGTGCCGACCAGCGCGAAGACGAACGCGCCGTGCGTCGTGTCGTGCGGATTGAGGTGGTCCTCGGTGACGGTCACCGTCGACACCGCCCGGCCGCCGCCGTGCCCGGTCACCTCGATCCCGAGGAACCGCGCGTAGCGATCGACGGGCTGGCTCGTGCTCATCGGTCCATCTTCGCCGACGCGCGTGCGTCAGCCGCGGCGAGGGTCGAGCGCAGTGCGGCGCGCTCGGCCTCCGGCCACAGTCCCGACGCGGCGAGTGGGATCTCGGTCATGAAGCGCCGCTCCGGTTCCGGAATGCGCGTCATGAACTCGTCCGGTCGCTCGGCGGCCGTGCGGTACAGGTTCGGGCCGTCGACGAAGAACGGGTCGATGAGTACCGGAGGGTTGTTCTCGCGGCGCATCACGTTCGACGGGTTGGTGTCCAGCGAGCCGCACCAGGGCAGCTCGTGCGCGGTGTCCGCGTGGATGCGGGCGAGGGCGGCTGCCGCTCGGGGCCGACTGCGACGTGCGCCTGCGGGGCGTCGAACAGCTGCTCCATCAGCTGCTCCATCAGCTGCAGGTCGCCGCCCACGAGCCGCCGCCGCAGGTACAGCGTTGGCGCCTGCCTGGTTTCTGCCGCTTCGCGGTACGGCCGCGCGGTGCACGGGCCGACGGGGTCGAATGGGCTGATCCGGGCGACCACGGCACCGTCGGGCGCGGCCAGGGCTATCGCCCAGTCCCTGGCGTCGCAGCGCGTCCGGCCCGCCGCGGGGAGCGCGGCCTCGACGGTGCGGTGCTCGGCGGCGGGCGGAAGATCGAGGGGGAGCCGATTGATAGTAGTGATACCTCTGGAAAGTTGAGTGGCTGATCCGCTAGCGAATTGATCCACTCAACTTCGCACGCGCAGGCCCTTCGGGGTGCGGGTGAAGCCCGCGGTGGCCAACGCCCCGGCGAGGGGCGAGGTGAGGGCGGGGGCACCGTCGACCTTCTCGACGGTGAGGCCCCCGAGCCCCGGCGCGGCCACGGCGAGCGCCGTGAAGGCGGCCTCGGGCGCATCGGTGAAGGTGAGCAGCGTGCGGCCGCCGCGCTCGACGAACAGGGCCAGGGCGCCGTCGACGAGGACCACGACGGCTCCGGCTTTGCGGCCCGGGCGCGCGCCCTCGTCGCCGCGCTCGGGCCAGGGGAGCGCCGCGCCGTAGGGGTTGGCGGGGTCGGTGGCGGCGAGCACCAGCGCGGAGCTCTCGCCGCGCTGCTGGGCCCGCTCGAGTGCGGACGCCGCATCGCGCAGGGCGTCGACGGTGCCGCCCCGCGCGAACTGCGCCGCGCCGAGCCGCTCGATGAAGTAGCCGCGCCGCGCCTTGCCCGACTCCTCGAACGCAGCGAGGGTGCGGTAGACGCGGGCGAAGCCGCCCTCGACGTGCTCGGCCATGACCGCTCCGCGGGTGACGACCCCGTACCGCTCCAGGAGCTGCTCGGCGATGGCCGCCGACTGCTCGGTGGCGCTCGCCTCCGCCGGTGCGGGCGGCAGCGACCACCGCCCGGCGACCATGGGCGGCGCCTGGTCGACCGCCACGCGGAACCGGGCGCGCGGCGCGCGGCGCGGGGTGCGGTGCGCGGTGGAGCGGCGACCGCCCGCGAGCCGGGCGCGGATCGGCGCGAAGGTGTCGCCCGTGAGGCGGCCCGCCCAGACCAGGTCCCACAGCGCCTCGGGTGTGGCGCCGGAGAACTGGCGGTAGAAGTAGGCGCCGCCGCCGCGCACCGCGTCCTCGATCGCCTCGTGCGCCGCGGTGGTCTCAAGGGCGTCGGGCGGGGGCAGCGTGAGGGGTGCCAGGTCGGCGGGGTGGAGGGCCACCCAGCCGTCCTGCGCGCCGATCGCGCCGTGCCCCGTCCACACCACCTCGCCGGTGGCGGTGAGCTCGTCGAGCATCGCGGGGGAGTAGTCGGTGACCCGCTGCGGCAGGACGAGCGACTCCCACGCGGAGGCGGGGATCGGCACGCCCGCGAGCTGGTCGATCACGGTGGCGACGCCGTCGATGCCGCGCAGTGGGGTCTTCAGGTGGTGCCAGCCCGCGAGGAACTCCGCGTACGCCCGCTCCGGCACCGGCTCCACGTCCTGCCGCAGCCGGGCCAGGCTGCGCTGGCGGATGCGGCGCAGCACCTCGGCGTCGCAGAACTGGGGGACGCCGTCGGAGTCGGCGACGCCATCGGCACCGTCGGACTCGGGGACGAACCGGCCCTCGATGATCCGGCGCGCGCCGACCAGCTCCGTGAGTGCGCGTTGCACGACCGCGACGCCCAGCCCGTAGCGCCGAGCGACCTCGCGCGCCGTGAAGGGACCGTGCCGCCGGGCGTACCGCGACACGAGATCGCCGATCGGGTCCGGCACCTCGGCGGTGAACGCCGACGCGATGCCCGGCTGCAGCGGCACGCCGAGCCCGTCGCGGAGCCGGGCCGCGTCCTCGACGGCGGCGATCCAGCCCTCGCCGTACGCGAAGACGCGTCCCGCGGATAGCAACTCGTCGACCGCGCCCGGCGCACCGTCGGACCGCTCGGCGATCTCCGCGCGCGTCAGCGGACCCAGCTCACGGATGAGATCGGCGATCTGCTCGACGGTGCGCGCGCGATAGCCGGGCGCGGTGCGTTGCAGCTGCGCGGCGATCTCCTGCAGGACGTCGGCGTCGAGGAGCTCGGTCAGCTCGACCCGGCCGAGCAGTTGGGAGAGCACGGCCGGGTCCAGGCTGAGCACGGCGGCGCGGCGCTCGGCCAGCGGCGCATCGCCCTCGTACATGAAGGCGCCGACGTAACTGAACAACAGCGAAGCCGCGAAGGGCGACGGTGCGACGGTCTCGACCTCCGCCAGCCGGACGGTGCGCGACGCGAGCGCCCGGTGCACGGCGATGAGTTCCGGCACGTCGTAGACGTCCTGCAGGCACTCGCGGACGGCTTCGAGGACGATCGGGAACTGCGGGAACCCGCGCGCGACCTCGAGCAGCTGGCTGGCCCGCTGCCGCTGCTGCCAGAGCGGCGCCCGTTTACCGGGGTCGCGGCGGGGCAGCAGTAGCGCCCGCGCGGCGCACTCGCGGAACCGCGACGCGAACAGCGCGCTCGAGCCCACGGCCTCGGTGACCAGGTCGTCGATCTCGTCCGGCTCGAAGCGGAACAGCTCGGCGCCGGGCGGGGCGTCGTCGGTGTCGGGCAGCCGGACGATGATGCCGTCGTCGGTCGCGGTGACGGCGCCGGAGAGGCCCAGCGAGGCGTTCAGGCGCGCGCCGATCGCGAGCGCCCACGGCGCGTGCACCTTCATCCCGAGCGGGGAGTGCAGCGCCACCCGCCAGTCGCCCAGCTCGTCGCGGAATCGTTCGACCACCAGTGTGCGGTCGGTGGGGAGGACGCCGGTGGCCCGCTGCTGTTCGTCGAGCAGGGCGATGAGGTTGTCGACGGCCCACTCGCCCAGGCCCACGTCCCGGGCCCGGGAGCGCTGCTCGTCGGGGCCGAGCGCGGTGAACTCGCGGGTGAACCGGCCGATCGCGCGGCCCAGCTCCGCGGGGCGGCCCACGGTGTCGCCGATCCAGAAGGGCAGCCGGCCGGGCTGGCCGAAGGCGGGCGAGACGAGGACCCGGTCGTGGGTGATCTCCTCGATCTTCCAGCTGGTGGCGCCGAGCGCGAAGACATCGCCCACGCGGGACTCGTAGACCATCTCCTCGTCGAGTTCGCCCACCCGCGATGCCTTCTCGCCCACCATGAACACGCCGAACAGGCCGCGGTCGGGGATGGCGCCGCCGGAGGTGACGGCGAGGCGGCCCGCGCCGGGGCGGCCGGTGAGCGTGCCCGCGTCCCGGTCCCACACCACGCGCGGGCGCAGCTCGCCGAAGTCCTCCGCGGGGTAGCGGCCCGAGATCAGGTCGAGCACCGCCTCGTACGCCGAGTCCGGCAGCGCCGTATAGGGATGCGCGCGCCGGACCAGTGCCAGCCAGTCGTGCACGTCGAGGACGTCCATGGCCGCGGCGGCGATGGTCTGCTGGGCCAGCACGTCGAGCGGGTTGCGCGGCACGACGAGCTTCTCGATGGCGCCCTCGCGCATGCGCTGCACGGTGACGGTGCTGTGCAGCAGGTCAGTCCGGTGTTTGGGGAAGAACACGCCGCGGCTGGGCTCGCCCACCTGGTGCCCGGCGCGGCCCACGCGCTGCAGCCCCGCGGCCACGGACGGTGGCGCCTCGACCTGGATCACCAGATCGACGGCGCCCATGTCGATCCCGAGCTCGAGGCTCGAGGTGGCGACCACGCAGCGCAGCCGGCCGGACTTCAGATCGTCCTCGATGATCGCGCGCTGCTCCTTGCTGACGGAGCCGTGGTGCGCCCGCGCGAGAACGGGTTCCGCCCCGTGGCTCTGCCCGCTGGCGAGCAGCTGGGCGGGGGCGCCGCCGGCGACGTGCGGGTTCGGCGGGCCCGCACGGACGTTCATGGCCAGCTCGTTGATCCGGGCGGTGAGCCGTTCCGCGAGGCGCCGGGAGTTGGCGAAGACGATGGTGGAGCGGTGCCGCTCGATCAGCTCCACGATGGACGATTCGACGTGCGGCCACAGCGACCCTTGCTGCGGCGCGTCGTCCTCGTCGGAGACCACGTCCAGCTCCGTCATGTCCGGCACGGGCACGGTGACGGTGAGGTCGAACTCCTTCTGCGACGGCGGGCGCACGACCGTCGCGGGGCGCGGCCCGCCGAGGAAGGCCGCCACCTCCTGCGCCGGCTCGACGGTGGCGGACAATCCGATCCGCTGCGCGGGGCGGTCGAGCAACGCGTCGAGCCGCTCCAGCGAGAGCGCCAGGTGGGTGCCGCGCTTGGTACCGGCGACGGCGTGCACCTCGTCGATGATCACCGTGTGCACGTGCGTCAGCGTCTCGCGGGCCTGCGAGGTGAGCATCAGGAACAGCGACTCGGGCGTGGTGATCAGGATGTCCGGGGGAGTCCGGACGAGCTGTCGCCGCTGCTGGGCGGGCGTGTCACCCGAGCGGACCCCGACGGTGACCGCCGGAGCCGGTTCGCCACGCCGCTCGCGCACCCGGGCGATGCCGGCCAGCGGGGCACGCAGGTTGCGCTCCACGTCGACGGCGAGGGCCTTCAGCGGGGAGATGTAGAGCACGGACGTGCCGGGCCGGGCGGCCGCGGCACCGTCGGGCTGCTCCGACGGTGCCCGGGCGGCGAGACGATCCAGGGCCCAGAGGAACGCGGACAGGGTTTTGCCGGAGCCGGTGGGCGCGACGACGAGCGTATTGCGGCCCTCCGCGATGGACCGCCACGCGCCGGCCTGCGCCGCGGTGGGGGCGGCGAAGGACTCGGTGAACCACTCGGCGGTGGCGGGCGCGAACGCCCGGAGGGCGTCCGGCATGCCTTCATCATGACGCAGCACACCGACACGCCCTGTTGCAGTCGTTGTCTGTGTTACTGATGTGGTTCATGATGAACGGGAGGTAAGAGCCGAAGGAGCAGGTATGGCTACGCACATCTTCTCGAACGATCACCGTCGCGCCTGGTTCCGGGGCGTCGTCGCCGCGGCGGCCATCGCGGTCGGCATCAGCGGCGGCGTGGCCGCCGTCGCGCGGGCCGATCAGCAGGTGGGGCGGTACCTCGTGAAGGGGCAGATCGAGGTCTCCTACTTCGCCACCGGTGGCACCCCGACCTGGGGTGTCCCGCTGATCCCCGAGACCAACGCCGGCCGCGGCGGCAAGTTCCAGACCTTCAAGAACCAGGCTTCGTTCTACTGGCACCCCGCGGCGGACGGCGGCAATGCGCACGAGATCGGCGGCGCGATCCGCGCCAAGTGGGGTGAGAATCGCTGGGAGAACGGCCCGCTCGGATACCCGATCACCGACGAGCTGCAGGCGCGCGGCCCGTTCAACGCCGTGACCGGCGCGATGAACGCCTTCCAGGGCGGCGTTATCTACTGGTCGCCGGCGAGCGGCGCCTGGCCGGTGTGGGGCGAGATCCTGGTGAAGTGGAGCTCCGCCAAGCGCGAGTCCGGCACGTACGGCTACCCGACGGGGCCGGAGATCCGCTCCGCGACCGGCACCTACTCGCAGACCTTCCAGCGCGGCGTCATCAGCTGGCCCTGAGACCGCGCGCGCTGAGCCCTGCGCGCACTGATCCCCCGGATCCGCCATCGCGGGCCGGGGGATCGGCGTCTCCGGTCAGCGCGCAGCGGCGGCCAGGTGACGCTCGGTGGCGGCGGTGAGCTCGTCCAGCAGGGCGGCGAGCTCGGCCGGGCGGCGGTCGATCGGCGCGAAGTTCCCCTCGCCGTCGAAGTCGGTGAACAGGCCAAGGCTGACCTGTGCGCGGGCGTCGACCATCGAGAAGTTCGCCGTGATCTGGCGCCAGTGCTCGACCGCGCGCACGCCGCCGTCGGCGCCGTAGGCCACGAAGCCCACGGTCTTGCCGGCCCACTCCGGGCCGATCGAATCGAAGGCGTTCTTGAAGGCGCCGGGGACGGAGTGGTTGTACTCCGGGGTGACGAAGACGAAGCCGTCCTGCGCGTCGATCGCCTCGCCCCAGGCCGTCACCGCGGCGCTGTCGTACTGACGGTTGGCGGCACCGGGCACGGTGGCCGAGGTCAGGAGCGGGACGTCGAACTCCTTGAGGTCGAGCACGGTGACCTCGACGCCCTCGCGTGCCCCCGCCGCGGCGGCGACCCACTGGCCGACCTGCTCCGCCTTGCGGCCGTCGCGGATGGAACCTTCGATGATGCCGATCTTCATGTGCGTCCTTTCGACGAGTGTCCGCCCCGTCCGGGCGTCGCTTTCCACGTTAGCGTAGCGGACCACGGTCCGCTATCTGAGGGTGTTCGCCACCGCCGGTCGTGTGAGGTTTCCGCGGGGAGTCGTCACGTAATCGGGGGTTGCAACCCGCGGTGGCGCCTGGTCGGGATTCAGTCTGGACTGTCTGGATAGAAATCGGTATTCTGCGCGCATGCGGGAGTGGCAGGTGCAGGAGGCCAAGCAGCGGCTCAGTGAGTTGCTGCGCGCGGTCGGGGAGGGGGAGCCGCAGGTGATCACCCGGCACGGGAATCCGATCGCGGTCGTCGTGGACATCGAGGAGTTCCGGGCTACGCACGGACGAGACCGGAAGCCGTCGTTCCGGGAGTTCCTGCTCGCTGCTCCCCGAGAGTTCGACGATCTTGAGATTCCGGAGCGAGTGGTGGAAGCGGATCGCACCGAGGGACTGTTCGACGAGTGACGCGATTCCTACTGGACACCAACGTGATCTCCGAACTGGTCAGGGCCAGGCCGAACGCCGCCCTGCTCGAGTGGATGGGTGGTTCCGCTGAGGCCGACTACATCAGCGTGCTGACGATCGGTGAAGTGCGGAAAGGTGAGCGGAAGCTGGCGATGCGCGACCCGGCGCGGGCGGATCGCTTCGCCGCGTGGATCGGCGAGGTCGAGATGCAGTACGGTGCCCGCATCCTCGACGTAGACGCCGCCGTCGCTCATCGGTGGGGAGAGCTCTCCGCGGCGGGGCGCACGCTGCCGATCGTGGACGCGCTCATCGCAGCGACGGCACTCGCCCACGACCTCACACTGGTCACCCGCAATGTCGCGGATTTCGACGGCACGGGCGTGAAGACCGTGAACCCGTTCGGGTAGCGGCACAGTGGCGGGCATGAGTGACGACGATCCGGTGCTCGCCCACGTCGGCCCCCGCCTGCGGGCCGTCCGCTCTCGCGGCTCGAGGGCGGCCTGCGCACCGTCAGCGGCCGCTATTCGCCGCCGAGCCCGGTGACCTTCTTGAGCTGATTGACGCCGGGCAACTTGCCGACGCCCCGCTCCACCCCGCGTTGCACGTCGCTGAGCTTGCCGGTGACCTCGACGAGCGGGGGGAGCACGGCGTCGAGGGTGTTGAGCGCGGGATCCGCGACGGCCGTGAGCCGCTCGACGCGGTCGATCACGTTGTTCGCCCGCTCGATCATGTCGGCCATCGCGAGCATCACCTTCGGCAGCTCGGCGATGAGCTCGATGGTGTCGGGTGGGATGGTGCTGAGCTTGCCGACGCTGGTGACGGTGCGGCCGGTGTTGTCCATCGCGCGACCGGCGGCGGACCGCACGGAGTCGACGAGGTCGTTGACCGATTCGCTGATGCTGGGTGGGGCCTTCGGGGGCTCCGGCTTTCTCGCCATGCGATGATCATCGCCCGTCGCGCCGCCGCGCACGGGGATTTGGCTACAGCGACGCGCCGAACCGCTCGACCGCGGCGCGCGCCGTCCGCAGGCCCTCGCTGTCCGGCCCGTCGACGGTGATCGCACCGGACGGGTGCAGGACGACCTCGCCGATCGAGTCGCCGGTGGTGTTGACGCGGACGGCCCAGGTGTAGGCCTCGTCGGCCAGCCAGGCGTCGGGGCGCAGTTCCGTGAGGTACCACGCCCCGACGTTCAGGCCGACGGGATCCACGCGATCAGGCCTCGTCGGACTTGATCTCGAGTAGGACGGTGCCCTGCGTGACCGCGGTGCCCGGCTCCACGGCCAGGCCGGTGACGACGCCGTCCTTGTGCGCGGCGACGGGGTTCTCCATCTTCATGGCCTCGAGGACCACGACCAGATCGCCCGCGCTGACCTGCTGACCGTCCTCGACGGCGACCTTGACGACGGTGCCCTGCATGGGCGCCGTGACCGAGTCGCCCGTCGCGGCCACGCCCGCGCCGCGGTCCCGCGTGCGGGGCTTGGGCTTGCGGCGGATGACGCCGGCGCCACCCGCGGCACCGCCGCCACCGCCGAGCGACAGCTCGCCCGGCAGGGAGACCTCGACGCGGCGACCGTCGACGACGACCACGACGTTCTGGCGCGGAAGGGCGTCGTCCTCCTCGATGGGCTGGCCACCGGTGTAGGGCTCGATCGGGTTCTCCCAATCGGTCTCGATCCACTTCGTGTAGACCTCGAAGCCGTTCTCATCCCCGATGAAGGCGGGGTTGGACACGATGTGGCGGTGGAACGGGAGGACCGTGGCGAGCCCCTCGACCTCGAACTCGGCCAGCGCCCGCCGCGAGCGCTCCAGCGCCTCCTCGCGGGTCGCGCCGGTCACGATGAGCTTGGCGAGCATCGAGTCGAACTGGCCGCCGATGACGTCGCCCTGGTCCACGCCGGAGTCGACGCGCACACCGGGGCCGGTGGGCTCGCGGTAGACGCTGATCGGGCCGGGGGCGGGGAGGAAGCCGCGGCCGGCGTCCTCGCCGTTGATGCGGAACTCGAAGCTGTGACCGCGGGGAGTGGGATCCTCCGTGATCGTCAGCTCCTTGCCCTCGGCGATGCGGAACTGCTGGCGCACGAGGTCGATGCCCGCGGTCTCCTCGGTGACCGGGTGCTCGACCTGGAGGCGGGTGTTGACCTCGAGGAAGCTGACCAGGCCGTCGGCGGCGACGAGGAACTCGACGGTGCCGGCGCCGTAGTAGCCCGCCTCGCGGCAGATGCGCTTGGCCGACTCGTGGATGGCGGTGCGCTGCTCGGTGGTGAGGAAGGGCGCGGGCGCCTCCTCGACCAGCTTCTGGAAGCGGCGCTGCAGCGAGCAGTCGCGCGTACCGGCGACCACGACGTTGCCGTGCTGGTCGGCGATGACCTGGGCCTCGACGTGCCGGGCCTTGTCGAGGTAGCGCTCGACGAAGCACTCGCCGCGGCCGAAGGCGGCGACGGCCTCGCGGGTGGCCGACTCGAACAGCTCGGGGATCTCCTCGATGGTGTACGCGACCTTCATGCCGCGGCCGCCGCCGCCGAACGCCGCCTTGATGGCGACGGGCACGCCGTACTCCTTCGCGAACGCGACGACCTCGTCGGCACCGGAGACCGGGTCCTTGGTGCCGGGCGCCATCGGCGCGTTCGCGCGCTCGGCGATGTGCCGGGCGGTCACCTTGTCGCCCAGGTCGCGGATGGAGGCCGGCGACGGGCCGATCCAGGTCAGCCCCGCGTCGATGACGGCCTGCGCGAAGTCGGCGTTCTCCGAGAGGAAGCCGTAGCCGGGGTGGATCGCGTCGGCGCCCGACTTCTTCGCGGCGTCGAGGATCTTGTCGAAGACCAGGTAGGACTCGGCCGAGGTCTGCCCGCCCAGAGCGAAGGCCTCGTCGGCCAGGCGCACGAACTTCGCCTGGGCGTCGGGCTCCGCGTACACGGCGACGCTGGTCAGGCCGGCGTCCCGGGCGGCGCGGATGACACGGACGGCGATCTCACCGCGGTTGGCGATGAGCACCTTCTCGATCTTCTTGTCAGCGTGGGCTGCCACTCAAGTCTCCTCGTTCCCTGGGCGAGCGCGGGCGCGTCGCCGTCGTTGTCCCGTCGGGGCTCAAACTCCTGACGAGTGTATGCCTACTCACTTGTTGCGAAGCCGACAGTCCCCGGTCGGTTTCGGTTACCCACGAGTAACGCCGGCGTCGCCGATCTCGGTCAGCATCGAACGTAGCGCCCCGAGGTACAGCGTCACACTCCGGCGCGCTGTTTCGAAGCCCGGGAACCGCGCAGCCACGTGCAGACCCGACGGCGTGCGCAGCATCCACAGGTAGACGTCCTCGATGGAGTAGTCGCGCGACCGCAGGGCCGCGGCGCCGCCGGCGTCGTTGAGCGCGGAGCCGGGGGCGGATCGGGTGTCCATGAAGGAGACGACGAACCGCGGCGGCGGTGCCGCCGGTCGTTGCTGTGGCGGAACCCGCGAGCCATCGGGCAGGTCGGCGAGGATCTCGGCGATGCGCAGATAGGGCAGGGTGCTGCCCGCCTTCGACAGCTTCCATTCGCTCTGCGCGCGTTGCGCCAGCTCGCCGAAGGTGCGTGCGCCGGTGGTGTCCAGCCGGAACGGGGCGATGCCGACGAACCAGCCGAGCGCGGCGATCCACTGCTCGGCATCGCGGGTGTGCCGGGTGACGGCGCAGCGGAACACCGGGCCGAAGCCGAGGTCGGTGTTGATCTTGGCCATGCCCGCGAGCACACCGGTGACCAGCGATGCGCCGGACTCGGAGCATACGCGGGCGAAGTTGTTGGCCCGCTCGTCGTCGAGCAGGTGGAAGTTCAGAGCGGCCTGCGGCAGCCGCGGCACGCCGTCGGGATCGCGACTGAGGGCTGCGCGGGTCTCGTCGGCCAGGACCTTCGCGCTGATCGGCAGCAGGGGCATGGGGAAGGGGTCCGGCCGGAACCCCGTCTCGCTGAGGTACTGGTTCCACATCCGCGCGGCGGGATGCCCGGCGTCCGCACGGTCGGCGACCTGCCGGTCCGTGTCCGAGTAGTTCACGTAGCTGCCGGTGGGGAGGAGTCGCGCGGGGTCCGCGCCGACCGCCTCCTGGTAGAGCTCGCGCAGCTCGTGGGGGGTCAGGATGAGCGAGTAGCCGTCCAGCAGCGAGTGGTCCGCGGCGAAGAACAGCGTGAACGAGTCGTCCCGCGACACCGTCGAGAACATGTACGCGGGCCAGGTCAGCGGGGCCGTGGAGCGGTCGAACTCGCCCAGCAGCTGTTCGACGAGCGGCCCGGTGGACCGGTACGTGCCCACCGTCCGTACGCGCAGGTCGACGGTGGCCGGCTGCGCGCTCCGGCGGAACGGCGCACCGTCGTCATCGAGGAAGACGTGGGTGCGCAGCACCTCGTGCCGGTCGATCCACGCCCGCAGCGCGGTGCGCAGCCCCGGGATGGACAGCGGCTCGTCGAACTCGATGCCGATGCCCAGCCAGGACTCGCGGCCCCCGTCGATGTGCCGGCGCCGCAGGATCGCCTGCGCGCCGCGCAGGTGCGCCTCGTGGACGTGCGAGGTGCCGCGCGGGTCGTCGCGCCAGCGCGCCGCGGGTCCCGTCGTCGGGGTCCAGTTACGGAGTTCCCCCGGGCGCAGCGGGTACGCGTCCAGCTCGGTGAATTGCATGGGGGACTTCCGGCAGGGCTAGGCGGCGAGGCGTCGTTTGATGCGCGCCAGCATCGCCGACATCCCGCGCAGGCGCAAGGGGCTGACCACGGAATCGAGGCCGAGAGCGTGGTAGAAGTCGTCGGGGACGGCGGCGATCGCCGCGGCGGACTGGCCGTCGAGTCCCTGCGCGAGGATCGACGCGAACCCGCGCGTGGTCGGCGCCTCGGGCGGCGCGCTGAAGTACAGCCGGACCGCCTCGCGGTCGGTGAGGTCGACGTCGAGGAACAGCGGCGACTGGCACTCCGGCACCGGCTCCATCGCCGCCGCCGTCAGGTGCGCCGGGAGCTCCGGCAGCTCGCGCGAGAACTCCAGAAGCAGCTCGAGCCGGTCCTGCTCGCCGACGCCGGCGAAGTCGTCGACGATGTCCGCGAGGGGCTGCGGGAGCCCGCTCATGAGCCTGCGGTCGGGGCCGTGCCCGGCTCCTCGCCGCGGACGATGGGCGCCCGCACCGTGTTGCCCCACTCGGTCCAGGAACCGTCGTAGTTGCGGACATCGGAGAACCCGAGGAGGTGCGTGAGGACGAACCAGGTGTGGCTCGAACGCTCGCCGATCCGGCAGTACGCCGTCACGGGTGCGTGCGGGTCCAGTCCGCCGTAGACCTCGAGGAGGTCGGCGTGCGGCAGGAACCGGCCGTCCTGCCGGGCCGCCTTCGCCCACGGGATCGACACCGCGGAGGGGATGTGCCCGCCGCGCAGGGCGCCCTCCTCCGGGTAGTCGGGCATGTGGGTGCGCTCACCGGTGTACTCCTGCGGAGAGCGCACGTCGACGAGGGCGCGGCGGCCGAGGTCGGCGCGGACCTCGTCCGCGAAGGCGCGGATCACCGAGTCGTCGCGCTCCACGACGGGGTAGTCGCTGCGCGGGTACTCCGGCTGCTCCAGCGAGACATCGCGCGCATCGCTGATCCACAGGTCCCGGCCGCCGTCGAGCAGGCGGACGTCCGGATGGCCGAACAGCGTGAACACCCACAGCGCGTAGGCGGCCCACCAGTTCGACTTGTCGCCGTAGATGACCACCGTGTCGTCGCGGCTGATGCCCTTGCTGCGCATCAGTTCCGCGAACTGCTCACCGGTGATGTAGTCGCGCGTCACGGGGTCGTTGAGGTGCAGATGCCAGTCGACTTTCTGCGCCGTCGGGATGTGCCCGATGTCGTAGAGGAGCACGTCCTCGTCGGACTCGATCACCTTGAGGCCGGGGACACCGAGGTGCCCGCTCAGCCAGTCCGCGGTGACGAGGCGCTCGGGGTGTGCGTAGTCCTGCAGTTCCGCGCTCGGATCGGTCTCGATAGCCACGCCCGTCAGCCTAGCCCCCGTGCGCGACCGCCCGCGCGACGACGCCGCGCAGGTCGGCGGCCGCGGCGAGGTTGGTCGCGGCGAACACGGTGGTCTCCTCGTCGGTGCCGGTCCACCCGACGTACAGGTGGGCGGGACGGTCCGCCGCGGCCCGGCCCGGCAGCGCGGACCACGCGAGCCGGAACCACGTGCGGTCCGCGGCGCTGCCGTCGGGCGCGCGGACGGGTGGGGGCAGGGCGCCGACGCCGGCGCAGGTGGTCACCGGTCGCGTCGGATCGGGCGCCGCGTCGACCAGCGCGGCCAGTGTGCGGCGGGGCAGGAGGGGGAGCAGCGGGCCGAAGGCGTCGTAGCGCCCGGCGTCCGGGAGTGCGCCGAGCACTCCCTTGACGTCGGCGCGGAGGGCGACCACGCCGTCGGGGCCCGCGGCGGGGTCGACGACGACCTCCGCGTCGACGATCGCGTTGCCGCGCAGGTCGCCCTCACCGCGCCGGTTCACGGACAGTCCGAGTACGGCCTGCCCGTCGGGGCGGACCCAGCCGAGTTCGGCGGCGATCCTCGCGGCGGCCCGGAACAGGAGGGTGGATTCGGTGCCGCCGAGCGCGGCCGCGCGGGCCGCGAGACCGGCGCGGTCGACGTGCGCCACGGCCCAGCGGTCGGGTCCGACGGGGTGCTCGCGTGCCGGCCCGTCGTGTTCGAGGCGCCCCCGGGCGAGCCGGGTCGCCGTCGCCGCGGCCCGCACCGCGGCGGGCAGCTCGCGGGCCGCCAGGGCGGCGTCCCGTCGGGCGGCGGTGAGCGGGGCGGCGGCCTCGCGCGGGTAGGGCAGGCCGCGCGCAGTGCCCAGCGCGGCCTCCGCGACCGCGGTCGCGGTGCCGACCCCGTCGGCGAGGACGTGCGAGACCACCAGCGTGACGGCGGACCCGCCGTCCGTGAGTGGCAGCACCGCGAGGTGCCAGCCCGGCCCGGACCACGGATCGATCGGGGCGGCGGCGCGCTCGTCGAGCCACGCGTCGATCGCCTCCCGCGGGCGCGCAGCCGCCTCGACCGCGATCCGCGGGGCGGCGGTGGTGGCCACCCAGCGGTCGCGCCCGAAGGGCAGCGGCGAGTAGGCGATCCGCCGGCCCAGCAACCCTGTGGTGAGCGCCGTCCGGAACCGCTCCAGGCCGGACAGGTCGACGCCGCGGTCGTAGGTCCACACCACCTGGATGAGCGAATTGCGGCCCGTGGCGCGGGTGGCCGAGGCCGCTCCCTGGTCGACGAGCGCGAGTAGGTCGGCCGTCATGCGGCGGCCCCGGCCCCGACCAGGCCGGCCGCGATCCGGTCCCGGATCCGCCGGGCGGCACCGGGGGCGAGCGTGCCGGGTGCGTGCCGCAGTTCGATCGACAGCCGTCCGTCGAAGGTCAGCGCGTGGTGGTGCAGCCCCACGAGTGGGGCCAGCGCCTCGGGCGGCGCGCCGTGCACGAGGGCGCGGACCCGCTCGATGTCGACCTCCGAGCTGGTGTGGAAGTCCAGCGCGACGACGTCGTCCGGGGTCGACGGTGCCGGGACCGCTCCGATGTTGCTCAGCCGCACGGGAACCCCGCCGGTCACCGTCACCGGCGCCGAGCCGGCGAGGGCGGCCGCGACGGTGCCGTCCGCGAGGTCGGCGTGCAGCCGCTCGAGGACGGCGCGGCCGATCTCCTCGGGCGCCGTGTCACCCCGCACCGCGACGGGCACCGTCGACGATCCCGCGAAGTTGGTGACCGCCGCTGCGGGGACGGCGGGCTCGGCGCGGGCCCGGAGGTCGACGGGGCTGAACACGGCGAGCGGGACGGCCTCGTCGGCCGGCCGGTCGAGCTCGGCGCGTTCCGCTGCGACGATGATCCCGGCGAGGAGGCCGTGGACGCTCAGGCCCGCCTCCTTTGCCCGACGCCGCAGTGCGCCGGTCGCCGCTGCGTCGAGGCGGATCCGGTCGAAGGCGAAGTCCCCGGCGTCGACATCGGCGGCGGCGGGCACGGCCGCGGTGGGGAGCACCTCGACGACGGAGGACGCCGGTGGTGCGCCCGCCGCGAGGCGATCCGCCAGATCCGTCGGGGCGGCGGGGAGGTCGGCCGGATCCGCGGGCTCGGCACCCGAGTACAGCTCCCACAGCCGCAGGTTCAGGTACAGCGCGTGCGCGCCGTCGGCGACGGCGTGGCTCACGCCCAGCGTGACCCGGTGCAGGTCGCCGTCCGAGACCAGCTGCACCGCCGCGACGGCGTGCTCGGCGTCGATCCCCAGGCGGACGTCGCCCGGCGTGAAGGGGCGCAGTTCCACCGTGATCGGTGCCGCCTCCGCAGTCGGAGGATCGTCGGGGGCGACCAGGTCGAAACCGAAGGCGTGGGCCTGGATGCGCCCCGCGAGCACCGGGAACTCCCGACGGAGCGAAGCGAAGGCGCCGGCCAGCCGGTCCGCCTCGATCGGGCCGCGGACGGTGAAGCTGCCGCTGGAAGTGGTGCCGGTGACGACGTACGGGATCTCGAGCGGGGTCAGTGAGCGCGAGGGCATCTCACACCTCCAGTCCGGCGAGGGAGGCGACCGTCGCGGTGTCGAAGTCGACGGTGACGGGTTCTGACAGCGCTGCCACGACGCGTACGTCCACCCCGTCGTCCTCGGCGATCGACTCGATGATCGTCGCGGCCCGGCGGGCGGGGATGTCGCCGAGGTCGATGAGCGACGAGATCCGCTGCGCCCGGCGGCGGGTGGCGGGATCGAGGAGCACGTCGAAGGCGGCGTGCAGCCGCTCCGGGGTCACGCTGCGCATCGGCAGGCACGCGCCGACGCCGAGGTCGGCGACCCGGGCGCCCCAGAAGGGCTGATCGGCGAGCACCGGGCAGATCAGCGTGGGCAGGCCCGCCCGCAGGGACGCCGCGGTGGTGCCCGCGCCGCCGTGGTGGACGGCGGCCGCGCAGTGCGGCAGCACCTCGGCGTGGACCACCTCGTCGACGACCCGGACGTGATCGCCGAGGTCGGCGCCCACCAGGTCGCTCCAGCCCGCCACGACGAGGCCCCGTCGACCGCGCTCGGCGCAGACCCGCGCGAAGGTCCGCGCCATGCCGTCCGGATCCGCGATCCGCATGCTGCCGAAGCCCCAGTAGATCGGGGCGTCGCCGTCGCGCAGCCACTGCATCAGGTCGGCGTCGGTGCGCTTGCGTTCACCCTGGCGCAGCCAGGCGTCGGCGGGGACCTCCGGGAAGCCCAGCATCGGCCGGGTGCGGCTGAACTCGGGCACCAGAGCGGGGGTCAGGGCGGCGTCGTAGAGCTGCAGGTCGACGATCTCGTGCGCATCGCGGTTCTTCGCGCGCCGCGACCGGTAGGGGGCCTCGCCCACCGACATCCGGTGGTAGTTCACCGCCGCCCGCACGTGGGTCCACGTGAAGGAGTCGCCGAGCGTCCAGGTCGCGCGTTTGACCATGCGGGGCGACCGGGACAGGACATCGCTGGTCAGGCCCGCCGGGGTGTACTGCGTCATCGGGTAGACGCTGTTGACGGTGCCCGGGAAGAACCGGTAGCTGATGATGCTCGCGCCGCTGCGCCGGGTGATCGGGAGCGCGAAATCGACGGCGTCCGAATGGGTCAGCACCACGTCGGCGTCCAGGCACACGGCCTCCGTCTCCCGGGAGATGGTGGCGATGTTGCGCACCAGCCACCGGCCGTAGGCCCGCATCCGCTCGACGGGGCGGTGGATCACCTCGCGGTAGTCGTCGTCGTAGTCGGGCACGCCGTCGTTGAGCCGGTGGGCGTCCAGACCCGCCGACCGGATCAGCGCGACCAGCGGGTCGCCCATGGCGGCGATGGTCACCTCGTGCCCGCGGGCGCGGAGCGCGAGACCGATCGCGATCGTCGGTTGGACGTCGCCACGGCTGCCCATGGCGAGGATGCAGACCTTCATGTCGGAGAAGTCCTTTCGGCGGTCGGCCGGAGCTCGGTTCGGGGGGCGACGGTGTCGTCGTCGATGGCGGCCAGCGACGCGCGCACCGGGCGCAGGAGCAGCAGCGTCAGCGGCAGGACCGGCACGGCGATCAGCAGCGGGATCAGCTGACACGCGACCACCGCGTAGTCGATCGGCAGGCTCAGGGCGGCGGTGACCGACGCTGTGGTGCTGAGGACGACCGCGAGCAGCCACAGCGGGTCCACGACGCGCATCGCGCGGACGCACCGGCGTTCCACCCGCACCCGGTGGTTCCACCGCTGCGCGCGGGCCGCATCGCCGCGGACCGTCAGCCGCATCATCAGCGTCGCGACCGCCGGCCGCCGCAGCACCAGACCCGCGCCGATCGCGGCGGCCATGAGGCCACCGATCCCCGTCTCCACTAGGAGGATCACCCGGGGACTGCCCGAGATCGCGGCGGCCGTGATGGACGAGGCGAGGAGCATGAGGGTGAACAGCTCCAGCGGATCGGCGGCGCGCCGCACCATCGAGCGGGCCAGGATCCGGACCGCCACCAGCGCGGTGCCGGTGACGAGGGCGATCAGTTGCCCCACGCCGAACAGGTAGCGCAGCGCCATGTACACGCCCAACTGCAGGCCGACGTCGACGAGCAGCGCCACCGGCGGTGCCGGAGGCGACTCGGTGTCGGCGAGGGGGATGGTCATGCGGCGGTGCCGATCTCGAGCAGCGCGTGCACACCGTCCTCGACCCGGTCCAGGAGCCGGAGGCGGACGGCACCGTCGAGCGTGTCGGGCAGGGCACGCAATTCGATCGACAGCCGGCCGCCGAAGGTGGAGACCAGGTACGAGGTGCCGATCGGCACGGCGGGAGTGCCGTCGCCGACGTGTCCCGCGGCGTATTCGCGGATGCCGGCGGCGCTCCGCACGATCTGCGCGTGGAAGTCGCGGACCTCGAGCCCGGCGGGCGTGAGGGGATCGGGCACCGCGCCGAGGTTGCTGATGAGCACGGGCGGGCCGTGCCGACGGGTCCGCGGGTCGGGCATCGGGCTCACGGCGGTCCGCAGGACGGTGCCGTCGCGCACGTCCGCGCGGATCCGGTCCGACACCGTCCGCGCGATGTCGGCAGCGGGGGCGTCGGCGACCGCGACATAGGAGAAGCCGCACAGCGCGGTCACCGACCGCAGCGGGATGGGCGGGTCGACGCGGCCGCGGAAGTCGACGGGGGTGAGCAGCGCCACCGTCGCGTCCTCCGCGCATTCGGCGAGCTCGGCGCGGGCGATGATGCCGCTGACGAGTGCGTGGGTGGAGACGCCGTGGGCGCGGGCGGCGGCGTCGAGCGCGGTGGTCTCGCCGGGCCCGAAGCGGGTCCGCAGCGCGTCGTCGACATCGGGCCCGGGCTCGTCGGGGAACTCTGCCGGAACGGCCCCGTGCCAGACGGTGCCCGCCAGGCGCTCCTCGTAGTCCAGTTCCGCGGGCAGGTGTCCCCGCTCCGCCATCACCCGGTGCGGCTCGGCGGGGAAGTCCCCGGCGCGCCGTACGATCGGCGTCGCGCCGCTCGCCAGCGCGGTGTACAGCTCGAACAACCGGGACGCGATCGCGACGATGCCGGAGCCGTCGGTCGCGGCGTGGCTGGCCCAGAGGGTCAGCCGGTAGTCGTCCCCGATCCCGGTCAGCGTCAGCGCCGCGAGCTGGTCGGCGCCGACGAACCAGGGCGGCGTCTGGGCGTAGCCGGTCCAGGGCGCCGCGCTGTCGCGGAAACCGATGGCGGCGGCCACCGTCGGGTCGCCCGGGGCGAAGTGCGGGCGGCCCTTGACATCCACGATCCGCGCCGCCAACACGGGGTACTCCTCCAGCAGCGCCGCGAACGCCGACCGGAGCGCCGTGACGTCGACGACGCCCCGCAGCGCATACGACGTACCGATCACCTCGCGCGAGGCGGGCCGGACGAAGGACGCCTCGGAGAAGGTGAGTGCGCGGTGGTTCTGCATGAGCGGCTCCTGTTCGTCGGCGGCGAGGCGGCGGGCGTGCGGGTGTCAGGCGGCGGAGGACCGGTGGGTCGCGGTCCGGACGAGGGTGTCGATGCGGTCGGCGACCGCGGCGCGCGCCGCGGGGGACGCGGTGCCGCCCAGGGTGATCGCGTCGATACCGAGGCGCCCGCGGAAGGTCGAGATCTGGTGGATGGTGGCCGACGGGGACGGCCGTCGCGGCCCGGCCGGGACGCGCAGGGCCGCGGAGTCCATCGAGACGATCGGCCGCAGGTCCTCCGCGACGAGCCCGTCGGGCAACTCCACGTCCAGCACGCCGAGATTGCTCACCACGACCGGCGGCTCGGCGGCGGCGGCCGTGGCGGTGGCCAGGGCCGCGAGCGCGCGGCCCGACGTGACGTCGTTGCGCGCCGCGGTGGCGACGGCCGACCCCAGGCCGGCGGGATCAGTGCCGCAGGTGATCTCGGGCGCGGCGTACGAGGCGCCGACGAAGTTGGTGACCTCGGTCGGGTCGAGGAAGGGACGCACTCGGTGGCGCAGGTCGACGAGCGTCATCGCGCCGATCCGGATCGGCGCGGCCGGATCCTCGTCGAGGAATCCCGCGCGTTCCGCGCAGAGCAGGACGCCGGAGAGCAGCGCGCTCACGCCGATGCCCTGCGCCGCCTCGCGGAACCGCGCGGTGGTCGCAGGGGAGAACCGGAGCGAGGCCGCCTCGGGGAGGTGCTCGTCCGCGCGGTCCGCTGAGCCGAGGACGGGCGCCGCGCCGTACCACCGCGCACCGTCGAGCCGGGCGCGGCCGGTGCTGACCTTGGGGACGTCGAGCCCGGCGAGGACGGCCTGTGCGGAGCGCGGGAACGGATGCGGTTCGGCGGTCGTCGTCGCACCGGTACGCACCAGCGCCGTGTAGTGCGACCAGAGCCGGGCGAAGAGGGCGAACAGGTGGGTGCCGTCGGCGAGGGCATGGCTGACTGCCAGCGCGACGCGATGCCGGTCGCCGAGCGGGGCGATGTGCAGGCGGGCGAGCGCCGAGGTGGGGTCGACGAGGAGGTCCCCGGGCTCGTCGGAGATGCCGGCGCCGACGCCGGGGGTGACGAAGGCGAAGCCGTCGCCGCTGGGCGCGACGGCCGCGTCGAGTGCGGGGTGCTCGGCGCGCAGCGCGGCGAGCGCATCGGACAGCGCATCGATGTCCAGCGGGCCGCGCACGGTCAGCTCGAAGGCGCACGTGGTGGGATGCGGGCCCACGAAGCCGATCTCGGAGGAGGCGAGGGGGCGGAGCGTCGTGGTCATGAGAAGACGCTAAGACGGGGTTCGTTCCTTTCGCGAGACGAACGAGTAGTGTCGCTCGTCACGCATCGTGACCCTTGACCAGGGTTGTGGATGATCGTGAAGGAAGGGTGTTCTGATGTTTGCGCAGTTCGGACGCTGTACGCGATCGAAGCTTCAACCGTGTGGCGGAGCTGTGGAAACGTACTGATCTCGCGGTGTTAACTGGATGCTTACGTGATATCGATTCGCGAACCTGTGAGGTCCGCCACGTCCGTGATGATAAAGATCGGCAGGTCGAGATTGAGGCCCTCGAGGTGTGGCGATCCAGCGGCGCAACAGCTATGTGAGGGCGATGGCCGAGACGGTGTTGTCTCTGGCGTTGGTGACGTACGCGGTGGTGCTGTTCGGGAACAGTGCCATGTCTTGAGGCTCCCGGCCGGTGGGGATTGTCGCGATGACCTTGTTAGCGGCCGTGTCGATGACCGAGATCGTCTTGTCGGCGCGGTTGGTCACGTACGCCGTGGCTCCGCTGGGGGTGATCGCGACTCTGTCGCCGCTGGGGACGGAGATGGTGGCCGAGATCTTGTTCGTTGTGGTGCTGACGACTGAAACGGTGCCGTCTCCGGTGGGCACGTACGCGTTCCTGCCATCGGGCGTTATCGCCATGTCGGACGCCGATGGGGACGTGCCAAAGGGGAACGACGTGGTGATTCGGTTGGATGTGAGGTCGACGACAACGACAGAATTGCTGCTGCCACTGGCGGTGAGGGCGTACACAGTGCGGCCGTCGGGAGTGACTGCAAGGCGGGTGCTCTGAACGAGCTCCGCGCCGGAGATCGCGGAGATGACCTTGTTCGTTGTTGTGTCGATGGCTGCGATCCCGCTAGCCGCGTTGATGACATAGGCGGTCTTGCCGTTCGGCGAGACCGCGATTCCCGTCAATCCGGCGTATCCCATCACGGGGACGGTCGCCATCACGGCGTTGGTGGCGGTCGAGATTGCCGCGACCTTGCCGGGGGAGGCGTCGGCGACGTAGACCGTGCCGCCGTCGGGCGTCATCGCCAGGTCGGATCCGTTCCGCTCGGTGGCGATCGTGGCGGTGACCTTGTTGGTGGCAGTGTCGATTACAGACACGCTGCCCTCACCATCGACACCGTTGAGGACGTAGGCCATCGCGCCGTTCGGCGTGATCGCGATGCGCGTCGGATACTTGCCGACGGGAATCGTCGCGATCACGTTCGCCGGACGTGAGTCGTGACCGCCGTTCGCCGCCGCGAGGACCCCGATCCCGCCCGCTGCGGCGACCGCGACCACGACGCCGCCGATGATCAGCTTGCGCCGTGTCAGAGCCGGTCTGGACTGCGGTGCCGCCGGCGCAGTGGTGGGCTCGGCAGGCGTGGGGTCCCACAGCGGCGGAGCAGGGCTCCATGCGCCCGGTGCGGGTACAGCAGTCCACGTGTCCTCGGCGCCGGAAGTAGCACCACCCGCGGACGCGGCCAGCGGGCCCGCCAGGGTCTCCGGCGCGCGGACCAGGGTGGGGGTGTCTTCTGGGGAAGCCGCCGGTGCGGTGGCTGGAGCGGGAACCGATGACACTCCCGATGCGCGCAATGCCTGGACGAACTCTCCGCACGACGAGTACCGATCGCCCGGGCGCTTCGCCAGAGCCTTCTCGAAGACCGCATCGAGCGCGGCCGCCAGCCGCGGATTCCGCTCCGAGATCCGCGGGACGGGGTGATGCAGGTGCGCGGTGATCAGCGAGGCGGTCGACGCGGACGTGTAGGGCGTACTGCCGGTGAGCAGCTGGAACGCGGTGCAGCCGAGGGAGTACACGTCGGCGCGGTTGTCCACGGGCTGCCCGTCCAACGCCTCCGGCGCGATGTAGGCCAGGGTCCCCACGGTCATCCCCGTCGACGTCAACGAGGTCGCCTCACTCGCCGCCTTGGCGATGCCGAAGTCCGCGACCTTCACGGTCTTGCACGAGCCGTCCGGACGGAATCCGACGAGGATGTTGGCGGGCTTGACGTCCCTGTGGGTGATCCGCTGGTCCTCCCACGCCGCGTCCAGGCCCGCTGCGGCGCCGGCGAGCACGTCGAACGCGAGGTCGGCAGGCAGTGGTCCCCGCTCGCGAAGCAGGTGCGCGGCGTCCGAGCCGTCGACGAGCTCCATCGTCAACCAGAGCCGGCCGTCGTGCTCGCCGCGGTCGTACAGGGTGACGATATTGGGGTGCGAGAGCGACGCGAGCACATCGGACTCGCGCTCGAAGCGCGCCCGGAAGTCGGAGTCGCGGCTCACACTCCTATCGAGGAGCTTCAGGGCGTCCCGCCGCGGCAGACGCGGGTGCTGCACGAGGTACACGTCGCCCATGCCGCCCGCACCGAGGCTGCGGATGATCCGGTATCCGGCGATCTCCTCGCCGTCGCGCTGTTCCCCCATGAACCCTGCATGCTACCTCGGCGGAATCGCCGAGCCCGCGAAGTCAGCGGCCCGCCGAAGTCATCCGGCCCACACGATGTTGAAGATGACGAGCATTTCGGCAGCGTCATCGAGGAGAAACGACAGCAGGCCGTCGCTGCCGAATTGTGCATCGCGATACTCGAGCTGCCCTTCGGAACGTGTCGGCCACGAGTCCCACGGAGCGTCCACCAGCTCAGCTACGCGAATGAGGAATGCATCGTGTGCGACATCGTTCGTGGTGAGCAGGTCGTGGTATTGCCGCACCGCAGGATCGATCATCCTCGGCTGGTAGGTCAACGGTGAGGTTCCCAGCCGGGAATCGGGTGCAGATCTTCTGACCGCGCCGTCCGCGCAGCTTCCGCAGCGGCCTCGAATCCGGGTGTCGAGTACGCGACGGCGCGGAGTCGCCATCGGTGGAGTGCGGCGCGTAGCTGCGGCCAATGTCCGATGTCACTGCGGGCGCCGTCGAGGGCCGTTCGGTACTCCGCAAGGAATTGGGAGTGCCACTGGCTCGGGAGGATCGACAGAATCTCCGAGGGGTCATCGGGTTCCGGGTCGATCCAACGTTCCGCAGTCATCGGCCCTCCTCGGATTTCGGAGACTCGTCCCGGTCCGAGTGTACTGGGCCTGCGTCTACCAGAGCTCGGTGACGCTGACGCCCAGCTGCCCCAGCAGCGCGCGGGTCAGGGGCAGGGAGATGCCGATGACGGAGCTGGGGTCACCGTCGATGCCCTCGACGAACCAGCCGCCGAGGCCGTCGAGCGTGAACGCCCCCGCCACCTGCAGCGGTTCGCCCGTCGCGACGTAGGCGTCGATCTCCGCGTCCGACGGTGCGCCGATGCGCAGCGTCGTCGCGCGGGTGCCCCCGGCCTCGCCGGCCACAGCACCGTCGTCCAGGAGGATCGCGCAGTGACCCGTGAGGAGGCGACCCTCGCGGCCGCGCATCGCGCGCCAGCGCGCCGCCGCGATCTCGGGGGTGTGGGGCTTACCGACCAGCTCACCGTCGATGGAGAGCATCGAATCGCAGCCGATCACCACGGCGCGGCCGGGCAGCGGTTCCTCGGCGAGGATCCGCTGCACCACGTCGGTGGCCTTGGCCCGCGCGAGCGCGGCGACGGCGTCCTCATGCGCGACATCGGGGCCCAGGTCGGCGAGGATCGCGTCCTCGTCGACCTGGGAGACCGAGACCAGTGGCGACGTGCCCGCCGCGCGGAGCACCGACAGCCGGGCCGGTGAGGCCGACGCGAGGACGAGACGAACGGGAGGGGTCAAGAGCCCTTCGTCCAGAACATCGGGGTCTGGCTGGTGAAGGCGTTGGGGCCGTTGAAGTACTGCGGCCGCATCCGCTCGCGGTTGTGGCCCCACAGCGACTTCGGGCCGTCCGGGCCGGTCTGCGGAGCGGAGCTCGTGGCCGCGGCGAGCACCGCGACCACGGCCGCCACATCCGCGGCCGAGGGGTTGCCCCGCTCGAACCGGATCGCGGCGCTGAGCTTCTCGACGTCGGCCGTGTTCGGCTGCACGGGCTTGTCGGCCGCGCTCACAGCGGGATGTTCCCGTGCTTCTTGGGCAGAGTGGCGACCACCTTGCGCTCGAGCATGTTGAGGGCCGTCACGATCTGGCCGCGGGTGTGCGAGGGCGGGATCACCGCGTCGACGTAGCCGCGCTCGGCCGCCACGTACGGGTTGACCAGCGTGTCCTCGTACTCCTGCTGCAGCGTCAGGCGCAGCGCGTCGACATCCTCGCCCTTGTTCGCCGCTTCGGCCAGCTCCTTGCGGTAGACGAAGCCGACGGCCCCGCCCGCGCCCATGACCGCGAACTGGGCGGTGGGCCACGCGAGGTTGATATCGGCGCCCATGTCCTTGCTGCCCATCACGCAGTACGCGCCGCCGTAGGCCTTGCGGGTCACGACGGTGATCTTCGGGACGGTGGCCTCGCCGTAGGCGTAGAGGAGCTTCGCGCCGCGGCGGATGATGCCGTCGTACTCCTGGCCGGTGCCGGGCAGGAAGCCGGGCACGTCCACCAGGGTGACGATCGGGATGTTGAAGGCGTCGCAGAAGCGCACGAAGCGGGCGGCCTTCTCCGAGGCGTCGATGTCGAGGCAGCCGGCCAGCTGGGTGGGCTGGTTCGCGACGATGCCGACGCTGCGGCCGTCGATGCGGCCGAAGCCGACGATGATGTTCATCGCGCGCTGCGGCTGGATCTCGAGGAACTCGTCGTCGTCGAGCAGGCGACGGATGACCTCGTGCATGTCGTAGGGCTGGTTCGGCGAATCCGGGATCAGCGTGTCCAGCTCCCGGTCCTCGTCGTTGACGGAGTCCTCGATGGAGCCGGTCAGCGGGTCCGTCGGCACGAACCGGGGCGCCTCGGCGCGGTTGTTCGACGGCAGGTACGTGAGCAACTCGCGGACGTAGTCCAGCGCGTCCTGCTCACCGGACGCGACGTAGTGCGCCGTGCCGGACTTGGTCATGTGGGTCTGGGCGCCGCCCAGCTCCTCCTTGGTGACCTCCTCGCCGGTCACGGACTTGATGACGTCCGGGCCGGTGATGAACATCTGGCTCTCGTGGTCGACCATCACCACGAAGTCGGTGAGCGCGGGGGAGTAGACGTGGCCGCCGGCCGCCGCGCCCATCACGACGGAGATCTGCGGGATGACGCCCGAGGCCTGCGTGTTGCGGAAGAAGATCTGCGAGTACAGGGCGAGCGAGACGACGCCCTCCTGGATGCGGGCACCGGCACCGTCGATGATGCCGACCAGGGGGCGGCCCGTCTTGGTGGCCAGGTCCATGACCTTGACGATCTTCTCGCCGTAGACCTCGCCGAGGGAGCCGCCGAAGACCGTCGAGTCCTGGCTGAAGACGCAGACCTCGCGGCCGTCGATGGTGCCGTAGCCGGCCACCACGCCGTCGCCGACCGGGCGGCGCGCGGCCATCCCGAAGTTGGTCGAGCGGTGCTGCGCCAGCTTGTCGAGCTCCACGAACGAGCCCTCGTCCAGCAGCGCGAGCACCCGCTCACGGGCGGTGAGCCGGCCCTTCTCGTGCACCTTGTCGATGGCGCCCTGGCCCATGGGGGCCATCGCCTCGGCGTCCTTCTTGCGGAAGGCGGCCAGCTTGCCGGCCGTGGTGTGGATGCTGGGCTCGCCGCCCTGGGCGGCGGCCGCGCCGTCGGTGGTGGAGGCACTCGTCATGGCACTGACTGTAACCAATAGAGTCGGGGAATAAGCGCACTGCCCGTCGGTGTGGGAGGGATGGAGGACACGGATGACCGAGACCGCAGGTCTCCCCGATCGAGCGGCGATCGCCGCGGCCGTACGGGGCACGCGCTGGCACGACGTGTCGGTGCTGCCCACCACGGGATCCACCAACGCCGACCTCGCCGACGGCGTGCGCGCCGGCGACGAGGCCGGCCGCGTCCTCATCGCCGACGTCCAGACCGCCGGGCGGGGCCGGCACCAGCGCTCCTGGTCGGCGCCGTCCGGCACGCAGCTGTCCATCTCGGTGACGGTGGCCGTGCCCGCCGCCGCAGCGCCGCGCGCCGGCTGGCTGTCGCTGGTCACCGGCGTCGCCGCCGTCCGTGCCGTGCGGGAGGTGACCGGCCTGACCGCGGGGCTGAAGTGGCCCAACGACGTCCTGCTCGAGGCCGCGGAGGGCAAGCGGGGCGGCAAGACGGCAGGCATCCTGTCCGAGCTGGCCACCGCGCCGGACGGCCGACTCGTCGCGGTAATCGGAACGGGCCTGAACACCGAGCTCGCCGCCGCGGACGTGCCGGTCCCGACCGCCACGTCGCTCCGGCTGGCCGGCGCCGACGATCCGGACCGGACGGCGCTCGCCGTCGCCTACCTCCAGCACCTCGACGCCGGTCTGACCGCATGGACCGACGATCCCGCCGCCGCGCGCGCCGCGTACCTGGACGCGTGCGTCACCGTCGGGCAGCGGGTCCGCGTGGAGCTCCCGGCCGACGAGGTCCTGCACGGCAGCGCGGTCGACGTGGACCTCGAGGGCCGCATCGTCGTGGCGGACGAGGCGGGCACCCGGCACGTACTGTCCGCGGGCGATGTGACGCACCTGCGACCGGCGTGACGATGGCGTTCCCCGAGAAGGCGCTCGTCGACGACGAGCGGGTGCTGCTGCACGTGCGCCCCCACGCCAAGCGGATGATCGTGCCCGTCCTTGTCCTGTTCGCGGCGTGCGCCGCCGCCGGGGTCGCGCTGGGCCTGATCGGCCGGGCCCACCTCGACGGTGCGTGGCCGGACTGGCTGCTCCTGGCGGTCGTCGTGGTGTGGCTCGGCGTCGTCGGGTGGTGGACGGTGCGCCCGTGGGCCTCCTGGCGCGCGACCCACCTCGTGGTCACCGACCTGCGGATCATGTTCCGCTCCGGCATCGTGCGGCGCCGCGGCATCGACATCCCGCTGCGCCGCATCAACTCGGTCCAGTACCACCAGCGGCTCGTCGATCGGATGCTGGGCTGCGGGGTGCTCACCGTCGAGTCCGCGGGTGAGGATCCGCTCGACTTCCCCGACGTGCCCCGGATCGCCGCCACGCACGCGCTCATCGTGGACGCGCTCGACGACGCGGACGACTACCGGGGCCGCGACGACGGCCCGGCGGAGTACTCTCGGCGGTCATGACCACGCGGGTGCTCCTGGCCGAGGACGACGAGGCGATCGCATCGCCGCTGGCCCGCGCGCTCTCGCGTGAGGGCTACGAGGTGACCGTCGCCGCCACCGGCACCGATGCGCTGCAGTGTGCGCTCGACGAGGACTACGCCCTGCTGATCCTCGACCTGGGTCTACCCGAGCTCGACGGCCTCGAGGTGTGCCGCGAGGTGCGCGCCGCCCGGCCGGAGATCGCTGTGCTCATGCTCACCGCGCGCACCGACGAGATGGACTTCGTCGTCGGCCTCGACGCCGGTGCCGACGACTACGTGGGCAAGCCCTTCCGCATGTTCGAGCTCATGGCCCGCACCCGCGCGCTGCTGCGGCGCAGCGCGCCCGCGCAGGACGCGCTCGAGGTCGTGGAAGCGGGCGGCATCCGGCTCGACGCTACCGCGCGGCGGGTCACCGTCGACGGTGCCGACGTCGCCCTGGCCAACAAGGAGTTCGAGCTGCTGCGCTTCCTGATGGAGCACGCCGGGCGGCTGCTCTCCCGGGAGGAGATCCTCACCGATGTCTGGGGCGATTCCGACTTGCGTGGATCGAAGACCCTCGACATGCACATCTCCTGGCTGCGGCGGAAGATCGGCGACGACACCGGGCCGCACCGCCGGATCGTCACGGTCCGGGGTGTGGGTTTCCGGTTCGACGCGCAGTAGCGCACCCCCGAGTGCTCGGGTCCGAGCGATCCTCGGGAGTCACGACAACGGCGATGTGCCACGGAGCCGTCGCAGTGCCGGCGCTCGGTGTTCCGCCGCGCGTCCGGCGCATGCGCGTTCGTCGGTGAACTGATATTGCGGGCTGGTCGAACAATTCACACGGGACGCATTCGCACAATGCATTGTGTCCATTCCTCCGGTGTGTCGCCGGATCTTCTGCGGCGGCCCGTATCAACAGGCCTTCCTCGTCGGTGCTGAACCCTTCTTCGTCGTTTCGGTCCGCATTCTTCATCGAATCGCGGCCGTGACGAACACTGAGGGGCTACCCTTGCAATAGGTATGAGATTTAACGTACCTTCTCCACGTCTTGAAGCTGATGCGGGCTGAGGCTCGTAACTCGGCAGAACTCACCCGGAGGGGAATCCGTGACCGCAACCGTTCGACCGCTGTCGTACGACCGAAACATCCCGCGGGACATCGTCCATCGAGAGTCGATTGCGGAGGTGTTTCTCACCGATGCAATGGCGAGCCCGAACGGTGCCGTGTTCGCGGCGCAGTTGCCGCGGAATCATTCGTACTTCAGCGATCATCGTGGTACGGCCGCGACGTACGACCCGCTTCTCCTGATCGAGGTGTTCCGGCAGGTGGCGATCTACTACGCGCACACGTTCGTCGGTGTGGAGCGGGCGCAGAAATTCGTCTTCGGATCCGCTGATTTCGAGATCCTCGACCGGGACACGTTCCGGATCGGCGCGTGTCCCGGGCACTGCACCATCGCCGCCGAGGTGGTGGCAGAGAAGCGGCGCGACGGCGCGATCGTCGGGCTCACACTGGAGATGACCGCGCGCATCGAAGGGGCCGTCGCCGCGCGGGAGACGATGAGCTACCTGTGGATGCCCGCGGCTGTCTGGGCGCGGATCCGGTGCCGCGCCAGGCGCGGCCTCGGACTGCCGGACGCGCACGCGGTTCCCGATGCGGCGCCGGTGGCGCGGATGCGACCTGCGGCCGTGGGGCGGCACAACCCACGCAACGCCATCCTGGCGAATCCGACCCTCGACGAGAACGGCGAGATCAGCGCACTCACTGTGATCGACACGAACCATCCGTCGCTCTTCGATCACGCACTCGATCACGTTCCGGGCATGCTGCAGTTCGAGGCGGCGCGTCAGATCGCGATGGCTGCTGCGAACTCGTCGCTGGGGCTCGATACGAACAGGATGGTGATGCACCGGCTGGAGATTACTTTCGAGAAGTTCGGCGAGTTCGAGCTCGACACGATCGCGCGCGCCGTCGCGGAACCCGATCCCGACGAGGACGGCTCCGTCCTCGCCACCATCCGGATCACGCAGGGTGATGACGCGATCGCGTCCGGCCGCGTTCACCTTCGGGTGACGCCCGTCGACGTGTGGACGATGGTCCAGTGAACGAACGCAGGCCGTTCGTCTGGTTCGATTTCGGCGGCGTTCTCTCGCCCCCGCTTCCCGTTCTTTTTCGTAGCTATGCAGATCGCACGGGCATCTCGCCCGACGTTCTCCGGGCGGCCATGGCTGCCGTGGGAGATGACTATTCGATGCCTGCGCTCGCGCCCCTGGAACTCGGCATCATCGACGAGCGGTCCTGGGTGCGTGAACTGCACGCCGCGATTTCTCGTGCGCACCCCGATATCGACCTGTCCCGCAGTGAACTCGATTTCGGGCGGCAATGGTTCGACGGGCACAGCGTCAACGAGCCGGTCCGCCGATTCGCGCTCGAGCTGATCGCGGACGGAATCGATGTGGGAGTGCTCAGCAACAACGTCATCGAGTGGGAACCGTACTGGCGGTCGATGATCGGCATCGATGACGTCGTCACGGATCTGATCGACTCGTGCAGGGTCGGAATGCGGAAGCCCGATCCGGCGATCTTCGAACTCGCCGCGCGGCGCAACGACGTCGATCCCGAGGACTGCATCCTCGTCGACGATCTCGAGGAGAACTGCGTCTCCGCTCGCCGATCGGGCTGGACCGCGGTGCGCTTCGTCGACGCCGACCAGGCGGTCGGCGACGTCGGAGCGGCGCTGCAGCGCGTTCGACACCACCGTCGCCGGAACGGTCGGCCTGCTCGTCGTTCTGCCCGTCGCGATTCTGCACGTCCGGCGTACGGGCTCCCGAGTCCCGGAGAAGTGCCGATGTCCACGCCGATCAATCCCGCGCCCGTCCGCTTCGACATCCGGGACATCGCGGGCATCGTCCCGGACGGGATGATCGTGGATCATCCGGCGGCATCACGAGGTGGACTGCCCCAGGTGGTACTTCCCAGCGGACATGTCGCGGTTCATGCGACCCGCTACGACGACGTGCACCGGGTTCTCACCGACGCCTCGTTCCTCCGCGGCCCGGCCAACGTCGCGGACGGGCCCAGCTTCCTCCCCACGATCATGCCGGAGGACATGCTGCTCAATCTCGACCATCCTCGTCACGGCCGGCTCAAGCGGTTCGTCGCCGCGGCGTACAGCGCCAACACCATCGGTGCGCTCGCGCCGGTGGTCCGTGGTCGCGTCGAGTCGGCGGTCGACGACCTGGCGCGGCCGCTCGACGCATCCGCCGATGTGGATCTCATGGCTGAACTGCTCGACCCGCTGACGATCAGTGTCAACGCCGGATACCTGGGAATTCCTGCGCGCGACATCCCGGTCTTCCGGCATCTGTCCCGGCGGATGCAGCTCGCGCACGACACCGACGTCCCGGGCCTGCTCGCTGACTTCGGCGAGCTCTACCGCTACATCGAGGACCTCATCGCCGGTCGGCGCGCCTTGGACGACGGCCTGGTGACGGGACTCCTGGCCGCGCGGGACACCGTCGCGCCGCCGGTCACCGACGCCGAGTACGCGGCGATCCTGCTCGGCTCCCTCGTCGGCGGCGACCAGAACGTCCTGTCCGTGCTCGCGAAGGTCGTGTACGTGGCGCTCGCCGAACGTGCGCTGTGGGAGCTCATGGTGGATAGTCCGGCGGTGATCCCCGATGTGGTCGAGGAACTGCTCCGTCTTCTCCCGCTCGGGCGGATCTCGACCTTCCCGCGCATCGCGTCCCAGCGCGTCGTACTGTCCGGCGGGGTTGTCCATGAGGGGGAGGTCGTCTACGCCGACGCGCACGAGGCCAACCGTGATCCCTCGGTGTTCCCCGATCCGTGGCTGATCGACACTGCGCGAGTGGGCCGGCGGCATCTCCAATTCGGATACGGCATGCATCACTGCATGGGGTCGGCGTTGGCGAGGACGGTGATCGTCGAGACGGTCACCGTGCTCACCGCGCGACTGCCGGGCCTGCGACTCGCTGCGCCGCCCGAGGCGATCGCGTGGGACACCGGCGTGCTCGTTCACCGTCCGCTCGGGCTGCCGGTGCGCGTCACGGACGAGTCCTATGAGTGAGTAACGAACTGGAACTCCGGTAGGTAGCATGAGTGAAGGAGGTTCCAGCCCACTCCGCGAAAGGACTCAGGTCGCCATGCCGGATCACGACGGACATCCGGATCTCGACGAGTACGACTTGTCGAAGATCCTCCACGCCCTGTCCGATGCGAACCGGCGCAGCGTCATCGTCCAACTCGCGGAGCAGCCGGACGGTACCGAACAGTTCTGCAGCGTCTTCGGCATGCCGTGGGCGCTGTCCACGCGCACCCACCACTTCAAGGTGCTCCGCACCGCCGGCCTCGTCTGGCAGCGTGATGTGGGGAACGGCCGGATGACGCGGCTGCGCCGTGATGACCTGGAGACGGTCTTCCCCGGCCTGCTCGAGCAGATCGTCGCCGCGGATCGACGGGGCCGCGCCGCGGGGGAGTAGGCGCGGCCGTCAGCGCGGTTCGGGTTCCCACGCGCCGGACGGCTCGGGCGGATCGTCGGGTGCGGAGGCCGGGAGGAAGATCGCGAACGTGGTCGGCCTTCGGCTCTGCAGTTGGAGGCGGCCACCGTCGCCCTCGATGAACGCGCGGGCGAGGGCGAGGCCGACCCCGGTCCCGTTCCCGGCGGAGTAGCCGCGCCGGAAGATGCGCTGGGCGTCACCGTCGGAGATGCCGGAGCCCTCGTCGGAGACGGTGACGAGCACGGTGTGCGCGCCCACGGAGCCGAGCGTGACGCGGACCTCGCCGCGCCCGTGGACCAGCGCGTTGTCGACGAGTACCGCGGCGGCCTCCCGGACGCGGGTCGCGGTGGCCCGGGCCGGCAGGGGCGCTCCCCGCCCGGGCACGACGGTGAGCCGCCGGCCCGCCTTCGCGAACGACGGCGCGAGGTCCGCCAGCAGTGGCGTGAGCTCGGCGCGGATGTCGACCACGCCCTGGGGCATGCGCTCGGTCCGGGCCATCTGGACCATGTCGCTGACCGACGAGGTCAGCCGGTCGACCTGGTCGAGGGCGGCGCGGGCCTCGGTGACGACCTCGGGGTCGGTGTGCAGGGTGAGTTCGTCGAGGCGGATGTGGATGGCCGTCAGGCGGCTGCGCAGCTGGTGCGACACGTCGCCCACGATCTGCCGCTCCCGCTGCAGGCGGTCGGCGATCTCGACGGTGGCGGCGTCGAGGACGTCGAGGACACGGTCGAGCTCCTCGATGCCGTGCCGGTTGGGGTCGGGCCGGAAGTCGCCGTCGGCGAGGCGCTGGGCGCGGTCCGCGACGTCCTGCACGGGGTCGGCGACCCGGCTGGCGGTGACCGCGGCGACCACGACGCCCGCGGTGACGGACAGGGCCATCACGATGAGCTCGATCGTCAGGGCGCGGTACTGCTCGCTGCGCACGCTGGAGTAGTCCTGCTCGAGCCGCAACACGCCGGCCTCGCCGAGCGAGGTGCCCTCGACCATGGGCTTCTCGAGTGGGGTGTCGGCGCCGACGGTGAGCTCGCGGGGCACGCCGTTGCGGTCGGTGTAGGTGAGCACGAGGCGCCCGCCGGACGGGACCAACAGGCGCAACGCGTCCACGGGGGGCTCGCCGCGATCGCCGGTGCGCTGGTCCTGGCCCAGGATCTCCGACGATGCCCGCGTCAGGCGGTGCTGCAGGTCGGTGCGGGCGGCGTCGTCGAGCCAGCGCCAGGTGTAGAACATCAGCGGCAGGCCGAGGAAGAGGCCGGTGACCGCCACGACCGCGATGGTCGAGCGGAGGATGCGGCTCCGCACGCTGCGATTGTCAGCGCTCAGCGGCGGGCGCCGAATCTCCGGCGGAGGGGATCGACTCCTGCGCGGGGGCGTCGCTCATGTCCTCCGGGAAGGCCCAGCGGCGCAGGGCCCAGAACCGGAAGGCCATCTGCAGCAGGTTACCGACGATGTAGTTGAGCACGAAGTCGACGATGATCAGCGTGGTCTTCGAGTCGACATTGCGCAGGTGGAAGAAGTTGTTCGCGATGAAGATGGGCGCGGCCATGATGAGCACGCCGATGCCCGAGATGGCGAAGAACAGCAGCGCCTCGTGGTGCTTCTCCCGGCCGCCGCGGTGCTTGAAGCTCCACTCACTGTTGAGGATGTACGAGAGGATCACGGCGCAGACGCCCGAGAACACCTTCGCGACGGTGGGCTTCTCGCTCATCACCGTGAGCACCAGGCCGTAGAAGATGGCGAGGTCGAAGACGGCCGTCGTGCTGCCCACGATCGCGAACTTGATCAGCTCGTGGTGCTGCATGACGAGCCCGCGAAGCGGTGCCGGGGTGCGATCCAGAATCGCCTCGATGAAAGCCACGTGCGCCACTGTAATGGAACCGTGAATAGTACCGCGGGGAGTGTGACGCGGTCGCTGGGGGCTCGGCACGCGGTGGGGCTCCCGTAATCTGGGTATATGACGCCCCCCGGAGACTGGCATGTGGATCGGCTGGTCGTCGAGAACTTCCGCTGTTTCGAGCGCCTGGAGGTCACTTTCGATCCCTCGTGCACAGTGCTGGTCGGGGTGAACGGCTCAGGCAAGACCGCAATTCTCGATGCGCTTGCGATCGTGCTGTCGACCATCGTGCGTGCGTTCGATGGAGACACCCGTGGCTTCGGTCGGGACGACGCGCGTGAGATCGTCGGTGATCTGACCTCCGAGTCGGCCGTCGCGCAGATGGAAGCCGTCTATCCCGTAGAGGCGCGGGCTGAGGGAATGATCGCCGGGTCGCCGTACCGATGGCGCCGGAGCCGGTCGAGTTCCCGAGGTCGGACCACCTGGTCTGACGACGGGGGCGTCGGCCTCGCGTCGTCCAGGATCTGGCGAGGATCGGCCAAGAACATCGAGTCGGCACCCATGTTGCCAGTTATCGCGTTGTACGGCGTGGAGCGGTTGGTTGGTGTCCGACGAGCGTCGGGGGAGATCGCGAGGTCGCGGTCCGGCGCATACGACTCGACCCTCGATGGCCGGTCGGACCTGTCTCGACTGTCCTCGTTCATCGAGGCACTCACTCTCTCGGTGTTTGTGGCGAACGAGCACGGTGCCGAAGCGACAGCGGGGCGCGCGCAGCTCGAGGCGATCCGCCTCGCCTGTAACGGCGTACTCGCCGATACCGGCTGGGGAGACCCACGATGGAATCCGGTGGTAAACGAGCTGACGCTCGCGCACCCCCGACATGGAACTCTGCCGATGTCGTTCTTGTCCAGTGGAATCCGGATCACGGCCGGTCTTGTGATTGACCTCGTCAGCCGCGCTGCCAGGGCGAACCCGAGGTTCGGTGCGGGGGAACTACTCAGCCGCACGCCCGGGATCGTGTTGGTCGACGAAGTCGACCTGCATCTACATCCGACCTGGCAGCAACGCATCCTTCCGCTACTCCGCGAGACCTTTCCCCGGGTCCAGTTCATCGTCACGACCCACAGCCCGCAGGTGCTCTCGACTGTGGAAGCCGAATCGATCAGGATTATCGACGGCAACACAGTGCACCACGCCGATTACGCGGCCGGTCTGCGAAGTGATGTGATCCTGCAGCGGATCCTGGCGACGGACCCGGAGCCGGACCTGCCCATCAACGAGGATCTCGAACGTTACGTCCGCCTGGTGGACCAGGGTGAAGGACGTTCGGACAGGGCGCGGCGCCTCCGGCGAATCGTCGATGAAGAACTCGGGGGTGTCACAAATGTGCCGCAATTGGCTGACGCGGACGCCAGTATCGCGTTCTACGACCTCGACGACTGATGCGACGCATCTTCCCAGCCCAGCCGCCTGTCTACGCCCAGCTCCGGTCTGCGCGCGCCGAGTTCCCTGAGTATTCCTCCAGCGGCGAGATCCGCCGCGCGCTGTGGGAGGAGCAGAGCGGTCGGTGCGCATACTGCGAGCGGCGCCTTCGTGATCCGGCCCGACCAGATCACGGGACACGAATCGAACACTTCCATCCGCAGTCTCTGTCGGAGTGGGGGAGCGACTGTACGTTGTGCACCCGAGCGGCCAGCGGTGATGACGCGCCTACTGTATGGACCAACCTCCTGCTCTGTTGCGACGGTGCAGAACGCGCCGGCTCTGCCTTCACCTGCGATAAGGCGAAAGCGGACCAGCACATCTGCGCTCGGTTCAGGAACCCCAAGACGTGGACTGCCGAGCGCCTCGTAGAGGTGGATCGCGCCGGCCGAGTATCCGCAGTTGCAGGCATGCCGGCGGGCGCCGCAGACGTGATCGACACCGTCTTGAACTTGAACGCCCCGCACGTGGTCGAAGCGAGAAGGCGGGTGATGATGGCACATCAGCGGAAGATCGTCGCGCTCAGAACGCGGCATCGTGGCCTGACTGCCGCGCGGCGTGCCGAGGTTGCAGCGGCGCTGCGGAACGAAGCCGAAACCGCTGAATACGCGACCGCGCTACTCGCTATCGCTGACCGGGTGGAGCGCGCGAAGTGACGCCTGAAAAAATGGCACCGTGAGTGATGTTCAATCGCGCCGGACGCGACCCGTCGTGGCCATGGTCGGCGGCGGTCAGTTGGCCCGCATGACCCATCAGGCGGCGATCGCGCTGGGGCAGGGCCTGCGGGTGCTCGCCGCCTCGCCCGACGAGCCCGCGCCGCAGGTCTGCCCCGATGTCGTCCTCGGCGACCACGACCGGCTCGACGACCTGCGTCGCGTCGCGACCGGCGCCCACGCGCTGACCTTCGACCACGAGGGCGTGCCCACGGAGCACCTGCTGCAGCTGCAGGCCGAGGGCGTCACCGTCAACCCGCCGCCGCAGGCGCTGCTCTACGCGCAGGACAAGCTGGCGATGCGGCACCGTCTGACCGAGCTCGGTGCGCCCGTGCCGGGCTTCGCCGATATCAGCTCGCCGGACGATGTCCGTGCCTTCTGGGAGCGGTTCGACGGTGCGGTGGTCCTCAAGGCCGTGCGCGGCGGCTACGACGGCCGCGGCGTGTGGCTGCCGGACACGCTCGACGAGGCCGTCGCGGTCGCGGAGGAGCAGCTCGCCGCGGGCGTGCAGGTGCTCGCGGAGCAGCGGGTGGAGCTCGCCCGGGAGTTGTCGGCGATGGTCGCGCGGTCGCAGTACGGTCAGGGCGCGGCGTGGCCGGTCGTCGAGACGGTGCAGCGGAACGGACAGTGCGCCGTGGTGCTCGCACCCGCGCCGGTGCTGTCCGACGAGGACGCGTCGTTCGCCGAGTCGCTCGCCCTGAGCCTGGCGAATGAACTGGGCGTGGTGGGCGTGATGGCCGTGGAGCTGTTCCAGACCCCGTCGGGCGAGATGCTCGTCAACGAGCTCGCGATGCGCCCGCACAACTCGGGCCACTGGTCCATGAACGGGTGCGTGACCAGCCAGTTCGAGCAGCACGTGCGCGCGGTGCTCGACTATCCGCTGGGTGATACCGCCGCGACCGCGCCGCTCACCGTCATGGCGAACGTGCTGGGCGCACCGTCGGAGCCCGAGATGAGCGTCGACGAGCGGCTGCACCACCTCATGGCCCGGATGCCGGAGGCGCACGTGCACATGTACGGCAAGGAGGGCCGGCCCGACCGCAAGATCGGGCATGTCAACGTCGTCGGGTCGCTCGACGGTGACCGTGGTGACGCGGCGTACGTCGCGGAGCTGCGGGAGCGGGCGGAACGTGCGGCGCACTGGATGGCGACCGCGGAGTGGACCGATGGATGGAGTGTGCATGGCTGAGAACACGGGACCGCGCGTCGGGCTGATCATGGGCAGCGACTCGGACTGGCCGACGATGGAGGCCGCCGCCGAGGCGCTCGCCGAGTTCGGGATCCGGTTCGAGGTGGGTGTCGTGTCGGCGCACCGCACCCCGCAGCGGATGCTGGACTACGCGAAGGGCGCCGCCGACCGGGGCGTCGAGGTGATCATCGCCGGCGCGGGCGGCGCGGCGCACCTGCCGGGCATGGTCGCCTCCGCGACCCCGCTGCCGGTGATCGGCGTGCCCGTCCCGCTCAAGCACCTCGACGGTATGGACTCGCTGCTGTCGATCGTGCAGATGCCCGCGGGGATCCCGGTGGCGACGGTGTCCGTCGGCGGCGCCCGCAACGCGGGGCTCTTGGCTGTGCGCATCCTCGGCGCCGCGGACCCGGCGCTGCGGGCGAAGATGACCGCTTTCCAGGCGGATCTCGAGCAGATGGTGCTGCGCAAGGACGAGGCGCTGCGGCGCAAGCTGCTGGAGGGTTAGGCAGCGGGGTCTCCCACCTCGTTTCGCGGGTATGAGCAGGTCTCAGCGGGTTCTCCCACCCGTTTCGCGGCGTCGGCGGGGCTTCCCACCCTTTTCGCGGCAGCCCACCTCGCGTGCGGGGTGTGCTGCCGCGCCGGGGGTGGGGCGATGACCAGGGCCCTGTGGATGGCTTCGTAGACCCTCGATCGAGGGTTCGCCCGGCCTGTGGATGAACCGAGTTCAGTGCCGCGTACCGCACGCCTTCGGGTGTTCACTGGACCCATGGGGGAGATTCGACCAAGGGCGGAGTTGATGGCCACGGGGTGGACCACCGACGCGCTGACCGCGGCCGTTCGGAGCGGCCGGTTGTATCGGCCGGGGCCGGGGAAGTACGCGCTGAACGTGCCGGAAGACCCGTCGGCGCGGTACCGCACGCGGTCCTTGGCCACCGCGTCGGGCCGGTCCGGTGTGGTCAGCCACGAGAGCGCGGCGGCCCTGCACAGGATCCCGTACCTGAGACCGGCGCGCGACAAGGTCCACTTCACCGTGAGCCGCAGTCACGGCGGAGGGGTGCGGGGCACGGTGCACCTGCACTCGCGGCCGTTGCGCGACGACGAGATCGTGGTCGTCGACGGCGTTCGCGTCACCAGCCGTGCCCGCACCGCCGTGGACATCGCGATGACCGGCGACCTCGAGCGCGCGGTGTGCGCCTTCGACGCTGTCCGTCTCGAGCCGCGGTATCCGAAACCGGAGGATCCGGATCCTGTCGCGCTCGACGAATTGCGGCTCTGCATCGATCGACTGGGTCGTCGTCGAGGGTCCGCGACCGCGCGCCTCGGCGTGGACCTGTCGGTGACCTGTAGTGAATCGCCCGGCGAGTCGTTGTCACGGATGCAGATGCGCGGCCGGGGGCTGCCGACGCCGCAGTTGCAGACCGAGCACCTGCTGGCGGGCTGCACGTTCTACACGGACTTCGAATGGGGCTCCCTGGTCGGCGAGTTCGACGGTCGCGACAAGTACGGCGCGACCGACGAGGAGCTCGAGGAGGCGCTCGCCGCGGAGAAGTCCCGCCAGGAACTGTTCGAGGCGGCCGGCTTCGAGGTGATCCGCTGGCGCTGGAGCGTGCTGAAGGCGCCCGGTCGGCTCGAGCAGTTGTTGCTGCCGGCGATGCGGCGTCACGGTCTGGTCCGCGCGGCGGGCTGAACGGGTCGTCGCACCCATCTCGCGGCTACCCATCCCGCGTGCGAGGTGGGTAGCCGCGAAATGGGTGGGAGGACCGCGGTGGGGCGCGAGATGGGTGGGAGGACCCGCGGTGGGGCGCGAGATGGGAGGACCCGCGGTGGGGCGCGAGATGGGAGGCCCCGCGGTGGGCGCGAGATGGGTGGGAGGTTGACAGGGGCGCGAGATGGGTGGCAGCGAAGTGGGCCGGGAGACCGGGTGCGGATGCCGACTGTGCCTGGGAACAAGCGGACCGTCGAATATTGGTTACGTGCGACTAACTGACTCGGGTCGGGGCATGGATAGAATCAGCGCGGACCAAACACGTAGACGCTGATGGAGGCCCCCATGGCTGGCAACCCCGACTTCGACCTGTTCCAGCTCCCCGAGGAGCACGAGGAACTGCGCGCCGCCATCCGGGCGCTCGCGGAGCGCGACATCGCGCCGCACGCCAAGGACGTCGACGAGAAGGAGCGGTTCCCCCAGGAGGCGCTCGACGCGCTGGTCGCGAGCGGCTTCAACGCCATCCACGTGCCGGAGGAGTACGAGGGCCAGGGCGCCGACTCCGTCGCCACCTGCATCGTCATCGAGGAGGTGGCCCGCGTCTGCGGCAGTTCCTCGCTGATCCCCGCCGTGAACAAGCTCGGCACCATGGGCCTGATCCTCAACGGCTCCGAGGAGCTCAAGCAGCACGTGCTGCCCTCGCTCGCCAGCGGCGAGGCCATGGCCTCCTACGCCCTCTCCGAGCGCGAGGCCGGCTCCGATGCCGCGTCGATGCGCACCCGCGCCCGCAAGGACGGCGACGAGTGGGTCCTCAACGGCTCCAAGTGCTGGATCACCAACGGCGGCAAGTCCACCTGGTACACCGTCATGGCCGTCACCGACCCCGAGAAGGGCGCCAACGGCATCAGCTCCTTCATCGTGCACAAGGACGACCCGGGCTTCTCGGTGACCGGCTACGAGCACAAGCTGGGCATCAAGGGCAGCCCGACCGCCGAGCTGGCCTTCGAGGAGTGCCGCATTCCCGCGATGCGCATGATCGGCGAGGAGGGCACCGGCTTCAAGACCGCGCTGCAGACCCTCGATCACACCCGCCCGACCATCGGCGCGCAGGCCGTCGGCATCGCGCAGGGCGCGCTCGACGTGGCGATCGAGTACATCAAGGACCGCAAGCAGTTCGGCAAGTCGATCTCCGAGTTCCAGGGCGTGCAGTTCATGGTCGCCGACATGGCGATGCGCCTCGAGGCCGCCCGTCTCATGGTTTACACGGCCGCCGCCCGCGCCGAGCGCGGCGAGAAGAACCTCGGCTTCATCAGCTCCGCGTCGAAGTGCTTCGCCTCCGACGTCGCGATGGACGTCACCACCGATGCCGTGCAGCTGCTCGGCGGCGCCGGCTACACCCGCGACTTCCCGGTCGAGCGCATGATGCGCGACGCCAAGATCACCCAGATCTACGAGGGCACCAACCAGGTGCAGCGCCTCGTCATGTCGCGCCAGCTGCTGCGCTGATCCAACTCCTGCCTCGGAAGGCCATCGCTGCGGGTCGTCACGCGACCCGGGCGGTGGCCTTCTCCGTGGCGAACTTGTCCATGAGTTTGTCGGCGTCGGGGTTCGACACGTGGATCACGGAGGCCGGGGCCGCGAACGGGGCGAGCAGGCCGTCGTAGAGGTCGTCGACGGTGCGCCACTGGCGCGTCGAGAGCACGCGGTCGCCGGCGGCGTAGCCGGCGGAGGCGGAGAGGGCGGTGGACCGCGCCACGACGATCTCGGGGGAGTCGCCGGCGAGCGCGGTGCCCGCGTCGCCGGGCGTGAACGCGTCGGGGTGGACGCGCACCTCGGTGGTGTAGTCGTCGATGCCGGGCGGAAGGTCGGGCACGGCCGTCCCGAAGGCGTCGAGGCCGACCGCGAGGATCTCGTCACCGTCGGCGTCGTCCAGCCGGTCCGGGGCCGCGAAGGTGACCGACCCGGACTCGCCGAAGCGGACCTCGCACCCGGCCCACCACGCGCCGAACAGGATTCCCGCCGTCTGCCAGTGCGCCGGCAGCAGGACGCCGACGGCGTCGCCGGGGCCGAGGCCGTACTGATCGCGGAGCAGGTTGCCGCACTTGGCCGCCCAGTTCCCGAGCGTGACGGCGGACAGGCCCATCCGGGCGCCGGAGGCATCGTCGTACCAGGTGAACCGGGGCGCGGCACCGTCGGACTGCACGATCGGGACGAGCAGGCGGTCGGTGACCGTCAATCCACGCACGGGACGCCTCCGTTCTGTTGGGCGGTGAAGCCCGGCTTGTTGAGGAGTGAGCTGATGCGCGCCGCCTCGCTCGGGTCGAGCGCCTCGGTCATGCCCGGCGCCAGGGACGTGGTGGTCGTGGCGGAGTCCGATCCCGAGTCGCCCGAGGAGCCCGGACCGGCGTACCCGTCCTGGATCAGGACCTTGACGTGGCCCGACGAGACCGAGGTGCTCGCGACGACCGGCAGCCCGCCGAGCAGTGCGGCGACGGCCTTCGCCCCCTGGTCCGACGAGGAGCTCGCGAGCACGGCGCTCCGCGAGCTCAGGCCGGATTCCGAGGTCGAGGCGTTGCCGGCCCGGCCCTGCGCGAAGCCCTTGCCCGCGAGGAAGTTCGACACCCCGCTGGCGAGGCCCGTGGTGGAGCCGCCGTTGACCACGTCCACCGTGTACGACGAGCGATTCACCGACGGGACGGCCGGCGCGCTCGACGTGGTGGTCGTTGTCTTCGTCTTCGGCGTTTCGCCTCCGAGGAGGCCGGTCACGTAGGCCTGGACCTGCTTCGGGTCGACGACGACCACGGACTGCTGGCCGTCGTCGCTCCAGCCGTCGTCGCGGACGACGGGGACCGTCGAGAACTTGATGTTGCCCGCCGAGAGGTTCGCGAGCTCCTTCGCGAAGCCCATGACGTCCCAGTCCTGGTCCAGCGTGACCGAGGTGGTCAGCGCGTTCTGGAGCTGGCTGAGCTTGCTGGGGCTGGTGAGCGTGCCGGTGGAGAGGATCTTGCTGGCCAGCGAGGCCATGAACACCTGCTGCCGGGTGACGCGGTCGAGGTCGCCGCGCGGTAGACCGTGCCGCTGGCGCACGAAACTCAGCGCCTGCGGGCCCTTGAGCGTCTGCTTGCCGGCGCGGAACCGGGCGCCCGAGTACGAGTCGTTGACGGGCTTCTTCAGGCACACGTCGACGCCGCCGACGGCGTCGGTGAGGCGGGAGAAGCCGACCAGGCCGATCTCGGCGTACCGGTCGACGGAGACGCCGGTCAGGTCCGCGACGGTCTCGATGAGCGCCTTGCGCCCCTCCTCGTTGCCCTTCTGCACAGCCGTCTTCTCGTCGTCGCCGTCCTTGATCGCCTTGTCCCGGGTGACATTCGCGGCGCCGGCGAAGGCCGAGTTGATCTTGCCCTTGCCCTGATCCGGGATCGCGACATAGGCGTCGCGGGGGATCGAGATCGCGGTGGCCGACTTCCCGTCGTTGGGGATGCGGATCAGGATGATCGTGTCGGTGTTGAGGGTGCCGTCGTCGACGCCCGCGTTCAGCCGAGCCAACTCCTGTTTGGAGAGCGGGTTGCCCTTCGCGTCGGTGCGGGAGTCGGTACCCACGAGCAGGATGTCGGTCGCGCCGTCGGGTTTGGCGGCGAGCGTCGGACCGCGCTCGATGTCGCCCGCGAACCGGGACCACCAGAACCAGGCGACCCCCGTCACGACCAGCACGATCGCCGTGATCAGCGCGATCAGGGCCTTGCCGCTGCGCTGCAGGCGCTCGCGGGTGTCGGCGGACAGGTCGGCGGCGCGGGGCACCTGCCGCGGGCTCCGCGCGCCGTCGGTGCCGCCCTCGTTCTCCGCGCGGACGCTGCGACGCTTCGCGTCGGCGCCGCGGGAATGGCGCGCGCCGCGTGGACTCGGGCTGTCGGACACCCACCACTCCTTGTCGCCGGAATCGGGCCTCCTGCTTCGGCCCGCTTGATCACATCCCCATAACGGTACCGACTGGACCTGGGAAGTTACGCATGCGCGGCCGTCACGTACGGTTTGCAGTGTGAACCTGGTGATCACCGGCGCGTCCGGCCAGTTGGGATCGGCGCTGGTCGGGGCAGCCGCGGACCGTGGGGTCGCGGTGCGCGCGCTCGGCCGCGACGCCCTCGATGTGACCTCGCCACAGTCGGTCGCGGGCCTCGATCTTGCGCCCGGCACGATCGTCATCAACTGCGCGGCTCACACCGCCGTCGACGCCGCGGAGTCCGAGCCCGACGCCGCCGGGGCGCTCAACGCGCTCGCGCCCGGTCTGCTGGCCCGACGGTGCGCCGCCGCCCGCGCCCGGCTCGTCCACCTCTCCACCGACTACGTCTTCGGGCCCGCGCCCGTGCCGCCCCGGGCCTGGGAGCCGGGCGACCCGACGGCACCGTCGAGCGTCTACGGCCGCACCAAGCTCGCCGGGGAGGAGGCGGCGCGGGCGGCGGACCCGCGCACCGTCGTGGTCCGGACGGCATGGGTGTACACCGGTCGCGATGCCGACGGTGCCTGGGCGCGGGACTTCGTCGGGACCATGGGGCGGCTGGCCGGCGACGGCGTGGATCCGAAGGTCGTCGACGACCAGACGGGCTCGCCCACGTACGCCCCCGACCTCGCCCTGGGCCTGCTGGACCTCGCCGCCCTGCTCGCCGCCGAGCCGGGCCGGGCCGGCGGCGTGCTGCACGCGGCGGGCGGCGGCGCCGCGACCTGGTTCGACCTGGCCCGGGGCGTGTTCGAGCGGGTCGGCGCCGACCCCGCGCGCGTCGCGCCGTGCACGTCGGCGGAGTTCCCGCGCCCCGCGCCCCGCCCGGCGTACTCGGTGCTCTCGTCCGCGGCGTGGGCGGCGTGGGGACTGGCGCCGCTCCCGGACTGGACGGACGCGCTGGACCGGGCGCTGGACGCGCCGCCGGGGCCCGGCCAATGGTTACCGTCCGCGACCGACCGGTAACCTGTGCGCGTGCCCGGAACCGCCGACGAGATCGCCCCACCCCCTGTGACGCTCGGGGTGGTCACCGTCACCTACTCCCCGGGTGAGCACCTCGAGAACTTCCTGACCAGCATCGACGGTGCCTTCTCGGGCGCCGCGCCGCGCGTGCTCATGGCCGACAACGGGTCGGTCGACGGTGCGCCCGAGGCCGCCGACGCCGCGCACGCGGAGGCCGAACTGCTGCGCACCGGCGCGAACCTGGGGTACGGCGGGGCCATCAACTTCGCGGTGGCCCGGCTGCGCGCCGACGCGGCGGCGGGCACCGCGCCGTTCCCGGACCTCCTGCTCATCAGCAACCCGGACGTCGCGTTCGGTCCCGGCTCGATCGACGAGCTGATCGCGGCCGCGGCGCGGCACCCCGAGGCGGGCGCGCTCGGCCCGCTCATCCGCGACCCCGACGGCACCGTCTACCCGTCGGCCCGCACCGTCCCGAGCATGCGGTACGGGATCGGCCACGCGCTGCTCGGCACGGTGTGGAAGTCGAACCCGTGGACGCGTGCGTACCAGCAGTCCGAGGCGGACCTGTCGGAGCGGGAGGCGGGCTGGCTCAGCGGCTCCTGCCTGCTGGTGCGCCCCGAGGCCTTCGCGGCGATCGGCGGCTTCGACGACCGCTACTTCATGTACATGGAGGACGTGGACTTCGGCGATCGCCTCGCGCGGGCCGGGTGGCGCAATGTCTACGTCCCGACCGCGGAGATCGTGCACGCCAAGGGGCACGCGGCCGGCAAGGTGCCGGAGCTCATGCTGCCCGCGCACCACGCCTCGGCGTACCGGTTCTTCGCCGACCGGCATCCCGGTCCGGCGGCCGCGCCCCTGCGCGCGGCGATGAAGGTGGGGCTGGCCGCGCGCTCGCGGATCAGTGTTCTCGCGGCGACGCGGAGACGAAAAGGGGAATGATGAGTTCGGTGGAACAGGACGCCGGGGTGGACCTCAGTGATGTCGAGGCCGTGATCCTGGTGGGCGGCAAGGGCACTCGCCTACGGCCGCTCACCCTGTCGGCGCCCAAGCCGATGCTGCCCACGGCGGGCAAGCCCTTCCTGACCCACCTGCTCTCACGGATCCGCGACGCCGGCATCCGCCGCGTCGTGCTGGGGACCTCGTTCAAGGCGGAGGTCTTCGAGGAGTACTTCGGCGACGGATCCGAACTGGGACTGGAGCTCTCGTACGTCGTCGAGACGGAGCCGCTGGGCACCGGCGGCGGCATCCGCAACGTGCTGCCCGCCCTGAAGGCGGAGAACGTGTTGGTGTTCAACGGGGATGTGTTGGGCGGATCGGACATTCGCGCGGTGGTGCGGACGCACCGCGAGAAGGACGCCGACGTCACCATGCACCTCGTGCGCGTCGCCGACCCCCGCGCGTTCGGTTGCGTGCCGACCGACGGCGACGGCCGCGTCACCGCGTTCCTGGAGAAGACGCAGGACCCGCCGACCGACCAGATCAACGCTGGCTGTTACGTGTTCAAGCGTTCGGTGATCGAGGAGATCCCCGCCGGTCGGCCGGTCTCCGTGGAGCGCGAGGTCTTCCCGGCGCTGCTCAACGGCGACCGCAAGCTCTACGGCCACGTGGACTACGGCTATTGGCGCGACATGGGCACCCCCGAGGACTTCGTCGCCGGCAGTTCGGATCTCGTGCGGGGCATCGCACCCTCGGCCGCCCTCGACGGCACCCGCGGGGAATGCCTCATCCACCCCGGCGCCTCCGTCGCGCCGGGCGCGCTGGTGATCGGCGGGTCCGTCATCGGTCGCGGAGCGGAGATCGGTGCGGGCGCACGGCTCGACGGTGCCGTGGTCTTCGACGGGGTGCGGATCGAGGCCGGCGCGATCGTGGAGCGGTCGATCATCGGGTTCGGCGCGCACATCGGGCCGCGGGCGCGGATCCGCGAGGCCGTGATCGGCGACGGTGCCTCCGTCGGCGCCCGGTGCGAGCTGCTGCACGGCGCGCGGGTGTGGCCGGGGGTCGAGCTGCCCGACGGTGGCGTGCGGTTCTCGACGGACGTCTAGGGCTATGACTGAGTACCTGCGGTACGTGGCGATCGGGGATTCGTTCACCGAGGGCGTCGGCGATCCGGACCCGACCGGCACGCACGAGTACCGGGGCTGGTCCGACCGGGTGGCCGAGGTACTGGCCGCGCGCTCACCGGATTTCGGCTACGCGAACCTCGCGATCCGCGGCAAGAAGATGGACCAGATCGTTGCCGAGCAGCTATCGCCCGCGCTGGATCTGCAGCCGGACCTCGTGACCGTGTACGCGGGTGCGAACGATCTCATCCGGCCGTCGGTGGACGTGGACGCGGTGGTCGCCGCGTACGACGACATGCTGGGGCGGCTGGCGGCGTCGGGCGCCACGGTGGTGGTCTGGACCGCGGCCGATACGCACGGCAGCGGGATCTTCGGAGCGCTGCGCGGGCGGTTCGCCGTCTACAACGAGCTGGTGCGCGAGATCGCGGCGGACCGTGGGCTGCTGCTGCTCGACTACTGGCGGATGAAGGAGTACCGCGACCTGCGGATGTGGGAGTTCGACCGGATCCACATGTCCGTGCCCGGGCATCTGCGGATGGCGATCGCGGTGCTGGACGTGCTGGGCGTGCCGCATTCGCTGGTGGCCGCGGATCTCGGGCCGGAGCCGGTGATCACGGCCGCCGAGGACCGCGAGATCAAGCGCCGCTGGCGTCGCGAGTTCGCCTACCCGTGGATCTCCCGCCGCGTGCGCGGCATCTCCACCGGCGACGGCCTGCCGCCGAAGTACCCGACGCTGATGCGACCCGTCGGCGTTCCTGCCGACCGATAGTCTTTCCTGGAACCCATGCGTGCGGCGCATGGGTGATAGATTTGCAGGTCAGTGACTGTTTTCCGGATCTTGCCATGCGTCCCGCGCATGGCTCGGTGGGTCTCGGCGCCGGCGCGCGATCCCTCTTGGCCGCTCATCGCTTCTTCATAGCGTGGTTCATTCTTCATAACGTTACAACGCTATGAAGACGCGAGACCGACCTGTGGACCGCGGTCCGGTTCGTGGATGATGCGGACACGACGCGGACTCCGTTGATTCGGGCGAGACGGACCTCGGCGTGAAGGTGGCGCGGTGTCCTCTGATCGGACGATTGTCGGAATCGATGCCGTCTGTGATTCTGAGGCGTCCGACTGTCACGATGCCTCGGGGAGGTGCGCCGTGCATCCACCGGTGCCGCGGGACCCGCGCAGGCCGATGCCGCCGCAGGGAAGGGCACCGTCGACGCCCGATCAGGTGACGGCCGTGGTGGGCGTCGACCCGCGCTACGGGTCGCGGTCGTTGGCGGGAGTGGCGAAGCCGACCGGGGAACTGCCGGCGCCGGGAAGTTCCGCAGCGCCGCCGACCACGATCACCACGCAGGGCCCGCCCACGGGCCGGGTGGCGCGGGAGGCACCGTCGGCGGGATCGTTCCCGGTCGTGAAGGACTCGCCGCGCCCCGCGCAGCGTCCCGTCGCGCCACGACCGGCGAATCCGGTTGTGCTGGCGAAGTCGGCGGCCCGGCCGATGCCGCGCCCCCAGCCCCAGTCGCGGCCGCAGCCCCAGCCCCAGGCCCGGCCACGCCCGGTGCCTGTGCCGCAGCCTCGGTTGTCGCGCCCGGTCCCGTCGCCGCGGATGCCGGTCCACGCGCCAGCGCCTGCGTATGCGCCACCGCCTGCGTATGCGCCGCCGTCCGCCTACTCGCCGCCGGCGCAGATTCCGGCGGGTCGCCCGGGAACAGTGGTCGCGGCGGGGGTCGTGCTGATCACGACCGCGGCGTTGTGCTCGCTGGTCACGGCGTGGATGATCGTGGCCATCGCATGGCTCGGTCAGGTGTACAGCGGTTTCGCCCGCGAGATCGACGACAGCGCCGCGAGCGATTTCGACACGACCTACTGGGGCACGATGACGCCGTGGATGGTCTTCCAGGTCGCGACGCTCGCGGTGTCCGTGCTCGCGCTGGCCTACGGCATCGCGCTGCTCCGTGGGAACCGGCGCAGCACGCAGATCATCGCAACCGTGATGGCGGTGCTGCTGATCCTGTCCTGGCTGCCCGGGATCGTCGCGGTGATCGCGGTGCCGATCCTGCTGTGGGCACCGGAGTCGTCGCGGGCCTGGTTCCGTCGTGGCCGAACCAGCGTTGCCGGTGGGGTCGGGATGCCGTGACATCGTGGGGCGTCGCCCACCTGCCGACCGAGGTGGAGCACCACCTCGCACCACTACCCGCGGGGCGTGGCCGCCCGCACCCCTCGATCACCGTCATTTCACCGTGGCCCGCCCGAAGCATGTGGCGGCGCTGACGCTCCTACCGTGAGTCGGCGGACCGTCGGATAGCGTGGCGGGAGTGGAGATCCCGGCAGAGCTCGAGGCGCAGCGGAAGCTGGGGCCGGACTGGGCGGCGTGGCTCGACCGGCTGCCCCGCCTGGCCGACGACCTGCTCGGCGAATGGCGGCTCACCCCTTCGGGGGAGGCGAAGTACGGGTTCACGTCGCTCGTGATCCCCGTCCGGGGCGCGGACGGGGAGGCGATGCTCAAGATCGCGTTCGACGGTGCGCCAGAGGTCGAGCAGGAGCACCTGGCCCTGCAGGCCTGGGGCGGCGACGGTGCGGTGCGCCTGTTCCGCGCCGACCCCGCGCGGCGCGCGCTGCTGCTCGAGAAGCTGGGGGAACGGGACCTGACCGGTGAGTGGGACCTCGCCGCGTGTGAGATCGTCGCCGGGTTCTACGGTCGGCTGCACAAGCCGGCCCCGGGGCGGCTGCGGCCGCTCACCGGTTTCCTGACCCGATGGCTCGACGCGCTGGAGGCGGACCGTCGGGATGTGCCTGTACCTCCCCGGCTGATCGACCTGGCCCTTGCCCGAGGCCGGGCGTTCGCCGCAGACCCGGAGTCCGTGGGGCGGATCGTCCACGGCGACCTGCACTACGAGAACGTGCTCACCGCCGCGCGTGAGCCGTGGCTCGTGATCGATCCGCAGCCGATGTCCGGCGACCCGCACTACGAGGTGGCGCCGCTGCTGTGGAACCGGTGGGAGGAGATGTCCGGCTACCTGCGCGAGTCCATCCAGCGGCGGTTCTACACGGTGGTCGAGGCGGCCGGGCTCGACGAGGACCGCGCCCGGGACTGGGTGATCGTGCGGATGGTGCTCAACGCGCACTGGGCTGTGGAGGACGCGCAGCGGATGCGGCGCGGGCTCGACGCCGAGGAGCGGGACTGGATCACCCGGTGCATCAGCGTGGCCAAAGCGGTGCAGCGATAGCGGCCAACCTAGCGTGAGTGGTGCGGCCGAACTAGCGCGCATATTGCGGCTAAACTGGCGCAAGGGGTGCGGCCAAACTAGCGCTGCAGTACGGTGGCGCTATGACTCCGGTGCCGCAGTCGCCGATTGGGCGTATCCTTCCGCGTCACGGATCGGCTCTGGTTGAGGAAGCGTTGACCGATACCCGCGTGGTACTCGTCGACGGCGCACGCCAATGCGGTAAGAGCACCCTCGTCGCGCGGGTCGGCGCAGAAAGAGACGCCGTGTGGAGGAGCCTGGACCGCGCCGCCACCCGAAACGCCGCCGAGTTCGACCCGACCGCGTTCGTCGATGTCGAACGGATGTTGATCGTCGACGAGGTGCAGCGGGTGCCGGACCTGCTCCTCGCGATCAAGGAGTCGGTGGATTCGGACCCGCGACCGGGGCGATACCTGCTGACGGGTTCGGCCCGGCTGCTCGGGCTCCGTGGACTACCTGATGCGCTGCCCGGCCGGATGGAGACGATCGAGCTCTGGCCGCTGTCACAGGGGGAGATCGACGAGCGGCCGGACGGATTCGTCGATGCGGTGTTCACCGTCGGGGCCGGCCTCCGTCACGAGAGTGGAGAGTCCCGCGGCGGGTACATCGATCGGATCGTGCGCGGCGGGTTCCCTGAGTCCGTCGCCCGCACGGGTCGCAGGCGGCAGGCCTTCTTGGACAACTACCTCGCAGATCTGGTGAACCGCGACGTGATGCAGCTGTCCGCGATCGAGCGCGGACCGCAGATGCGCGCACTGATCCGGCTGCTCGCGGCCCGGTCCGGCCAGCTGCTGGTCCCGGGCAACCTCGCTCGCTCTCTCGGGCTGCCGCAGAGCACCGTCGACCGATACCTCGGCCTCCTCGAGGAGGTCTTCCTCATCAAACGGATACCCGCGTGGTCACGCAATCTGTCTGCGCGCGCGGTATCGACTGCGAAGGGTGCGATGGTCGACTCGGGGATCGCCGCGAACGTGCTCGGACAGGACGAGGCGGCCCTCTCTCGACCGGACAGCCAGCTCGGTGGCCTCCTGGAGGGGTTTGTCGCGATGGAGATCGCGCGGCAGTTGACCTGGTCCGATACCCGGGCCGAGATGTTCCACTACCGGACCAAGGACCAGGTCGAGGTGGACATCGTGTTGGAGGACCGATCCGGTCGGGTCGTCGCCATCGATGTGAAGGAGTCCGCGACCGCTCGCTCCGACGACTTCCGCGGCATCGACCACCTCGCCCGCCGCCTCGGCGGCGACCTGATCGCCGGGTTGGTGCTCTACACCGGGACGGAGACGCTGTCGTTCGGTGAACGGAAACTCGCCGTCCCGGTCAGCGCGCTCTGGGAGCTCGGCGGCCAACCGTGACGGCCGTTTGCCCTGCTCGGGGTTGCTAGCGGGTTCGGTGAGAAACTCGCAGGTGAGCGTCGCCGGAACCACTAGCGACCCGGGCCGGGGCGCACCGTCGGGTACGGCAGAGGCGAGCCGACTACTCGTCCGGGACGAAGGCCTTCGCGGCAGCGACGAGGCCGCCGCCCAGCGGCAGGATGACGGGCAGGAGGTTCTCGTCGGCGGCGATGATGCGGGTGGCCTCGCGGGCGGCGAAGGCCTCGTCGTCGTGGGCGTCGGGATCGGGGACGCGGTAGCCGGCGTCCCCGAGGTTCACGACCACCACGCCGCCCGGGCGGAGCAGGCGCACGGCGTCGATGACGTAACGCGGGTGATCGACGGGGTCCCCGTCGATGAAGATGAGGTCGTAGGCGGCGTCGGCGAGGCGGGGGAGAACGTCCAGGGCGTGACCGTTGATGAGGCGGGTGCGGTTCGCGGCCACGCCGGCCTGCTGGAAGCCGATCTTCGCGGCGGCCTGGAACTCCTGCTCGGAGTCGATCGTGGTGAGCACCGAGTCGGGGCGCATCCCGGAGAGCAGCCACAGGCCGCTGATCCCGGCGCCGGTCCCGACCTCGACCACGGATTTGGCGCCGCCCGCGGCCGCGAACACCGACAGCAGCGCGCCGACGGACGGAGAGACAGCGTCGACGCCCAGGTCGGCTGCGCGTTCGCGGGCCGACGACATCGCGTCGTCCTCGACGATCGCGTTCTCGGCGTAGGTGACGAGGGCGGAAGCGGCGGAGAACGGAGCATTGGACACCACAGAATCCTAGCCGGTCGCGAACCGGTTACCCGGCCGTGACTCGATCGTTAGCTAAGGCGATGCATGCACAGCCAACGCTCAGGGAGGAATCAGCACCCCCACAAGGCGGCAGGGAAAGGTATCGGTCAGTGAAGAACTCCCGCCGCGAGATTGGCGATCGTGGGGAACAAAACGGTCGCCTCGGGAGTTCTGTCAGGTGAACAGCCCCGCGTTCGGCGGCGGCACGAGGAGGAGCGCATGGCCCTGGCCCGCAAGGCCGGACCCCGGCAGGAGTCGCAGCCCCAGGCTGCGTACGCCACGTTCGACGATGAGGGTGCCGCGCAGGCCGCGGGCACGGCCGCGTTCGACGCGTCCGGCGATCGCTCCGACATGCCCTCCTGGGACGAGCTCGTCCGCGAACACGCCGACCGGGTGTACCGCCTGGCCTACCGTCTCTCCGGCAACGCGCAGGACGCGGAGGATCTCACACAGGAGACCTTCATCCGGGTGTTCCGCAGCCTGCAGAACTACGAGGCGGGCACCTTCGAGGGCTGGCTCCACCGCATCACGACGAACCTCTTCCTCGACATGGTCCGCCGCCGCAACCGCATCCGCATGGAGGCGCTGCCGGAGGACTACGAGCGCGTGCCGTCGTCCGACCCGGACCCCGGGCAGATCTACGCGGACGCCAACCTCGGCCCGCAGCTGCAGACCGCGCTGGACGCTCTGGCGCCGGAGTTCCGCGCCGCCGTCGTGCTCGCGGACATCGAGGGCCTGAGCTACGAAGAGGTCGCGACCACCCTGGGTGTGAAGCTCGGCACGGTGCGCTCGCGCATCCATCGCGGCCGCAAGTCCATCCGCGAGGCACTGGCCAATCAGGGCCTGACCAGCAGCGCGGCGCTCGCGTACTGAGTGCCCGGCACGGCACCGTCGGGAACCGCCGAACGGACTCGATCCGGTGAACCCGTGAGTGCAGGTACTGTGGCGGTAGGCCGGTCGGCCGGAGTAGAGGAGGGGAGCGGCGTGGAGCACCTCAGTGGCAGTTTCAAGCGCGCGTTCGCCCGCCGCCCCGGCGAGTTCTCGTCCACGGAGCACCTGGCGTACGAGGCCGTCGTCGCCTACGTCGACGGTGAGCTCCGCATGAATGCGCACCTGCGTGCCGGAACGCACATCGCGGAGTGCCCCGTGTGCGCCTCGGAGGTGGACGCGCAGCGGCAGGTCCGTGCCGCGCTCCGCGAGTCCGGCGAGATCACCGTCCCGCACCGGTTGCTGGGCCAGCTCGCGCAGATCCCCACCGAGTGCCACGGTGCCCCGTTCGAGGGCTTCCCCACGTTCCAGCCCGAGTCATCGCGACGCGACGCGCGCAACAAGCGCGGTCGGCGGCGGAACGCTCGGTAGATTCGACTCGTGACGTCCGATTCCGACGCCCAGCGTCCCCGGCTGGAGCCGCGCCCCACGCACCGTCCCTCGGTCTCGGAGGGCGAACAGGTGGTCTTCGGTCGGCCCGACGGGGTTGCCGGTGCCTTCGCGCCCGACGCGGTGCGCCGCGCCGTCGACGGCCGCCCGCAGCCGCGGGCCGCGGCGCCCGACCCCGTGCTCACCGAGGCGTTCTCCCGCCCCGCCGGTAGCCCCGATGCCCTGCAGCGCGACCCGTACGCCGGCCCGCTCGCCGCGGAGCCCGAACCCGAGCCCGCCGACCCGTGGCGCGACACCGAGTCGCTCGCCGCGCTGGGCGAGCCGGGCGTCGAGGCCCCGCCGCAGGCGGTCCCGCAACCCGACCCGGAGCGCCTCGGCGTGCGCGACGTGCTCTTCGGTCGGCGCGTGTCCGTCCGAGCGCTCGTGGTACTCGGGGTGATCGCCCTGGTCATCGGCCTGCTGGGTGGTGCCATCGGCCGGATCACCGGCACCACGATCCAGAAGCTGACCGATTCCCGGGTCACGCTCCCCGTCGACGACACGAAGGTCACCGACCAGGGCGCCATCGCCGACATGGTCTCGAAGGTCGGACCCAGCGTCGTCACTATCGAGGTGCGCACCCGCACCACCGGCGAGACCGGGTCCGGCTCGGTGATCAACGCCGAGCGCGGCTACATCATGACCAACAACCACGTCATCGAGACGGCGGCCACGAACAAGGACGCCAAGATCGAGGTCGTGTTCTGGAACGGCACCCGCACGCCCGCGCAGCTCGTGGGCACCGACCCGAACACCGACGTCGCGGTGATCAAGGTCGCCGTCAACGGCCTGCAGCAGATCTCGCGCGGCGACTCGGGGCAGCTGCTGCCCGGCCAGCAGGTCGTGGCGATCGGTTCCCCGCTGGGGTTGCGGCGCACCGTCACCTCCGGCGTGGTGTCCGCGACGCATCGTCCGGTCCAGGGGCCCGCCGATGGGCCCAACCCGCCCGCGGCCTTCGATTCCGTGCAGACCGACGCGTCGATCAACCCCGGCAACTCCGGTGGTCCGCTGCTCGACCTCAAGGGCCGCGTGATCGGCGTCAACACCCTCGGGCTCGCGCCCGGCGGTGGGTCGATCGGCCTGAACTTCGCCATCGCCTCCAACGTGGCCTTCCCGATCGCCGAGGCGATCATCCGGGGCGACAAGGTGGTGCACGCGGACCTCGGCGTCAACGGCCGTGAGGTCAGCAACGACACCGCGACCGGTGTGCGCGTCGAGAACGTCAAGAAGGGCGGCGCCGCCGACAAGGCCGGCATCCGCGAGGGCGATGTCATCACCAAGGTCGGCGACACGGAGGTCGCCGAGTCCGCGGACCTCATCGTCGCGATCCGCGCCGTCGGCGTGGGCAAGGAGACGACGGTGACGGTGGCCCGGGACGGCCGTCAGGTCCCGATCAAGGTGACGCCCGAACCGCTGAGCTGAGTCGGCTGCGCCGTGCGCGTGGTCCTGAGCTTCCCGTAGCATGGCGGGGTGTTCAGCAATCTCGGCATGGGGGAGATCCTCATGCTGGTCGTCGTGGGTCTGGTGATCCTGGGGCCGGAGCGGCTTCCCGGGGCGGTCAACTGGTTCTTCACGGCCCTGCGGCAGGTGCGCGACTACGCCACCGGCGCCACGCAGCAGCTCAAGGACGAGATGGGCGGCGATTTCGACGCGATCCGCGAGCCCCTCCAGCAGATCCAGAACCTGCGTGGGATGACGCCCACCGCCATCGTCACCAAGCACCTCCTGAACGGCGACGACACCGTCATCCGCGAGATGACCGACCAGGTGCGCTCCACCGCCGACTCGCTCAACCTCCGCAAGGTGGTCGACGGTGCCGGCCCATCCGCCGCGGTGTCGGCACCGCTCGAGGTGCCCGCCGGGCCGGTCCCGACGATGCCGCGGATGCACAAGCCGTTGCCCCCGGAGGAGCGACCGCCGTTCGATCCCGACGCCACGTAGTAGAGGGTTCGGCAGCGTGCTGCCGAAGTTCTTCAGCGCCGCCAGTCCTCGGCAGCGTTGGCGAGGATCGGCAGCGCCAGTGAGGTTTTCGGCAGCGTGTTGATGCCACACCGCGAGGAATCATGGCTCGCCTGTGGAAAGCCGCGAACCTGTGGATGAACGCCCTCGCCGGCGTTCCCGGTCGCCGCGGGTGGGGTTCACTGAGCGCATGGGGGAGATGTGGACCAGACAGCAGCTCAGGGCGATGGGATGGAGCGACGCGCGGATAGCTCGTGCGAAGGACGAGGAGCTGACGCGGCTCGCACACGGCGTCTACGGTGTCCGGGACTCCGATGCACCCCGGTGGGTCAGGGATCGCGACCGGATTCTCGCGGCGGCGCTGACCTGCGACGCCGTCGTCAGCCACGAGAGCGCCGCGGTTCTGCACGGCATCCCGTTCCTACGCCCCGACCGCGAGTACGTGCACTTCACGATCGACCGCAAGAGCGGCGGTTGGAAGCGGCGCGCGCAGCACGTGCACGCCCGCCCACTGCCCGCCGGTCAGATCACGGTCCTCGACGGTGTGCGGGTCACCTCGCGGTGCCGCACAGCGGTGGATACGGCGATGTCGGGTGGACTCGAGCGCGGGGTGTGCGCGTTCGACGCGGTCCGCTTCGTGCCGCGGTACCCGACGCCGGATGATCCGGAACCGATTCCCCTCGCGGAGCTGGAGCAATGCCTCGGATACTTGGCCCACTGCAGGGGCGCGGCCATCGCTCGTGAATCGCTCGGGCTGTCGGTCACCTGCAGTGGATCCCCCGGCGAGTCCTTGTCCCGCATGCAGATCCTCAGCGCGCGACTGCCGACGCCCCGGCTGCAGACTCCGTTCGTCCTCGAAGAGGAACTCTTCTTCGCGGACTTCGACTGGGGCGCGGTGACCGGCGAGTTCGACGGCCGGTCGAAGTACGGGGACGAACCGGAGGAGATCGATGCCGCGCTCGCCGAGGAGAAGCGCCGGCACGAACTGTTCGCAGCCGCCGGGATCGAGGTGGTCCGGTGGCGCTGGCGCGTGCTGAACACGACCGGCGGACTTCGTCGACTCCTGCTGCCCGCTCTCACCCGCGGCGGCGTGATCGTCGCGAGCGCATGATCCGTTCCGCGGAGGTTTCGGCAGCGCGCGGCCGAAACCGGTGCACGCTGCCGATCGACGGCAGCGCTCGCGAACATCGGCAGCGCGCTGCCGAAACCGCGCCGCAGGTGGCGCGACTACAGGTGGCGGGTGGTGTCGATGCCCAGCGACATGCCGGCCAGGCCGCGCTTGCGGACGGCCAGCTTGTCGGCGATGCCGCGCAGCGCGGCGCCGGTGGGGGAGTCGGGCGCGGAGAGCACCACGGGCGTTCCCGCGTCGCCGGCCTCGCGCAGCTGCGGATCCAGCGGGATCTGACCGAGCAGCGGCACGTCGGCGCCCACGGCCCGGGTGAGCCGCGCGGCGACCTGCTCGCCGCCGCCGGATCCGAAGACGTCGAGCACCGAACCGTCGGGCAGCGTCAGCCCGGCCATGTTCTCGATGACGCCGGCCACGCGCTGGCGGGTCTGCAGTGCGATGGCGCCGGCCCGCTCGGCGACCTCGGCCGCCGCGGTCTGCGGGGTCGTGACCACCAGGATCTCGGCGCCGGGGATGAGCTGCGCGATGGAGATCGCGACGTCGCCGGTGCCGGGCGGCAGGTCGAGCAGCAGCACGTCGAGATCGCCCCAGAAGACGTCGGCGAGGAACTGCTGCAGCGCGCGGTGCAGCATCGGCCCGCGCCACACGACCGGAGTGTTGCCGGTGGTGAACATGGCCACCGAGATCACCTTCACGCCGTGCGCCTGCGGCGGCATGATCATCGAGTCGACCTGGGTGGGCCGCGCGTCCGTACCCATCATGCGCGGCACGGAGTGGCCGTAGATGTCGGCGTCGAGCACGCCCACGGACAGTCCGCGGGCGGCCAGCGACGCCGCGAGGTTCACCGTCACGGAGCTCTTGCCCACGCCGCCCTTGCCCGACGCGACCGCGTACACGCGGGTCAGCGAGCCGGGCTGGGCGAACGGGATCACGGGCTCGGCCTTGTCGCCGCGCACCGTCTTGCGCAGTTCCGCGCGCTGCTCGTCGTTCATCACGTCCAGCTCGACGCGCACGTCGCCGGTGCCGGGCACGTCCGCGACGGCCGTCCGCACGCGGTCCACGATCTGCGTCCGCATGGGGCAGGCGGAGGTGGTCAGGTACACCTCGACGTCCACCGACGAGTCGGCCTGCACCGCGACCGACTTCACCATCCCCAGATCGGTGATCGGCTTGCCGATCTCGGGGTCGTTCACGGTGGCCAGGGCCGACCGGATCTTCTCTTCGGTAACCGCACTCATAACGTCCTCCATCGTATCCGCAGGCCCGGGCCGCGGAAATCCGCCTCAGCGCGGGGGACGCGGCACCGTCGGCGAGGACGACGGTGCGGCCGGCCGGGATGACGGCGCGGGGCGCGCGGACGGCGCCGCCGGACGGACCGAGGAGGGAGCCGGTGCCGCCGTCGACGCGCCGGTCGCCGGTCCGCTCGGCGCGATCGCCAGCGCCCCGCCGGGGCCGATCGGGGCGGGCGTCGTGGGCATGGCCGGGCCCGACGACGGTGCGCCGGGCGGGCTCGGCACCGGGCCCGGGCAGTCGACGACGGTGGGGAGCGGCTTACCGCCGGCCCCGAGTGCCGCGGACGACGGTGCCGCCGGTCCCGAGGGCTTCGCGGAGCGCGTGACCGGCGGCGAGGGCGTGGGCTTGGCGGACGGGGTCGACGGGCGGGCGCCCGAGGGGCGCACGGCACCGTCGGGGGTACCGCACCCGACGATCACCACCTGGCCGGGTGGCAGTGGCTTGGGCAGTTCCTTGGGCGGGGCGACGGGCGCCGTCATGTCGGGGATGCCGCCCACGGGGATCGCGCGGTCCTTGTACGCCTTCGCCCAGGCCACGACGTTGTCGACATACGAGTTCGACTGGTTGTAGGCGAACACCGCGACCCGCTGCTGCGCCTGCGACTGCAGGCCGGACGCGCTGGAGCAGAGGTAGCGCGCGGCGCCGTACGCGGCGTCGCGCACGTTGTCGACGTCGGCCCTGCCGTCGCCGGAGTTGTCGCCGCCGAACAGTGCCCAGGTGGTCGAGAGGAACTGCATCGGGCCGAGCGCGCGGGCGTACCCGGCGCCGTCGCGCACCACCGCGTTGCCCGCGAGCGTGCCGTCGAGGACCGGGCCCTCGATGGGGGTGAGGGTGCGCCCGGCGGCGTCGACGTTGCCGCCGTCCGCGTGCCCCGATTCGATCCGGCCGATCGCCGCGACGAGGCTCCACTCGATGCCGCAAGCGGGCGCTTCGAGGGCCATCCGGTCGGCCGCGGCCTGGTAGGCCGCGTACGCGGCGCCGGGGATACCCAGCGGGCCGGGCGCGACCTTGACCGCCTCGGGACGCGGGGGGATGGGGACGTGCCGCGGCGCGGGCGCGGTCGGCGCGTCCGACGGTGCGGGCGGGCGCAGGTCCGCGATGCCGATCGCGGCCTGGGCGACGAGCTCGGGCCCGGTGGTGCGCGCCGGGGCTGGGGAGTGGATCGACGCCGCGTCCGCGCCGGCGACGCCCAGCAGCAGCGCTGCGGCGCCCGCAGCGGCGCCGGCCCCGAGGATCCGCACGGTTGCCCCTTCCGGTTACTGACGAGTCAGTTGCGTGTCGCACGGTACTGCGCCGTAGTACCGGTGCGGGTGGGACTTGCGTGAATAACAGACCTGTTCTTCAGGAAAGCGCCGCGATCGCGTCGGCGAGCAGCCCCGGGGCGTCGTGCGCGCCGTGGATCCGCCACGGCGATACCCACGCGGACTCGGCGAGGCCGGTGTAGACGGCGCCGGTGCGGGTCTGCAGGCCCGCGTCCGTCTCGTAGGCGTCCCGCGCGCGAGTGGCGTCGCTCTTCTCCCGCCACTCGGCCCGTTCCGCGGCGAGGGCCACCCCCACGTCCAGGTACACCTGCAGGTCCGGGACGGGCAGGCCGAACCGGCCGAACTCGGTCTCGCGGACCCACTCGGCCACGGCACCGTCGGCGCCCTCGTGCAGGCGGGCCGCGCTGTAGGCGGCCGAGGAGGCGGCGTACCGGTCGAGCAGCACCACGTCGTGCCGGTCGAGTGCGGCGCGGATGTCCGGCGCCGCGGCCTGCCGGTCGAAGGCGAAGAGGAGGCCCATGCCGTACACGGACTCGGCGACGTCGCCGTTGCCGCCGCGCAGCGCCTCCGCCGCGAGGTCGGCGAACTGCGTGCCGTAGCGGGGGAAGGCGAGCGCGGCCACTGTCAGGCCGCGCGCCGTGAGGCGCTCCGTGACCGCGCGGGTGAGCGTGTTCTTCCCGGCACCGTCGAGGCCCTCGATCGCAACGAGTCGTCCCATGGCCGCCGATCGTATTCACCGGTGGTCGGTGTCGCAGAACCGGACACGCCGCGCGAGGTGACAGTATGGATCCATGAAACCCCGCATCCTGGTGATCGACGACGATCCCGCGCTGGCGGAGATGCTCACCATCGTCCTGCGCAACGAGGGCTTCGACTCGACCGTGGTGGGCGACGGCACGCAGGCGCTCAGCGCGGCGCGCGAGTTCCGCCCGGACCTGGTCCTGCTCGACCTCATGCTGCCCGGCATGAACGGCATCGACGTGTGTCGCGTGCTGCGCGCCGACTCGAGCGTCCCGATCGTGATGCTCACGGCGAAGGCGGACACCGTCGACGTGGTGCTCGGCCTGGAGTCGGGCGCGGACGACTACGTGATCAAGCCCTTCAAGCCGAAGGAGCTCGTCGCGCGGGTGCGCGCGCGGCTGCGCCGCACGGACGACGAGCCGAGCGAGCTGCTGGCCATCGGCAATGTCATCATCGACGTCCCGGCCCACAAGGTCACCCGCGACGGCGAGGTGATCGCGCTGACGCCCACGGAGTTCGACCTGCTGGTCACGATGGCCCGCAAGCCGCGCCAGGTGTTCACCCGCGACGTGCTGCTCGAGCAGGTGTGGGGCTATCGCCACCCCGCGGACACGCGCCTGGTGAACGTCCACATCCAGCGCCTGCGGGCCAAGATCGAGAAGGACCCGGAGAACCCGGAGATCGTGCTCACGCTGCGCGGGGTCGGCTACAAGGCGGGTCCGGCGTGACGGGGCCCCGCCGATCGTGAACGCGCGGGCCGGAGCGGCCCGGCTGGCGGACTGGCTGCGAGAGGCGGTGCACGCGGTCCGTTCGGACCCCGCCGTCGTGCTGCGCGACGGTGCGCGGTACGCGGCCCTGGGCCTGTCTTACGCCGGTCGGGTGTGGCGGCGGTCGCTGCAGTTGCGCGTGGTGACGCAGACGCTGGTGCTCAGCCTGACCGTGCTGCTGCTGCTGGGTTTCGTGCTCACCTCGCAGATCGCCAAGCAGCTCATCGACGCCAAGCTGACCGCCGGCAAGGAGGAGACGGCCCGGGTCAAACAGACCCTGGAGGTCACGCTCGGAAGCAGCGGGCCGAGCACCGAGGGCGTGGAATCGCTACTGCGCAGCGTCCGGTCGACCCTGGTCAGCCAGGGCCTGGACGTGGGGCCGACGGCCGCGCGGTCCGGTAACTACGACCCGATCCTCATCGTGCCGCACGGCGCGGGCCGGCCGCCCACGGTGTCGGGGAACGAGGCCGAGGTCCCGCAGACCCTCCAGACCTTCGTCCGCAGCGGACAGACCGCCTACCAACACGCGACGGTGACCGACGCCACGGGCCGGTACGGCAAGGTGCTGGTGATCGGCACGCCGGTGCAGTCCGCGATCCAGGGGTTGGAGCTGTACCTGGTCTTCCCGCTGACGCAGGAGGAGACCACCCTCACGCTCATGCAGGGCACGCTGTACACGGGCGGCGGCGTGCTGCTGGTGCTGCTCGCCGCCGTCAGCCTGCTGGTCGCGCGGCAGGTGGTTCTGCCCGTCCGGTCGGCCGCGCGGATCGCGGTGCGGTTCGCGGAGGGGCGGCTCAAGGAACGCATGCCCGTGCGCGGCGAGGACGACATCGCCCGGCTCGCGATGAGCTTCAACGACATGGCCGAGTCGCTGTCCAAGCAGATCAACCAACTCGAGGAGTTCGGCAACCTCCAGCGCCAGTTCACCTCCGATGTCTCGCACGAGCTGCGGACGCCGCTGACCACGGTGCGCATGGCGGCCGACATGATCGCCGACTCCGCCGACGATCTGGATCCCGGCCTGCGCCGCACCACCGAGCTGATGCAGAAGGAGCTGGACCGCTTCGAGACCCTGCTCGCCGAGCTGCTCGAGATCTCCCGGCACGACGCCGGCGTCGCCGAGCTGCACGCCGAGCAGATCGACATCGAGGTGCCGATCGCCTCGGCCATGGCCACCGTCCGGCACCTCGCCGAGCAGTCGGACACCGAGCTGATCCTCGACATGCCGGACGATCCCGTCATCGTCGAGGCCGATACGCGCCGCGTCGAGCGGGTGCTGCGCAACCTGCTGGCCAATGCGATCGACCACAGCGAGGGCAAGCCCGTGATCCTCACCATGCGCGCCGACGACGATGCCGTGGCCGTCACCGTCCGCGATTACGGCGTGGGCCTGCGGCCCGGGGAGGAGAAGCTCGTGTTCAACCGGTTCTGGCGCTCGGACCCCTCGCGGGTGCGCCGCTCCGGCGGGACGGGCCTGGGCCTGGCGATCAGCATCGAGGACGCGCGCCTGCACAGCGGGCGGCTCGAGGCGTGGGGCGAACCCGGCAGCGGGTCCTGCTTCCGGCTGACCCTGCCCCGTGCGCGCGGCGGCAAGGTGACGGTGAGCCCGCTGCCGCTCAAGTCGACGATGCGGCGCGCCGGCGGTACGGAGGGGACCTCCGATGATGCGTAGGCTGCTCGCGGTCGCGCTCGCGGGGCTGCTGCTGCTCACCGGGTGCAGCAACATTCCGGACTCGACGAACCCCCGGGTGATCGGCGACCTGGGCGGCGGGACCACCGCCCCCGACCGCGACCTTGGGCCGCGGCGTGATGCGCAGCCCGAGACGATCGTCCGGGATTTCCTCAAGGCCAACGCGGTGGCCGACGGCAACTACGCCGCGTCGCGGAAGTTCCTGGTGCAGAACGGCGCGGGCAACTGGCAGGTGCCCAAGCAGGCCGTCGTGGTCAAGGACATCGACGTGCTGCCGGGCGAGCGGTCCGCGAATCTCATCAAGGCGACGATCCGGGCGCAGGCGACCGGTTTCTTCGGCGCCGACGGCACCCTGGAGCCGACCACGCAGTCCATCACGCAGAACGTCCAGCTGGTGCAGGTCGACGGGCAGTGGCGCATCCAGGGCCTCAGCTCCGTCGGGGAAACCCCGATGCTGGTCATCGACACGACGCAGTTCCGCTCGGTGTACCGGCGTCACCTGCTGTACTTCCCCGATCCGACGGGCCGGACCCTGGTGCCCGACGCGCGGTGGCTGGCCAGCCCGCGGCCCAAGCTCGCCGCGGACCTGCTCATGCTCCTGGTCCGGGGACCCCGCGCGAGTCTGAAGGACGCGGTGCTCAACCCGTTCGGCGCCACCGCGGCCGTGCGCGGCGCGGTCACCGACGCGCAGGGCGATCAACGCGACCCCGGCGTCGGCTTCGCCGGCGTCCACGTCGACTTCACGGGCCTGCCGCGCGTCGAGCCGGATGTCGCGAGGCTCGTCGCCGGCCAGGTCGTGTGGTCGCTCTCCGGCGCCGACGTGCAGGGCCCGTACGTGATCACCGTCGACGGCTCCGCCCTCGACGAGCGGCACCAGGCGGGCTGGAACCCCAACGACGTGGCGTCGCTCAGCCCGAACGCGTCCTCGGATCTCGCCGTCGGCCTGCACGGTGTGCTCGACGGACGGTTCGTCAAGGTGTCGGGTACGCAGGTGACGCCGGTCGCCGGGCCGCTGGGTGCGAGCACCTCCATCCGGTCGGTCGGCCTGTCGAGCTCGGGGCGGCAGGTGGCTGCTGTGCTGGACTCGGGCGCGCGCGGCGGGCCCGGTACCTCGCTGGTGCTGGGGCCCTACGGCGGGGTGCCGACCCAGGTGCTCACCGCTCAGGGCTCGATGACGCGGCCGTCCTGGACGCCGGACGACACCGGCGTGTGGACGGTCCTCGACGGCGCGCGGGTGGTCAAGCTCCGGCAGGACCAGACGACGGGCGAGGTGTCGACCTCCGACGTGGACTCCGCCGAGGTGGCGGCGGCCGCGCCGGGGCCGATCACGGAGCTGCGGCTCTCGCGCGACGGCGTCCGCGTGGCGCTCGTGGTCGGCGGTCGCGCGCTGGTCGGCGTCGTGCTGACGGCGCCGACCGGGCAGACGCGGATCACCCACCTGCAGTCGGTGATCACCGACCGGGAGCCGGCGGCCCTGTCGATCGACTGGCAGTCCGGCGATCAGTTCGTGGTCGGTCGCAACACCTCGGATTCGCCGGTGTTGGTCGTGCACTACGACATCGGCGACGCGACGCCGCTGCCGAGCCGCAACCTCTCGCCGCCGGTGACCAGTGTCGCCGCGTCCAGCTCCACGGTGTACGCCACGGACTCGTCCGGCGTGTGGGAGATCGGCGTCGCGCAGGGCACCGACGCGCAATACTGGAGCCAGGTGGACCGTCTGGCGGGGGGCCGGGCGAACCCGGTACTGCCGGGGTAGTCGCGCCGGGAGCGGGGGAGCGATGCGCGTCGGGCGGGCGGTGCGCGGCGTGCTCGGCGGCGTGGACGACCTGGTCGAGCTGGCGGTGCCCCGCACCTGCGGCGGCTGCGGCGCGCCCCGGGTGCGCTGGTGCGGCCGCTGCGAGGCGGCCTTGCACGACGTCCCGGCCCTGATCCGCACCACGGCGCCGGCCGGGGTGCCCGTCTGGACGCTGGGCCGGTACGACGGTGCGCGGCGCCGCGCGGTCCTGCAGCTCAAGGAGCGCGGCCGGGGTGATCTCGTCGTGCCGCTGGGCCGGGGGCTCGCGCACGCGCTGCTCCGCCTGGGGGCGTGGGGCGAGCTCGACGGTGCGCCGCTGGTCCTGGTCCCGGCACCGACGACGGCGTGGGCGGCGCGGCGCCGCGGCGGTGATGTGGTGACCGCGGTGTGCCGGGCCGCCGCCCGCACGGCCGCTCCCGTCCGGGCGATGACGGTGTCGCCCGTCCTGCGGTCCGTCGGGGCCGCGGAGTCCGTCGGCCTCGGCGCCGCCGCCCGTGCGGCGAACGTCCGCGGGACCGTGCGGGTGCGCGCGCTGCCGGCCGACGGCACCGTCGTCCTGGTCGACGACGTGGTGACCACCGGGGCCACCCTGGCCGAGTCCGTCGCCGTCCTGGCCCGACGGGGCGTCACCGTCGCCGCCGCGATCACCCTCGCCGCGGCGTGACCGTACTGCGCTGCTGTGTGAGAGGGGTCCGATCGACTGCGCGGCGGACCAGTTCGGCGAGCCCGAGCCCCGACGCCCGCGACTCCGCGAGGAGACGCTCGTACTGCGCGTTCTCCAGGGTGATCTGCGTGCGATGGCCCATGATGTACGGCTACATCACTTGGGGTGCCGGATCGTGCGCTCCGTCGTTCCCCGGGCATCCCGCTGTTCATCGAAAGGGGTGAGCCCGGCGACCACGTGATCCCCGCGCGGAGGTTTCGGCAGCGCGCTGCCGAAACCTGCGAGCGCTGCCAGTGGTCGGCAGCGTCCGCGAACAACGGCAGCGTGCTGCCGAACCTCCGCGGCGTCCGGCGGCGCGGTCGGGCGCACGCCGGCCGCAGGGTGACGCGCCAGTGAACTCACAGCGACCAAATCCTGGCGGGAAGGGAGAACGCGGGCTATCTTCGGGGGTACCTTTCCGGTCCGAGATCCAGGAGGTGATGTCGCACTTCCCAGGCGCCCGGCAGTCCGCCCGGCGTTCGAATCTGAGCCTGCAGTCACGCATCTGACCACGCGCCGGAGTAGTGATCCGGCCGAGCGTAGAGGCTGTGGGCCCGCATGAAAGGTTCCACATGACCCTTCTGTCCCCGCGCGACACGAATCGCGCCCACGCGACCCCCAACGTCGAGGTCGACCCCTTCCGCGAACCCGGCCACGTGGCCGACGAGCGCGACAAGGAGTTCCTCACGCCCAACGCCCCCGTGGCCATCGACGGCCGCAACGTGGAGGTGCCCGAGCACTTCCGCGTCTACCTGGAAGACAAGCTGGCCCGGCTCGAGAAGTTCCGCTCGACGATCACGATGTTCGAGGTGAACCTGTTCCACGAGCCGAATCCGCGGCAGTCCAAGGCCTGCCAGCGGTTGGAGCTCACCGTCCGCGGCAAGGGCGGCGTAGCCCGGGCCGAGGCGGCTGCCGAGAACTTCTACGGCGCGTTCGAGACGGCGCTGACCCGGCTGCAGAGCAGGCTGCGCAAGGCGTCGGACCGCAAGAAGGTGCATTACGGCAACCGGACCCCGCTGTCGGTCTCGGAGGCCACGGCACCGTCGGCCCTTCCCGACGCGCCGGTCGACGAGTCCGACGGCGACCCGTACGCCCATCTGGTCGAGGACCACCTGCCCGGTCAGGTGGTGCGCATCAAGGATCATCCGGGCACTCCGATGACGGTCGATGACGCGCTCTCGCAGATGGAACTGGTCGGTCACGACTTCTTCCTGTTCTTCGACAAGGAGACCGAGCGGCCGTCCGTGGTGTACCGCCGGAAGGCCTTCGACTACGGCCTCCTCCGCCTGACCTGACGTTTCGCCTACCATGGATCCCGGTCGCGGTGACGCGGCCGGGATTCGTGTGTGTGTGCGTCATTACGTGACAAGTAACGGATAGAGGTTGCTCAGTGGTTCTCTCCAAGGTGCTGCGGTTCGGCGAAGGCCGGATGGTCAAGCGGCTCGACGGCCTGGCCTCCTACGTGGAGAGCCTGAACGACGAGTACGAGGCGCTCTCCGACGAGAAGCTCCAGGCCAAGACCGAACTGTTCAAGAAGCGGCTGGAGAAGGGCGAGACCCTCGACGACATCCTCCCCGAGGCCTTCGCGACGGCCCGCGAGGCGGCCTGGCGCGTGCTCGGGCAGAAGCCCTACCACGTGCAGATCATGGGCGCGGGCGCGCTGCACCAGGGCGACATCGCCGAGATGAAGACCGGCGAGGGCAAGACCCTGACCTCGGTCATGGCGGCCTACGCCAACGCGCTCACCGGTGACGGCGTGCACCTGGTCACGACGAACGACTACCTCGCCAAGCGCGACGCGGACTGGATGGGCCGCGTGCACCGCTTCCTCGGGCTCGAGGTGGACTGCATCCTGGCCGGGCAGGACCCGGACCGCCGCCGCGTGGCGTACGCCGCGGACATCACCTACGGCACCAACAACGAGTTCGGCTTCGACTACCTGCGCGACAACATGGCGCACAGCGAGGAGGAGCTGGTCCAGCGCGGCCACCACTACGCCATCGTCGACGAGGTGGACTCGATCCTCATCGACGAGGCCCGCACGCCGCTCATCATCTCCGGCCCGGCCGACGGGTCGAGCAAGTGGTACACGGAGTTCTCGCGCATCGTGCCGCTGATGGAGAAGGACGTCCACTACGAGGTGGACATCCGGAAGAAGACGATCGGCGTGAACGAGGCCGGCGTCGAGCTGGTCGAGGACCAGCTGGGCATCGAGAACCTGTACGACTCGGCGAACTCGCTGCTCGTCAGCTACCTCAACAACGCGATCAAGGCCAAGGAACTGTACGAGCGCGACAAGGACTACATCGTCCGGTCGGGTGAGGTCCTCATCGTCGACGAGTTCACCGGCCGCGTGCTCGCGGGTCGCCGCTTCAACGAGGGCATGCACCAGGCCCTGGAGGCGAAGGAGAACGTCGAGATCCAGGCGGAGAACCAGACCCTGGCGACGATCACGCTGCAGAACTACTTCCGTCTCTACGACAAGCTCGCGGGCATGACCGGTACGGCCGAGACCGAGGCCGCCGAGCTGCACCAGATCTACAAGCTGGGCGTCATTCCGATCCCCACGAACAAGCCGATGATCCGCAAGGACCAGACGGACCTCATCTACAAGACGGAGGAGGCGAAGTTCGCCGCCATCGTCGAGGACATCGCCGAGCGGCACGAGGCCGGCCAGCCCGTGCTCATCGGCACCACCTCGGTCGAGCGGTCCGAGTACCTCTCGCGTCAGCTCGAGCGCCAGAAGATCCCGCACACGGTCCTCAACGCCAAGTTCCACGAGCAGGAGGCGGCGATCATCGCCAAGGCCGGCACGCCCGGCGCGGTGACGGTGGCCACCAACATGGCCGGACGCGGAACCGACGTCGTGCTCGGCGGCAACCCGGACATCCTCGCCGACCTCGCGCTGCGCGAGCGCGGCCTGGACCCGGTCGAGACCGCCGAGGAGTACGAGGCCGCCTGGGAGGAGACGATCGAGAAGATCAAGAAGGAGTCCAAGGCGGCGGCCGACGACGTGCGCGAGGCCGGCGGCCTCTACGTTCTCGGCACCGAGCGGCACGAGTCGCGGCGCATCGACAATCAGCTGCGCGGACGCTCCGGCCGCCAGGGCGACCCGGGCGAGTCCCGGTTCTACCTGTCGCTGGGTGACGAACTGATGCGGCGCTTCAACGGCGCGCAGATCGAGGCGTGGATGAACCGCGTCAACCTGCCCGACGACGTGCCGATCGACAACAAGTTCGTCTCCCGCGCGATCCGCAGCGCGCAGACGCAGGTCGAGCAGCAGAACTTCGAGATCCGCAAGAACGTGCTCAAGTACGACGACGTGCAGAACGAGCAGCGCAAGGTCATCTACGACGAGCGCCGCAAGATCCTCCGCGGCGAGGACCTGTTCGACCAGGTCAACCACATGACCGACGACGTCGTCTCCGCCTACGTCGACGGCGCCACCGCCACCGGCTACGTCGAGGACTGGGACCTCGAGGAACTGTGGACGGCGATGCGCACGCTGTACCCGATCGGCCTCGACTGGAAGCAGGTCGTCGGCGAGGACGAGAACGGCGACCGTGACGAGATCACCAGCGCCGAGCTCAAGAACATCCTGCTCAAGGACATTCACAGCGCCTACGACGCGCACCAGGAGAGCATCGAGAAGGCCGCCGGCGAGGGCACGATGCGACAGGTCGAGCGGTCCGTGCTGCTGACGGTGCTGGACCAGAAGTGGCGCGAGCACCTCTACGAGATGGACTACCTCAAGGAGGGCATCGGCCTGCGCCAGATCGCCCAGCGCGATCCGGTGGTCGAGTACCAGCGCGAGGGCTTCGACATGTTCAACGGCATGCTCGAGGGGCTCAAGGAGGAGTCGGTCTCGACCCTGTTCAAGGTGCAGGTCCAGCAGCCCGAGGAGGGCGCTGCCGCCCCGTCCGCGGACGACGACGCCGCGATCGCGCTGAGCAAGGCCCTCGCCGAGCCGGATCCGGAGAAGATCACGCTCTCCGGCCCCTCCGAGTCGGGCGACCTCACGGAGATCTCGCAGAGCGCCGACGAGCCGCAGGGCACGCGCTCCGAGCGTCGTGCCGCCAAGCGCGAGGCCGACAGGGCCGCGCAGAAGGCGTCGAGCGCTCGGGCGAAGCACCGCCGGTAACAGCGACGGACAGAGATCGGCCCCCGCATCCGGGATGCGGGGGCCGATCTCTGTCCTGCGGGAGACGGTTACGCCCCGCCCTTCTTCGCGTACTCGGGCACCCTGTCCTGGCCGGTGCGGGCGCCGATCGCGTCCATCATCCGATCGGTGGCGCGGCGGATCGACTCCTGATCGTCGACGCTCGCGTCGCTGAGGTCGAGCGGCGGCAGCACGTCGACGGTGACCCGGCTCTTCCAGAAGTTCTTCAGCGTGCGGTGATCCGTGCGGCCCAGCGCGATGGGCACGATCGGCGTGCCGGTGGCCAGCGCGACGCGCACGGCGCCGGTCTTGCCCTTGTACAGGCGTCCGTCGGGGGAGCGGGTGCCCTCGGGATGGATGCCCCACGCGCCGCCGCCCTCGACGATCCCGGTTGCCGCTTCGAGCGCGGGCGCGGACACGGAGCCGCCGCGCCGGTCGACGGGGATCTGCCCCATGCCGGAGAAGAAGACCTTCTTGAACTTCCCCTTGAGCCCGGGTTGGGTGAAGTAGTCGGCCTTGGCCAGGAACATCACCGGGCGCCGGGCGCTCTGGACCACGTAGAACGAGTCCGAGATCGCGAGGTGGTTGGCAGCCAGAATCACCGGCCCGGTACGCGGAATGTTCTCCAGCCCGGTGTATTCGGGGCGGCCCCAGGCCCAGAGGGCGGGGCCGATCAGGAGGTGGCGGGCGACTCGGTACCGGAACGCGGCGCGCAGGGAACTCAGCGACATGCCCCATTGTGTACCGCTCCGCGGGCCCGGGCGTCCGCGATTGGCGGAATCAACCCCGGCGGTGCTCACGCCGCGGTCGTGAACGCGACCCACCGCCACCGTCCGGCCGTTGCCTCGACCCTGCCCGCGGCCGCGAGGACGCGGTCCCCGCGGCTGTAGGTGAGGAAGATCTCGGCGCCCACATCGGCATCGCCGGCGCGCGAGCGGGTGCGCGGTGCGAGCGCCCGGGGCGTGCCGACGTGCACGTCGCCCCAGCCGGACACGACCCCCGCCGGACCGTGATCGGCGAGCGTGCGGAGCACGTCGACGACGGTGTTCGACGCGATCGCGGCCAGGTGCTTGGCGGGCCGCCGTCGGTCGAGCACCTCGAAGACGGGGCGCAGCGTCGACAGCACGAACCGGTGCGCGTCGGGGTGGACGGCGGCCACCGGGCCGGGCAGGGACGTCGGCGCGGGCGGTCCGGGCCTCGACGGTGCCGGGACCGGCGGTGCGGCCGGTGCGGCCCGCGTCCGCGTCAGCGGCTGCGCCGGCGGCTCGGCGGACGGCGCGCGCAGCACGACGAAACCCTGGTCCCTCGACGACGGCGCGCGGGACCCGGTCCCGTCGGCCGTGAGAATGTTCGCCCCCATACTCATTAGACGCATCAGGAAGCCGTTCGGATCCCTCGTACTCGAACGGGCTCGTCCCCGCCGATCCCGTATGCTGGCGCCGAAGATCGACCCTGGGGAGGTGCAGTGAAGGGCAGGCTCGGCCAGTCCGACGCGGAGTTCTATGCGTTGGAGAATTCCACGACCCCCACGCACGTCGGGTCGCTGGTGATCCTGCGGCGCCCGGAGGAGGGCCTGGACTACGAGCGGCTGCTCGACACCATCGAGGAGCGTCTCGCCGAGGTGCCGCGGTACCGGCAGAAGGTCCGGACGGTGCCGCTGGGCATCGCCCGGCCGGTGTGGATCGAGGACCGCGACTTCGACATCACCTACCACGTGCGGGTCTCCGCGCTGCCGCAGCCGGGCAGCGACGATCAGCTGCACGACCTCGTCGCCCGCCTGAACTCGCGCCCGCTCGACCGCGAGCGCCCGCTGTGGGAGGTCTACCTCATCGAGGGCGTCGCCGACGACCGGCTGGCGGTGTTCACCAAGACCCACCTGGCGCTGGTCGACGGCCGCGCCAATGTCGACCTGATGCAGTTGCTGCTGACCGACACTCCGCACACCCCGCAGCCGCCCGAGGACCTGTGGATGGGCCAGCACGAGCCGAGCGACGGCGAACTCGTGATGGGGGCCGTCATCGACATGCTCTCGCGGCCGAAGCGCACCGCGGCCATGATCCAGGGCGTCGTCGGCGAGGTCGCGGAGTCGATCACCGGTCTGCAGGAGGACGCGGCCAACGTGATCGAGCGCGCGTCGTCGCTGGTGCGTGCCCGCACCGCCGTGACACCGGTCCGCTCGCTCAACGTGCCGATCTCCCGGAGCCGGCGGTTCGCGGTCGCGCGGATGGACCTCGAGGAGTTCCGGCGGCTGCGCGCCGCGTACGGCTGCACGGTCAACGACCTGCTGCTGTCGGTGGTCGCGGGTGGCCTGCGCACGTGGCTGATCTCGCGGGGCGAGCCGATCAGCGCCGGCACCGAGGTGCGGGTACTCGAGCCGATCGCCGTCGACGACGTGGGCCTGGGCGTCGGGGAGCAGGTGCGGGCGTACATCGTCCGGCTGCCGGTCGCGGAGGGCAATGCGGTGGTCCGGATGCGCCAGATCGCGCACGGCGCGGCGGCCCAGGTCGACCGGAACCGGCAGGTGGCCGCCCGGGCGCTCGCCGCGAGCGGCGGCTTCACGCCGCCCACCTTGCACGCCCTCGGCGCGCGCACGGCGATGAGCGTCTCGCCGCGCTCGTTCAACATCCTGGTCACCAACGCGCCGGGGCCGCAGGCGCCGGTGTACCTGGCGGGCATCGAGGTGCAGCAGGTGTACCCGGTGCCGCCGCTCATCGCCAATCAGGTGGTGTCCATCGGCATCACGTCGTACAACGGCACGGTCTACATCGGCCTCAACGCCGACCGCGACGGCATGTGGGACGTGATCTCGATGACGGAATTCCTGTACGAGGCGCGCGACGAGCTCGCCGCATCCGCGAAGGGGGAGTAGATGTCGGTCCGCGTGTACGTGCCCAGCACCCTGGCCGGGCTGCAGGTCCTGCAGCGCGACGGTGAGCTGTTCCCGTTGGGCGGCACCGTCTTCGGGGTGACGCCGGCGTTGCGCGAGGCGTACACCTCCGGCGACGACGAGGAACTCGCCGAGGTCGCCATGCGGCACGCCGCGCGCGCCTCCCTCCGCTTGCTCGCGGTCGACGGTGCGCCGGAAACCGATGGCGCGGAACCGGACCCGGTCCGGCGCGTGGTGATCACCGCCGACGTCCCCGCCGCGAAGGAGCGCCCGGACCTCGACGACGCGGTGCTCAAGGTGACCGAGCCGATCCTCCTGAAACACGTGATCGCCGTGCACGTGGACGTCGCCGACGCCGAGGACGCCGTCACCCGCGCCGCGCAGGTCGTCGACGCAGCGGACCTGGGCGCCGAGGACGCCGAGCTCGCCGTCGGCGACGCCGAGGATCACGACCTCGCCTGGTACGCGACGCAGGAACTGCCCTTCCTCCTCGAACTGCTCTAGCCTGGAGCCGGGAGGTGATCGCGATGGCGGCGCCAGTGCACGACGAGGGGTTCGATCCGCTCATGGAGTTCGCCGGGGGGTGGACGACGGAGCTGGCGGAACGGTATCTGCCCATCGAGGGCGCACCCGCGGCGCGATACGAATGTCTCGGGGGGAGACTGGTTGTGAGTCCGGTGGAGGGGGCCGCGAACAGTTGGGGAGAACTCGAACTGGCGGCCGTGATGCGGTTGCCGGCCCGGGCGGCGGGGTATGTCGTGTACAACCCGCTGAACGTGCTCTTCGACGATCGAACCTGGATCGTGCCCGACCTCGTGGTGCTTCGCGAGCCCGCCGGCCAGGTCACGTGGGTGCCGGTGGAGCGGGTGCTCATGCCGGTGGACTTCGTGTCACCCGGTAGTGGCTACCGCGACCGATGCGAGAAGCCGGCGCTGTGTGCGGCCGCGCGGATCCCCTACTTCCTCCGGGTCGAGATCGACGGCAAGGACGTCGAGGTCGAGCTCGGCGAGCTGGCGGACGGCGAGTACCGGGTCGTGGCCCACGCCGTGAGCGGGCAGGAGTTCCGCACGGACGTGCCGTTCCCGATGTCCTTCGACCCGCTGGAGTTGCTGGAGCCGGGGGTGGCCCCGCGCTGACGTGCCGGGTTACCGTGGTGGTATGACGGTGCGCGGTGCCCGGTTCGCGGTGGCCCTCCTGGTGGGGGTCGGCGTCGCCGTTCCGGTGCCGGTGGCCTCTGCGGCGCCGGTGCCGCTGATCGGCACCCAGTGGCGGTTCGAGGCGAGCGGCTTCGCGCGGACCGCGCCGGTGAAGTACTCCGGCGCCCCGGCCTTCTTCAGCATCAAGGGCGCCGGCGGCGGCGGGAACGACGGCTGCAATGTCTTCGGCATGACGACCGCGGTCAGGGGTGAGTCGGTGACCTTCAGCGGCATGGTCTCGACGATGCGGGCCTGCATCCGGCCCGGCGCGAGCGCGCAGTTCCGCGCGGCCTTCGCCGGCGAGCGCACGGTCCGGATCACGGGGGACCGGCTCCGCGTGTCCGACGGTGCGCGCGGCTACTGGGACTTCGTCGCCGCAGCTCAGTCGAAGCGCTAGCGCGTCACACCTCGATGGGACAACCTGGAAGAAATTGTCCCAACTACCTACGGCACCGTAGGCTCAGGGCATGAGCAACCGTTTCCGCGCCCTCCGTGACTGGCTCGAATCCCCGGCCAAGGACGTTTCCGCCGAGCACCCCCGCACCAATCTGGTGCGCGGCGCCGTGGCGCGACTGACCACCCCGCTGCTCCCGGACGATTACCTGCACCTGATCAACCCGCTGTGGTCGGCGCGCGAGCTGCGCGGCAAGATCGTGCGGGTCGAGCAGGAGACGGACGAGTCGGTCACCCTCACGATCGAGACCGGCTGGGGCTTCAACACCAAGTACGAGGCCGGCCAGTACGTCGGTATCGGCGTGCTCGTCGACGGCAAGTGGACGTGGCGCTCGTACTCCCTGACCTCTGTGCCGGACATGGGGCAGGGCCGCGGGCCGCGCGAGGTGTCGATCACGGTCAAGGCGATGAACGAGGGCTTCCTGTCGAACCACCTCGTCTCGGGCGTCTCCGAGGGCACGATCGTGCGGCTGCAGGCACCGTCGGGCGACTTCACGCTCCCGAACCCCCTGCCGCCCAAGGTCCTGTTCCTCACCGCGGGCAGCGGCATCACGCCCGTGATGGCGATGCTCCGCACCCTGGAGCGGCGCGGCATCCCCGCGTCCACCGACATCGTGGCCGTGCACTCCGCCCCGACCGCCGACGCGACGCTGTTCCGCGACGAGCTCGAGGCCTTCGATGCGAACCACGACAACGTCTCCGTGCAGCTGCGCTACACCCGCGACGCCGGTCGCCTGACGCCCGCCAACCTCGGCGAGGTCGTGCCGGACTGGCAGGAGCGGCAGACCTGGATCTGCGGGCCCGGCGTCTTCCTGAACGACATGGAGAAGGCCTGGAAGGACCGCGGCATCGAGTCGCGGTTGCACCAGGAGCGGTTCACCGTCGAGCGTGCGGACGTCTCGGCGAGCGGCGGCGAGGTCACCTTCCTCAAGGCCGGCAGGACCACCGAGGTCGACGGTGCCACCACCCTTCTGGAGGCCGGTGAGGCCGCCGGTGTGCAGATGCCCTTCGGCTGCCGCATGGGCATCTGCCAGACCTGCGTGGTGCAGCTCGCCGACGGCCAGGTCCGTGACCTGCGCAGCGGCGACCTGCACACGGAGGGCGAGCGGATCCAGACGTGCATCTCGGTGGCGGTCGGGGACTGCACGCTCGACGTCTAGCCCTCGGCCGGGACGTCTGACCTGTGGTTCGGTCACATCCGTTGACAGCCTACGCGCCCGTAACTTACGGTTGCGTAGGTTAGAGACGACACCGACCGACCACTGAAGGGCGGGCCCGCATGGCGATCACCGACATCCCCGAGTACGCGCACCTCACGGAGGCCGACGTGGAGACTCTGGGGGCGGAGCTGGATGCGATCCGGCGTGACATCGAGGCCGTCCGCGGCGAGACGGACGTGCAGTACCTGCGGCGCACGATCGCGGCGCAGCGCGGGCTCGAGGTGGCGGGCCGGGCGATGCTGCTCGGTGCGCACAAGCGCGGCTTCTGGTGGGGTTCGGCGGTCTCGCTGGGTCTGGCGAAGATCATCGAGAACATGGAGCTCGGGCACAACATCATGCACGGGCAGTGGGATTGGATGAACGATCCGGAGATCCACTCGACGACGTGGGAGTGGGACAACGCGGGTACCTCGCGCTTGTGGAAGCACACCCACAACTACGTGCACCACAAGTACACCAACGTCCTCGACATGGACGACGACGTGGGCTACAAGACGCTGCGCGTCACGCGCGATCAGCCGTGGACCCCGTTCAACTCGGGGAACCTGGTCTACAACACCATCCTCATGCTGCTCTTCGAGTACGGCGTGGCCATCCAGCACCTCGAGCTGGGCCGCGCGGCCACCAAGTGGAAGAAGTCCTGGTTCGACCGCGAGGGCTTCAAGGCCGACGCCTCCGACGTGGGCCGCAAGATCGGCCGCCAGGTGCTCAAGGACTACGTCGCGGCTCCGCTGGTCGGCGTGCCCTTCGGCGGCGCGCGCGGCTGGCGCAAGGCGCTCACCGCCACGATCACCGCCAACGTGATCCGGAACGTCTGGACGAACGCCGTCATCTTCTGCGGCCACTTCCCCGACGGCGCCGAGAAGTTCACCAAGCAGGACGTCGACAACGAGACGCAGGCGCAGTGGTACCTGCGGCAGATGCTCGGCAGCGCCAACCTGTCCGGCGGCCCGGTCATCGACTTCCTCTCCGGCAACCTGAGCTATCAGATCGAGCACCACCTGTTCCCCGACCTGCCGTCCAACCGGCTCTCGGAGATCGGTGTCCGGGTGCGCGCGCTGTGCGAGAAGTACGACCTGCCGTACACGATCGGCCCGCTGCACGTGCAGTACTACAAGTCCTGGCGGACCATCGCCAAGCTGTCGCTGCCCGACAAGTACCTGCGCGACACCGCCGACGACGCCCCCGAGACCGCCTCGGAGGCGATGTTCGCGGGTACCGAGTTCGCCGAGCCGCGGGTCGATGCGGTCACCGGTCGCCGGTTCGGCCTCAAGGCCGCCCGTGCCGCCGTCCACGCCCGGCGTCGCCGCCGCGCCTGACCTCACGGTCTCGATGCCCGACGGTGCGCCGCGCACCGTCGGGCATCGGCGTCCGGTGGGGGAGTTGGTGTTTGGGTGGGGTGTGAATTTCTGGTGGGGGAGATCTGGCTCCCGGTGGGGGAGATCCGGCGTCTGGTGGGGGACTCGGCGCCGAGCGGGGGACGGTCGAGCCCATGCTGAACGCACCGCGTGTGGTGGGGGACCGAATGTGGGGCGCTCGTGCCGGCGCCGCGCGGGGGACGGCCGACCCCACACCACACGACCGGCTTCCGGTGGGGGATGAAACCATAGAGTCGCGGATCGGTGCCGCGGGGGACGACGCCGTGACATGAGTCGAGCAGTGGATCGGACGCGCGCACCGCCCGGCCGGCGGCGCTCCGGCCGCCGCTGCCACGCCGCCCGCCGCTGCCACGCCGCCCGCTGTGGCGCTCGGACCGCCCGTCGCCGACCCGGCCACGGCGCACCGTCGAACCCGATGACCTGCCGAACCACGGAGCGTGTGACGTGCGCCCCAGGTGGAACAAGATCGATGACTTTGTCCTACCCGGCTGCTACAGTGGAATCGTTCTGTTCTTGAGGCCGCTGCATGCGGTCGTACCGATTGGGGATCGCCTCGTGGCTATCACTGACGTCGCGGAGTACGCGCACCTGACCGACGCCGACATCGAGGCGCTCGGTGCTGAGCTGGACGCGCTGCGCCGCGAGATCGAGGAGAGCCGCGGCGAGGAGGATGCGAAGTACATCCGTCGCGTCATCAAGAGCCAGCGCATCGCCGAGACCGCCGGCCGCGTCTTCGGGCTGGGCGCCGGCATGAAGGGCTGGAAGGGCAAGGCCGCGTGGGCCGCCTCCGCCGCCTGCCTGAGTTACGCGAAGGTGATCGAGAACAACGAGCTCGGCCACAACATCATGCACGGCCAGTGGGACTGGATGAACGATCCGGAGATCCACTCCACCAGCTGGGAGTGGGACAGCGCCTCGGACGGCAAGTTCTGGCGCCACACCCACAACTACATGCACCACAAGTACACCAACGTCACCGACATGGACGACGATATCGGCTACGGCATCCTGCGCGTCACGCGCGATCAGCCGTGGGAGCCGTACATGCTGTTCAACCCGGTGTACAACTTCATCCTCATGACCGGCTTCCAGTACGGCAAGGCCGTGCAGCACCTCGAGCTGATGAACGCCATGAAGGCGGCGCTCAACGGCGGCGAGCAGTACGCCGAGTACGACTGGGAGGAGTTCCGCAGCCGGCTCAAGGTGGTCCTCACCAAGATCACCAAGCAGACCGCGAAGGACTACGTCCTGTTCCCCGCGATGGCTGTTCCGTTCACCGGCGCGCGCGGCTACAAGAAGGCCGCCTCGGCCAACCTCGTCGCGAACACCGTGCGCGACGTGTGGGATCACATGACCATCTTCTGCGGCCACTTCCCGGACGACGCGGAGAAGTTCACCATCGAGGACATCGAGAACGAGACCCTCCCCGAGTGGTACCTGCGCCAGATGCTCGGCACCGCGAACTTCGAGGGCAGCAACGCGCTGCACTTCATCACCGGGCACCTCGGTCGGCAGATCGAGCACCACCTGTACCCCGACCTGCCCTCGAACCGCTACAACTACATCAACGCGCGCCTGGTCGAGATCTGCGAGAAGTACGACCTGCCCTACAACAGCGGCCCGATGTGGAAGCAGTACGCCGAGTCGTGGCGCACCATCATCAAGCTCTCGCTGCCGGACCGGTTCCTCACGGCCACCGTCGACGACGCGCCCGAGACGCACTCGAACAAGCGCTTCTACGACGAGTCCGGCACGACCACCGTGGTCAAGGGTGACATCGACGCCGAGGGCAACCGTCGTGGCCTGCGCTCGCACGTCGAGGAGCTGGCGGCAGCGAAGTAACGGGGCGGGCCGGACGCGCGTAGCCTTAGACACGTGGCTATCACTGATGTCGGCGAATACGCACACCTCGATGACGCCGACATCGAGCAGCTCGCGCGGGAGCTGGACGCCATCCGCGCCGAGGTCGAGTCGTCGCGCGGCGAGCGGGACGCCCGGTACATCCGTGGCGTGATCCGGGCGCAGCGCGTCCTCGAGGCCGCGGGCCGGCTCACCATCCTCGGCTCGAAGAGTCGATGGTTCTGGGCCGCGGGCGCGAGCATGCTCGGGGTCGCCAAGATCATCGAGAACATGGAGCTCGGGCACAACGTCATGCACGGGCAGTGGGATTGGATGAACGATCCCGAGATCCACTCCACCACGTGGGAGTGGGACATGGCCTGTCCCGGTGCGCATTGGAAGCACTCGCACAACTTCCTGCACCACAAGTACACCAATGTCGTGGGCATGGATCTGGACGTCGGTTACGGCGTCCTCCGGGTCACCCGCGACGAGCAGTGGCAGGCCAAGCGGTCCGCCCAGTTCCTCAACAACCTGTTCCTCGGGCTCACCTTCGAGTGGGGCATCGCCCTGCACGACATCGAGCTGGCGGAGGCCATCGCCGGGAACAAGCCGTGGCCGCAGACCCGGAAGCAGCTGCGGGAGTTGGGCGTCAAGGCCGCGCGGCAGCTGGGCAAGGACTTCGTGCTGTACCCGGTGGTCAGCAAGGCCGTCGGCGGCTCGTTCGGGCGCACGCTGTCCGCGAACCTCACCGCGAACATCGTCCGCAACATCTGGACCTACGTCGTCATCTTCTGCGGCCACTTCCCCGACGGTGCCGAGAAGTTCACCACCGAGTCCATCGTCGACGAGACGCCGGGCGAGTGGTACCTGCGGCAGATGCTGGGCAGCGCGAACATCTCGGGCGGTCGCGCCATGGACTTCATGACGGGCAACCTGAGCTACCAGATCGAGCACCACATGTTCCCGGACCTGCCGTCGAACCGGCTCGCGGAGATCAGCGTGAAGGTGCGGGCGATCTGCGAGAAGTACGACATCCCGTACACCGAGGGGCCCCTGCTGCGTCAGTACTACCTCTCCCAGCGCACGATCGCGAAGCTCTCGCTGCCGGACCGCTGGCTGCGTGCCACCTCGGACGATGCGCCGGAGACGGCATCGGAGCTGCGGTTCGCCGCGATCCGCGAGCGTCTCGTGGTCGCCCAGGAGAACGCGCAGGACAGGTTCGCCCTGGCGCAGGAGAACGCGCACGACCGGCTCGTCCACGCCCAGGAGGCGGCGCAGGACCGCCTGGCGCACGCCCGTGAGGCCGCGCACGCCGCGCAGCTCGAGGTGGAGCGCGTCGGCCTGCGCACGGCGATCGCCGAGGCGGCGCGGCACAAGGTCGAGGAGAAGCGGGCCCGGTCGGAGGCCAAGCGCGCGGGTCGCCGCAGGCGCCGCCGGGGTGCGACCGCGATCTGAGTCGCACCCGGCGGGCCTTCTACCGGGGCGGCCGCGGCAGGATCATCACGGGCACCGGGGATGCGCGCAGGATGCGCGCGGCGGCGGACCCGAGCAGCACGTGCTGCAGCGGGGCCGCGGCGCCCGATCCCAGGAGGAGCAGGTCGCCGGGGCGCCACTCCACGCTCTCGACTGCGGCGCGCCAGTCCGGGCCACTCCCGAGCTCGAGGTCGACGCCGTCCTCGAGCGCCGGGCCCGGCACCGCCTCGATCTGTGCATCGATCGCCGCCCGGGTGCGCTCCCACCAGCTGCGGAGCACCAGTTTCTCGGCCTGCGCGGTGTCGATCATCGCCGAGTACGCGGCCACGTCCCGGGCCGCGAAGGACACCACCCGGAGCCGGACGCCCCAGGCCCTCGCCAGGCCCGCCGCGGCGGGCAGCAGCCCGTTCGCGTCGGCGTTGCCGCCGTACGCGACGGTCAGCCGGCGCACGGGGATCGGACCGGGCCGGTACGCGCGCGGCGCGATCGCGACGGGCACCGCGGCGGCGTGCACGAGGCGGTCCGTGACGCCGCCCAGGGCGACCCGTCCGAGCAGGCTCGACGAGGACGACCCGACCGTCACCACGCTCACCGAGTGCTCCGTCGCGAGCGCCATCAGGCCGTCGGGGACGGATCTCGCCTGCCGGACGTCGACGGTGACGCCGACGCCGGCCGGGAGCCCCTCGACGGTGCCGTGCAGCGCCCGCTCCGCCTGCACGGTCAGGTGCTGCGCGTACTCGTCCTCGAGGGGATCGGCCTGCGGGGGCAGTCGGCGCTCGACCACGGACGCCGCGATGATCGACTCGCCCGTGGTCCGCGCGATCTGCGCGGCGAGCTCCACCGGTGCCGCGCCGTGCCGGCTCGCGCTGAATCCGGCGACGATGGTCATGCCGGTGACTCCTCGGTGTCGGCCGCCGCGACCACGTGGGTGACGGGGAGTCCGTGCTCGAGTCGGGCCCGGTCGACCATGTCGAACCGCTGCCACACCGAGGTCTCCGGCGGGAGGGTCGAGATGACGATGTGGTCGGGGTGGAACGAGGTGACGCCGTCGGCGAGTGCGCGCAGCGGGCGGTAGTCGCCGAGCACGCCGTCGACCTCGACACCCTCGGCCCGCAGGGCGTCGACGGTGCGCTGCAGCCGGTCCGACGCGACCTGTTCGGTCACGGTCCACAGATCGAGGGGGCCGTGCGTCTCGCCCGCCCCGGCGTCGATGGGATTGAGGGGCACGACGACGTGGAACCGGGTGTCCGCGTCGGCGCCGATGCGGCGCAGTTCCGCGCCGAGCTCAGCCGACCCGAGCGTGCGGTTGGCCACGACGAGCACGCGGGCGGGCGGCGCACCGTCGGACTGCGGGGACGCGACCGTCGGGCGTGAGGCCACGAACCAGCGGTTCGCGAAGAACAGCGCGATGATGACGGCCCAGGCGCCGAGGCTGAGCAGCAGCTGGGACCGGGTCGACCCGTCGATGTACATCTGCGCGAGCACGGCGATCATCGCGACGATCGTCACCAGCGACAGCACGGGGAAGAGCCACATCTTGACGGTCAGGCCCTCGGAGCCGTTGCGGAAGCGGAGCACGGTCTGGGAGATCGCGATCAGCAGGTACACGAAGATGATCACCGCGCCGGAGGAGTTGAGCAGGAAGGTGAAGATCGTCGACTCCCAGAAGGCCGCGGCGATCACGCAGAAGAAGCCGATCACCGACGAGGCGAGGATCGCGCGCACGGGGACGCCGTTCGCGGAGACCTTCATCAGTTGCGGCGGCGCCTCTCGGCGTGCGGCGAGCACGAAGAGCATGCGCGAGGCGCTGTACATGCCGGAGTTGAGGCAGCTCAGCACGGCCGTGAGCACGACGGCGTTCATGATGTGCTGGGCGTAGGGGATGCCCATCGCCTGGAACGCGGAGACGAAGGGCGAGGCCGCGAGCTCGGCCCCGTTCCACGGCAGGATGCAGGTGAGCAGGAAGGCGGAGCCGACGAAGAACACGGCGATGCGGACGATCACCGAGTTCGCGGCCCGGGCCACGGCCTTCTGGGGGTTCTCCGACTCGGCGGCCGCGATCGTGGCGATCTCGGCGCCCATCATCGAGAAGATCACCGTGACCACGCCGACGGTCACCGCGCCCGCTCCGAGCGGGAAGAAGCCGCCGTGCGCGGTGAGGTTCGACAGGTCCATCGACTTGCCCGGCCACAGGCCGAAGACGAAGCAGCTGCCCAGCACGAGGAAGGCGATGATCGCCGCGACCTTGAGCCCGGCGAACCAGAATTCGAACTCGCCGAAGGACGACACCGAGAACAGGTTCGTCGCGGTCATGAGCGCGAGGAGCACCATCGAGGTGAGCCAGAGCGGCGCCCCGGGGATCCACAGCTGGATGATCTTGGCGCCGGCGATCGCCTCGAAGCCGACGACCACCACCCAGAAGTACCAGTACAGCCATCCCGTCGAGAAGCCCGCCCAGTCGCCGAGCGCGGCGCGCGAGTAGTCGGAGAAGGAGCCGGTCGAGGGGTTGGACACGGCCATCTCGGCGAGCATCCGCATGATCATGATCACGAGGATGCCGGCGAGCGCGTAGGTGATGAACGCACCGGGGCCGGTGGCCTTGATGACCACACCGGAGCCGACGAACAGGCCCGCCCCGATCACACCTCCGATCGCGATCATTCGTAGTTGTCGTTCGCTCAAGGCCTTCTTGAGTGCGGGGGACTCGCCCACGGCCTACCTCCGGTTCGGATGGACGCTCATCGCTGTCGCGCTCCATGAGTGATGGGGATCACATGATCCGCATCCAGCGTGACCGCGCCGGGGCGGGATGGGCGGCTGCAGAGTGTCAGGAATCATCAGCCATTCGCTACAGGTTGTAAGGCGTTCGTCGCGCCGGCTGCGCATAGCATCCAGTCGCAGCACGACGACGACAGGAGCTCGGATGCACGCATCGACGCAGGTGACGCCCGTGATCGGGGTGTGCGGGATCCGCACGCGCGCGCAGTACGGAGGCGTGTGGGACCGTCGGGTCACGATGCTGCCCGACACCTACGCCCGGGCGGTCTCGGAGGCCGGCGCCGTCGCTCTCGTCGTCGTGCCCGACGGTGCCCTCGCCGCGCGCCCGGGGCTGCTCCTGGACCGGGTCGACGGCCTGCTGCTCGCCGGCGGTGCCGACCTCGCACCGTCGAGCTACGGCGCCGCGGAGCACCCGCGGACCGGGCCCACCGACCCGCTGCGCGACCGGGTCGAGATCGCTCTGGTCCTGGCCGCGATCGAGCGGGGCACCCCGTTGCTGGGCGTCTGCCGGGGCATGGAGGTCCTCAACGTCGCGCTGGGCGGCGACCTCGTCCCGCACCTGCCCGACGCGCTGGGCGGCGATCGCACGCACCTGCGGACCGACGGCGTGTTCGAGAGCCATCCCGTCCGGATCGTCGCGGGCACGCTCACCGCCGGTCTGGTGGGCGCCGAGCGGGCGGTGGTGCACTCGCATCATCACCAGGCGGTGGGCCGGCTGGGCCGGGGCCTGACGGTGACCGCGGACGCGTCCGGCGGACGGGTCGTCGAGGCCGTCGAGCTCGACGGTGCGCCACTGGTGGCCGGGGTGCAGTGGCACCCCGAGGAGGACCCGTCGTCGACGGTGATCGCGGAGTTCGTGCGGCGCGTCGCCGGGCGGCTGTCCGACGGGGCCTGACGGTCCGCCGTCGCCCGCCCCCTGCGTGCCCGCCTGGGCCGCCCGCCTGGGCCGCCCGCCTGGGCCGCGAACGCCGAACGCGCCCACCCGGACTCGTGGATCCGGACGGGCGCGTTCGTGTTCCGCGGGGGTTTACGCGGTGTGCGCGTCGGCGAGGTTGAGGGCTTCGTCGAGGATGCGCAGGCCCGCGCGGGCCTCCTCGGCCGTCACCGTGCACGGCGGCACGACGTGGATGCGGTTGCCGTTGACGAAGGGGAGCAGGCCGCCCTTCTTGCACGCGGCGACCGTCTCGACCATCGCCGGCGAGGAGCCGCCGTACGGGGCGAGGGGCGCGCGGGTCGCGCGGTCCTCGACCAGCTCGATCGCCCAGAAGACGCCGGTGCCCCGCGTCTCGCCGATGGAGCGGTGCCTGGCGCGCATGCCCGCGAGCGCCGGGCCGATGACCTCGGCGCCGATCCGCGCGGCGTTGTCGATGATCTTCTCCTCCTCCATCGCCTCGATCGTCGCGACCACGGCGGCCGCCGCGAGGGGGTGGCCGGAGTACGTCAGGCCGCCCGGGTACGCGCGGTCGGCGAAGGTCGCGGCGATCTCGTCGCCGATCGCGACGCCGCCCATCGGGACGTAGCCCGAGTTGACGCCCTTGGCGAAGACCAGCAGGTCCGGCACGACGGGCCCCGCCGCGGTGGCGGCGTGCTCGATCGCGAACCAGGTTCCGGCGCGGCCGAACCCGGCCATCACCTCGTCGGCGATCATGACGATCCCGAACTCGGTGCACAGCTCCCGGACACCGGCGAGGTAGCCGGGCGGCGGGATCATGATGCCTGCGGTGCCGGGGATCGACTCGAGCACGATCGCCGCGATCGTGGACGGGCCCTCCAGCTCGATCACGCGACGCAGTTCCTCGAGGGCCCGCTCGCACTCCTGCCGCTCGGTCTCGGCGCGGAACACCGACCGGTACAGGAACGGGCCGTTGAAGTGCACCACGCCGTGCGCGCCGCGGTCGCTGGGGAAGCGCCGGGGGTCGCCGGTGAGGTTGATCGCGAGGTCGGTGCCGCCGTGGTAGCCGCGGTACCGCGCCAGCACCTTGTGCTTGCCGGTGTGCAGGCGCGCCATCCGGACCGCGTGCTCGATGCCGTCCGCGCCGCCGTTCGTGAAGAAGACCTTGTCCAGATCACCCGGGGTGCGCTCGGCGATCAGCCGCGCCGCCTCGCTGCGTGCCGCGTTGACGTGTTGCGGCGCGATCGTGCACAGCGCGGCCGCCTGATCGGCGATCGCCGCGACCACCTTCGGATGCTGGTGTCCCACATTGGTGTTCACCAGTTGTGAGGAGAAGTCCAGCAGCCGGTTGCCCTCGCCGTCCCACACGTACGAGCCCGCGGCGGCGATCACCGTCATCGGGTCGAGGTGCGCCTGCGCGGACCAGGAATGGAAGACGTGCGCGCGGTCGAGCGCGTGGGCGCGGGCGCCCGCGGCGACGGCGGCCTCGAGGTCGGCCCCACCGGGGAGTGCGGTCATCGTCGTTGCTCCTTGTCGTTTCGTCGAGTGCCGGCCGTCAGACGTTCTGCGGGAAGCCGAGATTGATGCCCCGGTTGGCGGGGTCCTGCCAGCGGGTGGTCACGACCTTGCCGCGGGTGAAGAAGTTCACGCCCTCGGTGCCGTAGGCGTGCGTGTCGCCGAACAGCGAGGCCTTCCAACCGCCGAAGGAGAAGAAGGCGGTGGGCACGGGGATCGGCACGTTGACGCCGACCATGCCCACCTCCACCTCGTTCTGGAAGCGTCGTGCCGCGCCGCCGTCGGCGGTGAAGATCGCGGTGCCGTTGCCGTACGGGCAGTCGGCGATGAGCTGCATGCCCTCCTCGTAGGTGTCCACGCGCACGACGGAGAGCACGGGGCCGAAGATCTCGTCGGTGTAGACGCTCATGTCGGTGGTGACGTGGTCCAGCAGAGTCGGGCCCACCCAGAAGCCGCCCGCGACGTCCTCGGCGTCGCCGCCCGCCGCCGGGGCGACGGCGCGGCCGTCCACGACGACGGTGGCCCCGGCCTGCTCGCCGGCGTCGATGTAGCCGGCCACCTTGTCGCGGTGCGCTCCGGTGATCAGCGGGCCCATGTCGGCGGTGCCGGTCCCGTCGCCGGTCACCAGGGTGCGGGTGCGCTCGGCGATCTTCGCGACCAGTTCGTCGGCGATGTCGCCGACGGCGACGAGCGCGGACACGGCCATGCACCGCTCGCCCGCGGAGCCGAAACCGGCGTTGACCATGGCGTCCGCGGCGATGTCGAGGTCGGCGTCGGGGAGCACGATGGCGTGGTTCTTCGCGCCGCCGAGCGCCTGGACGCGCTTGCCGTTGGCGGTGCCGGTCCGGTAGACGTACTCGGCGATCGGGGTGGACCCGACGAACGAGACGGCCTTGATCCCGGGGTTGGCGAGCAGCTCGTCGACGGCGGTCTTGTCGCCCTGGACGACGTTGAACACGCCGTCGGGCAGCCCGGCCTCGGCCAGCGTCCGCGCGATCCAGAGGGCCGCGGAGGGATCCTTCTCGCTGGGCTTGAGGACCACGGTGTTGCCCGCCATGATCGCGATGGGGAAGAACCACATGGGCACCATCGCGGGGAAGTTGAAGGGTGAGATCACGGCGACGGGGCCGAGCGGCTGGCGGATGGACGACACGTCGACCATGGTCGAGACGTTCTCGCTCATGGCGCCCTTGAGCAGGTGATTCATGCCGCAGGCGAACTCCACGACCTCCTGGCCACGGGTCACCTCGCCGAGCGCGTCGGAGTGCACCTTGCCGTGCTCGGCGGTGAGGATGGCGGCGAGCTCGTCCTTGCGGGCGTTGAGCAGCTCGCGGAAGGCGAACATGATGCTGGTGCGCTTGGCCAGGGAGGTGTCGCGCCACGCCGGGAACGCGGCGGCGGCGGCGTCGACGGCGGCGCGGGTGTCCGCGACGTCGGCGAGCGCGACGCGGCCGCTGACGGCGCCCGTGGCGGGGTTGGTCACGGGCGCGTGGTTGCCGGAGGCGCCGGCGAACGGCGCGCCGTTGATCCAGTGATCGATCGTGGTCGTGCTGATCTCGGTGATGGTCATGCACCCACTGTGGTGCCGCCCGCCCGGGGAAGGCGTCGACGTTCCGTCAGTATTCGGTGCCAGCGTTTTACACTTCGTTGCATGGGTGTGACAGTCGCCGAAGTACTCGCCCTCCCGGTGGTCCGGGCGGGGGAGCCCGAGGTCCACGTCGCTGCGGGCCTGGACCGGCAGGTGAGGTGGGTGCACGTGGGCGACGCCGCGGCGGTCGCCGACCTCCTGACGGGCGGGGAGCTGATCCTGACCACCGGGCCCGCCCTCGCCTCCGACCCCGGCGGCTACTGCACGGCGCTTGCCGACGCCGGGGCGGTCGGGCTCGTCGTCGAGCTCGGGCCGCGGCTGCCGGACCTGCCGGCGGCGGCGGTCGCCGCGGCCGAGCGCGCCGGGATGGCCCTGGTGGCGCTGCGCCGCGAGATCCGGTTCATCGCGCTGACCGAGCACGTCCATCGCGCCATCGTCGCGGCCCAGTTCGACGAGGTGGAGTTCGCGCGGCACGCCCACCAGGTCTTCACCGAGCTCTCCATGCGGCGCGCGGACGCCGACGCCATCGTGACCGCCGCCGCGGACCTGCTCGGCACGCCCGTGGCGCTCGAGGACACCGGCCGCCGGGTGCTGTCGCTGGCGGCGCACGGCCGCGCCACCGCCGATCTGCTCGAGGGCTGGCCGACCCGGTCGCGGGCCGACGGTGTCGCGGTGTCCGTGGGCGCCGACGGCAAGGTCTTCGCCCGGCTCGTGGCCCCGCTCGCGGAGCCGACGCCGCGCGTCGCGATGGTGCTGGAGCGGACGGCACAGGCGCTCGCCCTGCGCGAGATGGTCGAGCGGGACCGGACCGCCCTGGAACAGCAGGCGCAGCACGGCCTCCTCGACGACCTGCGGACCGGTCGGATCTCCGATGAGGCGGGTGCCTCGGCCCGGGCGCGGAATCTCGGTCTGGAGATGGCCCGCTACTACGTGCCGATCTGCGTACTCATCGACATGGACACGGGTCACGACGAGCTCAGCACGCGCCGGCGACAGGTGCAGGTCCACGACGCCCTGCGGCATGCGCTGGGGCTCGCCCGGCTCACGGCGATCAGCTCGGTGACCGGCTCCGCCGTGGACGTCGTGGTGGCGTGTCCGGCCCCGGATCCGGACGCGGCGGTGGACCGGGCGGGGCTGCTGATGATCGCGGAGGTCGGCCGGGTCCGCGGGGTCCGCGCCGTCACGATCGGGGCCGGGCCCGCGGTGGGGCGCATCGTGGACGCGGTCGCGGGCATCGCCGACGCCCATCACGTCGCGGCGGTCGTCGCGGCGATGCCGCGGGCCGAGGCGCGCGTCCACCGGTCCGCGGACACGCGGCTGCGTGGGCTGCTCGCGCTCCTCGCCGACGATCCGCGGGTCCGGGCCTTCGCCGCCGTCGAGCTGCGCCGGATCACCGACGGTCCGGAGCCCGAGGCGAACCTCGAGCTGCTGCGGGCGTTCCTCGAGACCGCCGGGAACAAGACCGAGCTCGCCCGCCGCCTGCACGTCTCGCGACCCACCCTCTACGCCCGCTTGGCGACGCTGCAGGAGCGGCTGGCCGTCGATCTGGACGACGGGACCTCGCGGACCTCGCTCCACGCGGCGCTGCTCGTCCGGGACGCCATCGGTCCGCTGCCGCCGCGGTGACCGCTGGGTGGCGTAGAATTCCTACTTTGGGCAGCCTAAGACGACTGCCGAGTCCTTTCGTCGGGAGAGTTGTTGATGAAGCCCTTGCGTGTCGCGATCGTGGGTTCCGGGCCGTCGGGGTTCTTCGCCGCCGGGAACCTGTTGGAGCAGGACGACATCGAGGTGCAGGTCGACGTGTTCGACCGGTTGCCCACGCCGTTCGGCCTGGTCCGCTACGGTGTGGCCCCCGATCACCCGGCGATCAAGTCGGTCACCAAGATCTTCGACCGCACCGCGCAGCACGAGAACTTCCGCTACTTCGGCAACGTCGAGATCGCGACCGACATCCAGGCCTCCGAACTCGCGCAGTGGTACGACGCGGTGATCTACGCGATCGGCGCATCGGGCGGCCGGCGCCTGGAGGTCGACGGTGCCTGGCTCCCCGGCAACCATCCGTCCAGCGACTTCGTGGGCTGGTACAACGGCCATCCCGATCGCCGTGACCTCGACGTCGATCTGAGCGTCGAGCGCGCCGTCGTCATCGGCAACGGCAATGTCGCGCTGGACGCGGCCCGGATCCTGGTCACCGATACCGACAAGCTCTCCGGCACCGACATGGCCGAGCATGCCCTCGAGGCGCTGCACGGATCGTCGGTGCGCGAGGTGGTGGTGCTGGGGCGCCGCGGTGCCGAGCACGCGGCGTTCACGCCGTCCGAGGTCGCTGAGCTGGGCAAGCTGCCCGGCGTCGACGTGATCGTCGACCCCGCGGACGTGCCGGCCGAGGACAAGGAGCGCGACAAGGCCCGCCCACCGGTCCAGCGCAACAACCTCAAGCAGCTGCGCAAGCTCGCCGCGCTCGAGCCGACCGGGGCGGACCGTCGGATCGTGCTGAAGTTCCTGCGCTCGGTCGTCGGGATCGGTGGGGAGGGTGCCGTGCGCACCGTCTCGGTCGCGACCAACGAGCTCGCCCTCGGCGAGGACGGCACCGTCGAGGCGCAGCCCACGGGCGCGGTCGCCGAGCACGACGCGGGCCTGGTCATCCACGCCGTCGGCTACCACGGCACCCCGATCCCCGGCATCCCGTTCGACACGGAGCGGGGCGTCTTCCGCAACGCCGACTCGCGGATCGTCGGCTACGACGGTGCGCCCCTGCCGGGCCACTACGTGGTCGGCTGGATCAAGCGCGGACCGTCGGGCGTCATCCCCACGAACCGGGACTGCGCGCGCGATACGGTCTCCGTCCTCCTCGCCGACGTCGCGGAGGGCAGGCTCGCGCGCAGCGACTTCGACGGTGCGCAGGTCGAGAAGCTCATCGTCGAGCGGGTTCCGAACCTGGTCGAGTACGACGGCTGGATGGCGATCGATGCGCACGAGACCGCCCTCGCGGAGGAGGACGATCGACCGCGCGTGAAGCTCACCAGTGTCGACGCGATGATCGACGCGGCGCAGGCCGCCGCCGACTGAGGCGGCCCTCAGCCCAGTAGGGGCCGCACCGAGGCGTAGGCGTCGGGCCGGTCCGAGCTCGGCAGGTCGAAGACGCGGCTGACCGGTTCGCCGGCGGTGCTCCGGGGCCAGCCGGGATCCTGTGCGGTGACGAAGGCGACCGCCGCGGAATGGATCTCGTCGGCGAGAGACTGCGGCGGGTGGGCTCCCGCGAGGGGCTCCACCGCCGGGCCGTCGAGGCAGTCGAAGAAGAAGGGGACGTCCAGGCAGTGCCCGGCGAGCCCGAATCGCCCTGAGGGCCAGGAGAACCGGTAGGTCCAGGTCGGCGCGTCGCCGCGGTAGCCGGCGATCCGGGGAACGCTCACCCGGAACATCTTGTCGCTCAACGCCCGCCCGGCGAGGCGCGCTTTCCCGAGCGCCCCTATCTCGCGGTTCGCCGCGAGGTAGGGGGCGCGCCGCGGTTTCGGGACGGCGAGCGCGGCGAGCACCGCGCGGGCGGGGATCAGTGGCGTGATCCGGCCCATCGGTCCCTCGGTGAAGGCCATCGCGAATTCGTCGTCGACGGTGCCGATCACCAGCGGTTCGTCGGCGCCGGCGCCACCGCGCAGAGCCTCGGAGGTGGGGCGGGGAAGCAGATCGTCGTCGACGGTCGGCCCCAGCTGCAGGCCGTGGGCGAACGCGGTGCGCAGCCCGCGGATGCCGATCGACGTGGCCTTCTTCTGCAGGTCGAGAATGCGCTCCTCGGGCACCGTCGACAGGCCGGCCCGGGTCGGCGCGACGCCGGCCCGCGCCGCGAGGTCTCGGCCGAAGGCCTCGGCGCGCGCGGCCGATGCGTCGGCGAGCACGCCGGAGAGGACGATCGCGCCGTGGAACAGGTGCCGCGCCGCGGGCATGCCGAGGAGTGTCAGGACCGCGCCGCCGCCCGCGGACTGCCCGGCGATCGTGACGCGGTCGGGGTCGCCGCCGAACGCGGCGATGTCGCGCTGCACCCACTCCAGCGCTGCGAGCCAGTCCCGGACCCCACGATTCGACGGTGCGTCCTCGATCCACCCGAAGCCGTCGAAGCCGAGGCGGTAGGAGATCGTCACCGTGATCACGCCGTCGCGGTTGAAGTTCCGTCCGTCGTACCAGGGGCTGGCGGGGGAGCCGGCGAAGTAGCCGCCGCCGTGGATCCACACCAGGACGGGCAGGCCGGCACCGTCGGGACGTGCGGCCTTCGGCGAGGGTGTGAACACGTTGACGTTCAGCGTCGAGTCCCCGGGGATCGACGGCTCCGGGATGAGCACGACGCCGGGGTCGCCGCGCTGCGCGGTGGCCCCGTAGGAGCCGGCGTCGAGCACGCCCTCCCAGGGCGCCTTCGGGACCGGGGCGGCGAAGCGCAGCGCACCCACCGGCGGCTCCGCGAAGGGGATGCCCAGGAACGCCGCGGACCGCGGTGCGCCCCGCCCGCCCGTCGTCGGCCGCCAGCGGCCGCGGACCACGCCCGCGTCGGTCGCGACCTCAGGGTGATCGTCGGCGGTCATGCGTGTCATCCTCCAGTGCTCGGGCGGCGCGCGACCGCACACCGTCGGAGTGATCCCTCCACACGGGAGTCTTCCACCCGCCGCGGTCTCGGCCGGTCTAGCCTCGATCGGACATGGACATCTCGATCACGCGCGCGGACCTCGACGACCCGGCCCTCGCGGACTTCCTCGTCGCCCACCTGCGCGACATGGAACCGACCGCACCGCCGGGGAGCCGCCACGCCCTGGACCTCGCCGCTCTCCGCGCCCCGGGGGTACGCCTGTGGACACTGCACCGGGACGGCGAGCTCGTGGGCACCGTCGCACTCTCGGCGGTCGAGCCCGATCACGAGGAGGTCAAGAGCATGCGCGTCGCACCCGCCGCCCGCGGTCTCGGCATCGGGCGCGTGCTGCTCCGGCACGTCCTCGACGATGCGCTCGCGCGAGGTGTCGAGCGGGTGTCGCTCGAGACCGGCAGCCAGGAGTTCTTCGCGCCGGCCCGTGCCCTCTACAGCGCGCACGGCTTCGTCCCGTGTGCCCCGTTCGGCGGGTACCGCGATGACCCGAACAGCGTCTACCTGTCGTGGATCCCCGCACGAATGTCGCCCTGAGCGGCGCGGCCGCCGCAGACGCCCTGGTCACCGCCGGCGTCTCGCCGCTGGGGCTGGCGTTCGTGCGGTCACCCCGAGTAGTCGGTGCGCTGCGCGTGCGGCAGCGGGGTAAGTCTCCGGCGCCCGGGCACTTCGGGTGCGGCCACGGTCCCGCACCCGTTTCACCCGGCCACACCCGGCACGCCGGGTGCGCTCGCGCAGTTCGGGTGCGGATGGCTTCCCGCACCCGATCCGCCCGCTCGGGCCGGCGGAGGCAGCGGCCGCGGGAGGAATGGTCCGCGTACCGTCTGTGTTGAGACCGGTGGCGCCCCGACGCCATCGGGGAGAGCCGGACTAGGAGCTGATATGACTGACAACGGCACCATCACCACCGTCCCCGGCCGCGAGACCGCGGTGCTGGCGGGCGGCTGCTTCTGGGGCATGCAGGACCTGCTTCGCAAGCAGCCGGGCATCGAGGCCACGCGCGTGGGCTACACCGGTGGCAGCAACGAATACGCCACCTACCGCAACCATCCCGGGCACGCCGAGGCGGTCGAGATCGTGTTCGACCCTTCGAAGACGAGTTACCGCGACGTGCTGGAGTTCTTCTTCCAGATCCACGACCCGTCCACCAAGGACCGGCAGGGCAACGACCGGGGCTCGAGCTACCGCTCGGCGATCTTCCCGCTCAGCGAGGAGCAGGAGAAGGTGGCGCGCGACACCATCGCCGACGTGGACGCATCGGGCCTGTGGCCCGGCAGGGCGGTCACCACCATCGAGACCCCGGCGCCGTTCTGGCAGGCCGAGCCGGAGCACCAGGACTACCTCGAGAAGTACCCGGACGGCTACACCTGCCACTTCCCGCGGCCCGGCTGGAAGCTGCCCAAGCGCGCCTCCGCCTGATCCGCGGGCGTGCTCACCCGAGCTCTCGGGCGAGCACGTCCGGAAAGGCGGACAACTCCGGGAGCGCGTGTGTGCGCCGCGCGAACCGCAGCGCGCGCAGGCGGTGGCCCGGGTCCGTCAGAATCTTCCGGGTCGCGTCGGCGATCGTCTCGACCGACGCGGTGGCCGGATCGAGGGCGATCCCGGCTCCGAGGCGTTCGACCTGCACCGCGTTGGCGGAGTGGTCGCCGAACAGGGGGAGCAGCACCGTCGGGACGCCCGCCTGCAATGACTCCCGGACGCCGTTGAACCCGCCGTGCGAGACGAAGGCGTCGCAGGTGGACAGCACGGTCTGCTGGTCCACGAAGTCCGTGATCACCACGTTGGCCGGCGGGTCCGGCACCGGGTGCGAGCCGACCGCCACCACCGCGCGTACGTCGAGGGTGCCGAGGGCGGCGATGATGCGGTCGAGCAGGAGCGTGCCGATGCCGATCCGCGGCGCCACGGATCCGAGGCTCGCCAGCACGAGTGGGCGGTCCGCGGGGAGGTCCGCGATCGCCGCATCGAGCGGCGAATGGGTCCGGGGCCCGGGCCGGAAGCAGTGCAGGTCGGCGACGGACCGGCCCGGCGGGTAGAAGTCGAGTGGCGTCTGGGCGATCCGTGGGCACCGGGGAACGGCGTCCACGGCGGGCAGGCCGTGTTCCCTCCGCACCTCGTTGAGCACCGCCACCAGGTGGGGCGAGTCCTCCTCCAGCATCGGTGCCACGTCGAGCACCGCTTCTCGACAGCCGACCGTTCCGGCCACCAGGTGCCCGCCGAACTCGGTGTTGTCCCGGATGATCAGGTCGGGAACCTCGCCGTCGAGCGCCTCGAGGAGGCCGGTCGCCGCGCGGTGCGCGATCACGCCGATGAAGGCACGCGCCGTCACCAGCGGACTCGCGGCGGGCAGCGTGTCGCCGATCGGGGGCGGCGAGCTCGGCGCCGTGTATCCCGCCACCGTGAAGTCGTCGGACCGGATCGCGGGATCGGCAGCGATGTCCGGCATCTGCGGAACGCCGGGTAGTGGCAGGACCTCGAAACCGTGTTCCGACACCAGTTCCCGGGCACCGTCGGGGACGGCGACCCTCACCTCGTGCCCTGCGGCGCGCAGCGCGGCCGCGGCCGGGAGGACGAACGGGACCAGGTGTGAGTATCCGGCGAGGCCGGTCATCAAGATCTTCACATGGCTAACGATATACGGGTTCGGCGCGACGCGCTCAGGCCCAATCGGGGGTGGCGGTCAGGTCGGTCAGCAGGCCGCGGACCGCCATCGCCCGACGGTGCGCCGTCCCCTCCAGTGCGTCGAGTGCGCACTCCGGATCGGCCGGCGGACCGAGATGCGTACACCCGCGAGGACAATCGAGAACGGCCTCGGCGAGGTCGGGGAAGGCCGCGACGACGTCGTCGGTGGAGATGTGCGCGAGCCCGAAGCTGCGGATGCCGGGGGTGTCGACGACCCAGCCACCGTCGGGCAGCCACAGCGCCACGGACTGCGTGGACGTGTGCCGTCCCTTGCCCACCCCGGAGACGACGCCGGTGGCGCGGTTGGCATCAGGCACGAGCCGATTGACCAGAGTCGACTTCCCGACGCCGCTGTGCCCGATGAGTGCGGTCACGTGCCCGGTCAGTAGGTCGTGCGCCTCGTCGAGCGGGTCGCCGCGGCCCGCGACGATCACCTGCAGGTCCAGGTCGGCGAACGCGGCGGCGAACTCGGCGGGATCGGCCAGGTCGCTCTTGGTCAGGCACAGCACGGGCGTGAGTCCGCCCGCGTAGGCGGCGATCAGGGTGCGCTCGACGAAGCCCGTGCGGGGCGGCGGGTCGGCGAGCGCGGTCACGATGAGCAGCTGCTGCGCGTTGGCGACGACGATCCGCTCGTACGGGTCGGTGTCGTCGGCGGTCCTGCGCAGCACCGTCTTCCGCTCGTCGACGCGGATGATCCGGGCGAGTGTGTCCTTGCGGCCGGACAGGTCGCCGACGACGCCCACCGAGTCTCCGACGACGATGGGGGAGCGGCCCAGTTCGCGGGCCCGCATCGCGGTGATCACCCGTTCGGGATCGCCGCCGAGGGCGCAACCCCAGCGGCCGCGGTCCACGGAGACGACCATCGCCGTCTCGGCGTCGCTGTGGTCGGGCCGGGTCTTGGTGCGCGGACGACTGCTCTTGCCCGGGCGCACCCGGACATCGGTCTCGTCGTACTCGCGCTTACCCAACGAGCCGGCTCACGACCGGTCGCCCAGCAGCGTGTTCCACATGGCGGGGAAGTCGGGCATGGTCTTGCCCGTCGTCGCGATGTCCTCGACCTGCACGCCCTCGGTGACCAGCCCCAGGATCGCGCCCGCGGTGGCCATGCGGTGGTCGGCGTAGCTGTGCCAGACCCCGCCGTGCAGCGTCGCCGGTTCGATGCGCAGGCCGTCCTCGGTCTCGGTGCAGCGTCCGCCGAGCGCGGTGATCTCGGCGGCGAGCGCGGCGAGCCGGTCGGTCTCGTGGCCGCGCAGGTGTGCGATGCCCCGCAGGTGCGACGGCGAATCCGCCAGGGCCGCAAGCGCGGCGACGGTCGGCGTGAGCTCGCCGATGTCGCGCAGGTCCCAGTCGACCCCGTGCAGGGCGCCGGTCCCGCGGGCGACAATCGCACCGTCGGCGTACGAGACTCCGGCCCCCATCGCCGTGAGGATGTCGGCGAACTGGACGCCCGGCTGCGTCGACGCCGGGTTCCAGTGCGGGACGGTCACGGCCCCGCCGGTGACCGCGGCCGCCGCGAGGAAGACGGTGGCGTTGGACAGGTCCGGTTCGACCGTCCAGTCGTGCGCGCGGATCCCGCCCGGCGCGACCCGCCAGGTGTTCGCCTCGGAGGTGTCCACCTCGGCGCCCGCGGCGCGGAGCATGTCGACGGTCATGTCGATGTGCGGCATGGACGGTACCGGCTTGCCGTCGTGATGCACCACGACGCCCTCGACGAAGCTCGGCGCGCTGAGCAACAGGCCCGAGACGAACTGGGAGCTCGCCGACGCGTCGATGGTGACGGTGCCACCGCGGATCGGTCCGTCGCCGTGGACGGTGAAGGGCAGCCCGTCACCGTCGATCCGGGCGCCGAGCCCGCGCAGCGCGTCGAGCACCGTGCCCAGGGGTCGGGCCCGGGCCTGCGGGTCACCGTCGAAGTCGACGGTGCCGCGCGCCCCGGCCGCCAGGGAGGGGAGGAAACGCATGACGGTGCCGGCGAGTCCGCAGTCGACGGCGCCGCCGTGCAGCGACCCGCCGGTGACGGTGACCGTGGTCCCGCCCGCGAACGCGACCTCGGCTCCGAGGGCCTGCAGCGCTGCGGCCATGAGGTCGGTGTCGCGGCTGCGGAGGGCGTTCGTCAGAGTCGACGCCGACGGTGCCTGAGCTGCCAGGATGTACGCCCGATTGGTGATCGACTTCGAGCCCGGGAGGGCGATCGTGCCCGTCACCGGTCCGACGGCGAAGGGCGCAGGCCACAGCTCCAACAGGTCCACCGGCCCATCCTCGCACATGAGGGCGGCCTCACCGCGTGCTACCTTGCTGGGCAGAACAGGTCAGGTCATCACCGCCGGGAGATCCTCGATGAAGCGCAATCGTACGTCCGTGGGCAGGGCTGTCTCGACGGCCGCCACCTTCGCCGCCGTGGCGACCGTCGCGGGGCTCCTCGCGCCCGTCGCGTCGGCCGATCCGAAGCCGGCGGAGCCGCCGAAGAACAAGGCCGGGGAGCTGGTCATCGGCTCCGGCAACCTCCCCGATTCGATGGACTTCGGCGGCGCCGTGCTCTCCGGAGCGGCCGCGGGCTGGAACGGCGCCTGGGCGTCGCTCAACAAGGCCAAGGTCGATCCGGCCGACTGCAAGGTGCTGTACGCGGGCCTGCCCATTCCCAAGGGCACCGACACCGCGCAGACCAACGGAACCTCGCGCGGCACCACCTGGTCGATGGTGGTCTCCAAGTTCCAGATCGACGTCGCGCCGCTGCGTGCCGCGCTCCCCAAGTGCGCGACCTTCAAGGCCGTCAAGGACGGTGTCACCAGCGAGGTCAGTGTGCGGGAGATCGCCGCGACCGGCATCCCCGGCGGCCTGGGCCTCGAGTTCACGCAGAAGAGCAAGCGCGGCAACCAGGTCGAGTACCTGCAGTCGCGGCAGTACACCGGCGTGGTCAACGGCGTCACGATGTCGCTGCGCGGCGGCCGCCAGTCCCGCGAGCCCGCACCGTTCGTCGGCGCGGACGACCAGCTGGCCGTCGATCTGCTCCGCGTGCAGAGCACCATCCTGAAGAGCCCGCCGGAGCCGCAGCAGGCGGCGCCCGCTCCCGCTGCGAGCGGATCGGCGAAGCCCGCGGCTCCCGCGTCGGCCAAGCCGGGCGCGCCCGCCTCGGCCAAGCCGGCTGCGTCGTCGTCGGCGGCCCCGAAGGCGCGCTGATCTCTGAACTAATGTTCAGGTAGAATCCGGGGCGTGGAGACGACCCGGGAGTTCAGCGTCGGTCAGCTCGCCGCCCGCAGCGGCGTGGCCGTGTCGGCGCTGCACTTCTACGAGCGCGAGGGACTGATCAGCGCACGCCGGACCTCCGGCAACCAGCGGAGGTACCCGCGGGAGATGCTGCGCCGGGTCGCGTTCATCCGGATCAGCCACCGCGTGGGCATCCCCCTGTCCACGATCCGCGAGGCGCTCGACACGCTGCCGAACGGCCGCACCCCGACGCGGACCGACTGGGAGCGCCTCTCGCGCTCCTGGCACGACGATCTGTCCCACCGGATCGACGAACTGACCCGCCTGCGCGACAACCTCACCGACTGCATCGGTTGCGGCTGTCTGTCCATGGCGTCCTGCTCACTCGCGAACCCGCACGACGCCCTGGCCACCACCGGCGTCGGGCCGCGGCGCGTGTTCGACAGCTTCGAAGAGTAGTCGACGCCACGGTCTTCTTGACGAAGTCATCGGTGTCATCCGAATGGATGATTGTCGACCCGGCACGGGACTGCGATCATGGTTTCCGATGAACCCCTCGCCGAAAGAATCGGTTCTGCGGATTCTTCGACGGAGTGCAGGAGTATTCGTGGGACGTGGCTCGGATATCGGTGTGATGGCGGATGGTGTGCAGGTGTTGCGGACTGCGAGATCGTTGGGGTTCTCACGGCGGGCCGTTCTCAAACTTGCCGTGGCATCGGCGTCGTCGGCGCTGGTAGCAGCATGTACCGGCGAGGATGTTGCGGTCGCGCCGCTCAAACGATTCGCGGCCGGGCAATGGAACGTTGAGGTCAAGAATTCGAATTCGATAACGACCTTCCGGGTGCATGTCAAAGAGGACGGAACATTCGTCTCCGACGGCTATGATGAGGTTCCGAGCAATCCGTATCGGGGTCAGCCTTTTCCGTCCGGAAAATGGGAGTGGTCGGGGTCCCGCGTGCGGATCTACCAGGTTCGAGGCGAGTCGGGTGAGTTCGAGAGCATCGATGTCCCCGTGGCGGGCGATTCCGGTGAATTCGACTGGATCATGTCGAGTGTGCTGTCCGACTCCGACCCATCGAAGGCTTCGTCGCCGAACGCATCGATGTCCATCGCGGTGACGTGGAGCGAGGCCACGAGCACCCTCGTCCTCCGCCGGAAAGACGACTCCGGCATCACGATCACCGCCCGAAGGCAGTGAGGTCCGGACTGCGCACGCGATGTGTCACACCCACGCGATAGCGTGATCCCATGTGCGGACGGTACGCGGTGACCACGGACCCGGCGCTGCTGGCGGGCGAGATCGACGCGGTGGACGAGACGGCGGGCACTGAGCTCGACGTGCCGGGCTACAACGTCGCGCCCACGACGACCATCGTCACCGTCGTCGCGCGGCACTCGCGCGAACAACCCGACGATGCCCCGACCCGGCGGCTGCGCGCGATGCGCTGGGGGCTGCTGCCGCACTGGCAGAAGACGCTGAGCGGCCCGCCGTTGTTCAACGCGCGTGCGGAGTCCGTCGCCGAGAAGCCGGCGTTCCGCACCGCGATCAAGAACAAGCGCTGCCTGATCCCGATGGACGGCTGGTACGAGTGGCAGGTGCTCGACCCGGACGCCACGAAGCCGCGCAAGCAGCCGATGTACCTGACGCCGCAGGACGGGACCCGGATGTACATCGCGGGGCTGTGGTCGGTGTGGCGCCCCGCCGACGCCGGGCTCGACGTGCCTCCCGTGCTCTCGGCGACGGTGCTGACCACCGACTCCGTCGGCCCGCTGCGCGAGGTGCACGACCGGATGCCGCTCGTGCTCACCCCCGATCTGTTCGACCAGTGGCTCGATCCCGACGGTCCCGTCGACCCCGCGCTGCTGCTGCCGCCGGCCCTCGACGTGGCCGAGCGGATCGAGATCCGGCCCGTGTCCGCCCTGGTCAACACTGTCAAGAACGACGGTCCCGCGCTGATCGAGCGCGTCGAGCCGGGTGACGAGCCCGGCCAGCTCAGCCTCCTCTGACGGAACCTGTCGGACCCGGGTCGTACGCTGCGGGAACGAAACGAATCGGACCTTGGGGGAGGAACGATGGCAGCGCAGTACTGGGTCATGCTGACTGTGGCGGTTCTGACAGCATTCGGGGTGCTCGGCACGTTGTGGCAGAAGCAACGGTCCGAACACGCCGACCGCGCGCTAAAGGCCGAGCACGAAGCCAGAGTCGAGTGGTGGCGGCGATTTCAGTGGGCAGCAGAGCACACCGCTGGGCTCGGCAATCCTGAGAGCCGGGTGACTGGTCGCATCGTCATGACCAAGCTGATTCGATCGCCTCTGATCACAGCGAGTGAACGCGACATCGCTCGGGCTGTGGCGGCCGGCCCGCAGCTGGGCGATAATCGGAAGAAGCGAAAGTGAGGCGCGACATGACGGACCTCGAGCAGAGCGCGCGCGAGCGCGACGAGGCGGACTTCTTCCTGCGGGGGCAGTCCGACGAAGAGCGCATGTACAGCGCTCGGATCATCGTCGAACTCGACCGCCAGGAGGGGAAGAAGACGCCGCAGTGGGTGATCGACGTCGCGGAGGGGCGGCTCCTGGCCTGACTGGGCCAGGAACCACCGCCCTCGACCTACTTCACCGTGCGGATCAGCTTCTTGTTGAGGAACTCCTCGATGCCCAGCGGGCCCATCTCGCGGCCGAACCCGGAGCGCTTCACGCCGCCGAAGGGCAGTTCGGCTCCCTCGGCGAGCACGCCGTTGACGAACACCATGCCCGCCTGGATCCGGTCGGCGACGCGGGCGGCCTGCTCGGGGTCGGTGGTGAACACGTAGGACCCGAGGCCGAACGGGGTGTCGTTGGCGAGTGCCAGCGCCTCGCCCTCGCCTTCCACGCGGTAGACGGTTGCGACGGGTCCGAACAACTCCTGCCGGAAAGCGGGGTTGTCCTCCGTGACGTTCGTGAGCACGGCGGGCGGGAAGAAGGCACCGTCGCGCTGCCCCTCGATGGCCAGGTGCGCGCCCGCCTCCACGGCACTGTTGACCTGCTGTTCGAGCCCGATCGCGGCGCGCTCCGAGGACAGCGGCGCGATGCCCTCGCCCGCGGCGAGGATCTTCGCGGTGAACTTCGCGACGAAGTCGTCGTACAGGTCGGCGGCCACGATGAACCGCTTGGCCGCGTTGCAGGACTGACCGGTGTTGTCGAGACGGCCCGCGACGGCGGCGTCGACCGTCGCGTCCAGATCGTCGGTGGAGAGCACGATGAACGGGTCCGAACCGCCCAGCTCGAGGACGCACTTCTTGAGGTTCCGGCCGGCGACCTCCGCGACCGCGGCCCCGGCTCGCTCCGAGCCGGTCAGCGAGATCGCGGCGACGCGGGGGTCCGCGATGATGTCGGCGGCCTGTTCATTGGTCGCCCGGATGTTCACGTATGCGCCCGACGGCAGGCGCGCCTCGGTGAAGATCAGCTGCATCGCCTCCGCCGATTCGGGGCACTGCGGCGCGTGCTTGAGCAGGATCGTGTTGCCCGCGGCCAGGTTCGGCCCCGCGAACCGCGCCACCTGGTAGTAGGGGAAGTTCCACGGCATGATCCCGAACAGCACGCCGATCGGGGAGCGGCGGATCAGCGCCGATCCCTCGCCCTCCAGCAACTCCAGCGGCTGATCGGCGAGGAAGCGTTCCGAGTTGTCGGCGTAGTAGGTGTAGATCGCGGCCGAGAAGTCGACCTCGCCCAAGGCGTCCTCGAGGGGCTTTCCCATCTCCCGCTGGATGATTCCCGCGAGCATCTCCCGGCGCTCGGTGTGCAGCTCGGCCACGCGCCGAACGAGCGCCGCGCGCTCGGCGACCGTGGATTCCTGCGGCCACGTGCGCGCGGCGCGCGAGGCCGCGTCGATCGCGGCCTCGATCTCGGCGGGCTCGGCGGTCGGGTAGGTCTGCAACACCTCGCCGGTCGCCGGGTTCGTGACGGCGTACTGGACGTCGACCATGTCGGATCTCCTCGTGGGGGACGGAACGGGGTTCGTCCCCCACGATAGGCGCCCCAACACATTCCGTGTGTGGTCTCGGACGCTACTGCCACGCGAACAGCTGCACCTGGTACCCGTCCGGGTCGAGCACGCCCGCGTAGCGCTGTCCCCACGGCGCGTCGAAGGGTGGCATGGCGCCGGGATGCCCGGCGGCGAGCAGCTCGGCGTACACCTCGTCGACCACGGCGGGCGAGGCGCAGAGCACGCACAGCGTGGCGCTCTGGCCCGTCGGCTTCACCCAGTCCGGCTCCATCGTCCGGATCACCGCGGCGGTGTCCCACATAAGCCGCATCCCGCCGGGCAGCTGCGCCTCCACGTGCGGCTCGTGCTCGGCACCGTCGGGAATGTCCAGGCCGAGCAGGCGGTAGAAGGCGAGGGTGGCGGCGAGGTCGTCCGCGACCATGCCGATGGCGTCGAAGCGCAGGCGTTCAGTCATGGCGCCACCGTATGCGTCGGGTCGACGCGGGTCTTGAACGTTTCGGACATACTCGAATGCGTGTACCGCGAACGCCCGTCGAGGATCCCCGGCGCGGTCCGGTGGTCCTCGACGGGGAGCGCCGGGACCGCGCTGATCCTGCCCGACGGTTGCATGGACGTCATCGTGATCGACGGTGCGCCCATCGTCGCCGGTCCGGACGCCGTCGCGGCGCACGTCACCGGGTCCGACGGTGCGCGCATCGACGGCCTGCGCTTCCCGCCCGGTGTTCTCCCGCAGCTGCTGGGTGTCGCCGCAGATGAGCTCACCGGCGTGCGCGTCCCCTTGGCCGAGGTCCTCCCGTGCCGCCGGCTGACGGCCTCGCGTGACCCCGAGGACATCGCGGCGGGGCTCCTCGGCGACGTGGTCCTCGACCGACGGATCGCCGGGATCGCGGCCCGGCTCGGGGCGGGGCGCCCCGTCGCCGGGATCGCGGCGGAGTCCGGGCTCGGCGAGCGGGCACTGCACCGGCTGGCCCGGCGATCGTTCGGCTACGGCCCGAAGACCCTCGCGCGGATCCTCCGCTTCCAGCGCGCGGTGACCCTGATCCGCGCGGGCGATGCGCTCGGCGTCGCGGCGGCATCGTCGGGCTACGCGGACCAGGCTCACCTGACCCGCGAGGTGCGCGCGCTGACCGGCGTCACGCCGCGGGCACTGCTCGCGCCTGCGCAGACGATGGAGTCCGTCGCTACCAGTTGATGCCGGGGAGGCGGTTGAGGGTCTTGCGGGCGAGGCGGCGCAGGCCCTGATCGCCGGAGATGCCGAACAGCGGGCTGACCGCTGCAGTGGAGATGTCCTTCGACAGGTCCTTCGTGGCGGCGAGCCGGCCGCGCGGCGTATCCACTTCGGCCACATCGACTTCCACGACCTTCGCGGCCCCGGCCCCGTCGTCGTCCGGCCCGCCGGACTCGGGGAACAACAGATAGCCCTGGTGCTGCGCGGCGGCCGCGATCCGCGGTGAGAGGAACTGGCCGAACTGCGCGAGCGTGCCGAGCGGCGTATCGATGCGGCGTGGCCGCTCGACGATGGCGCGCACGACGATCTGGCCGGCCTTCTCCACCGAGAGCGCCATCGCGTTGTCGTAGGCATCGGTCGGTTCGATCATCCGGGTGCGGGTGAGCGGCATGTGGATGTTGGTGAAGGTCACGTGGTCCGACATCGTCTCGGCCGCGGTGATATCGCTGAACGCCTCCAGCGCCGACTTCGAGGCGATGTACGCCGCGAACCGCGGCCCGCGCACCTGAACCCCGATCGACGACACGTTGACCACGTGCCCGGACTTCCGGGCCACCATGTGCGGCAACAGTTCCAGGATCAGGTACACCGCGCCGAAGTAGTTCACGGCCATCGTGCGCTGGTAGTCGTGGGCGCGGTCGACGGAGTCGACGGTCGCACGCCGGATCGATCGCCCGGCACTGTTGACCAGGACGTCGACGTGGCCGTGCTCCGCGAGGATCTGAGCGACGGTGGTGCGCACGGCTTCCGGGTCGGTCACGTCGCACTGGTAGGGCCGGACGATGCCCTTCGGGACGCCCGGAAGCCCGGGCTCCGCCTCGATGCGCAGCACCGCGTCGGCGAGGTCCTCGGGCTTGCGGGCGACGATGAACACGTTCGCACCCTTGAGCACGGCCTGCTTGGCCGCCTCACGACCGATGCCTGAGGATCCGCCGGTGAGCAGGATGTGCTTTCCCACGAGCGGGCCGCGGGGGTCGTCGCGGCGGTTCCGCGCGGGATCGAGGTGCTCGGCCCAGTAGCGGAACAGGCGGGGGCCGTAGGACTTCAGGCGCGGCAGCGCCACCCCGAGCCGACTGAGCGTCCGGTAGCTGGCCTCCGAGTCGAAGCGGGTGTTGTAGAACGGGTGATCCAGGATCGACGGGGGGATCCCGATCTGGCGGGCGATCGTGTCCCGGAACGCGCGCACCTCGTTGCGACGCCCGATGCGCGCGGCGAACTCGCCCAGCGGCGCGCTCGGCAGCGGCAGCGTCTTGGGGCCGGAGAACGCGGGCGCGATCGCCTCGTAGATCGCGGCCATGCTCTGGCCCTTGGGGTCCGCCAGGTGGTAGACGGTGCCCGGCGCCGGCGGAGCGGTCACCAGTGCGACCAGGGCGGCGGCGACGAAGTCGACCGGCACGATGTTCGTGTACCCGAGGTTGGCGAACGGGACGTGCAGGTGGTGCGGGATCGTGCCCATCAGGCGCAGGAAGGGGAAGAAGTAGTAGGGGCCGTCGATCTTGTCGATCGCGCCCGTCATCGAGTCGCCCACCACGATGGACGGGCGGTACACCTGCCAGGGCGCGGACGAGCCGCGGACGAGCCGCTCCGCCTCGTACTTGGTGCGGTGGTACGGGGTGGGGAAGTCCTGCGCGACGTCGAAGTCGGACTCGGCGAACCACCCCTCGTGGTTGCCGGCCACCGCGAGCGAGGACACGTGGTGCATCGTCGCGCCGAGCCGCTCCGCCAGTTCGAGGGTGTTGCGGGTGCCGCCGACGTTGGTGAGCTGTTGGATCTCCTCCGACGCCTCCATGTCGTAGACGGCGGCGAGGTGGATCACGTGGTCGACGTGCTCGGGCAGGTCTCCGGGGGTGATGCCGAGGCCCGGCTCCGTGACATCGCCGGCCACCGGCACGACCTGCGGTGCCAGCTCGTGGCCGAGGTCGGCGATCAGCCGCTCGAATCTCGGCAGGGACGCGTCGCGTACCAGCAGGTAGATCGTGCTGTCGTGCTCCGCGGCGGCGAGCCGCGCCACGACGGCACGGCCGATGAAGCCCGTCCCGCCCGTGACGAAGTAGCTGGCCATACCACGAACCTACTTTCCGGCGCGGCCACCGCCAAACCCGTGTTGCCCGCCCGCACTCATCTCTTGACTACCATGCACGGTCACGGGGCCGCGAGGGGCGCGAGCACGGCGGACGTCGCGGCCACCAGGTCCGACGGTGCCAGCTCCACCTCCAGGCCCCGCCTTCCGGCGGAACAGAAGACGGTCTCGAAGCCCAGCGCGGACTCGTCGACGGCCGTCGGCAGCTGCTTGCGCTGCCCGAGCGGGGACACCCCGCCGAGCACGTAGCCGGTGACCCGGCGCACGTCAGCGGGGTCGGCCATGGTCGGCCGGTGCAGGCCCAGCGCAGCGCCCGCGGCCTTGAGGCTGAGCTTGCCGGAGGTCGGCACGATCGCCACGGCGAGCTGCTTGCCGTCGGTGATGACCAGCGTCTTGAACACTCGCGCCGGGTCGTTCCCCAGTGCCTGCGCGGCCTCGCCACCGAAGGACTCGGCCCGCGGGTCGTGCTGGTACTCGTGCACCTGGAACTCGATCCCCGCCGTCTGCAGCGCCGCGATCGCCGGCGTCGCCGCCGCGTTCTTCTTGCCCATGCCGCCCAGTCAATCAGGTGGGACGCTTCCCCCCGAATCGTTCCCTCCCCACCGAAACGCAGGTCGTTTCGAGGGGGAAGGAACGGATCGGGGGGAGTGGGCGGTGAATCGGTGAGGAGGGGACGGAGCGGTGGGGAGGGGACGGACCGAGGGGGAGGCCGACGGTACCCGGCGGCCCCGGATCGCGGCGTACCGTCGGATGCGTGGGATGGATCGACGAGAACCTGAGCCCCTCCGCGCTGGCGGCGCGGGCGCTACGGACCCGTCGGCTGGTGCGCGCACCGATCTGGTTGTTCCAGCACGGTCTGGGGCCGCTGCTGGGCCCGCGGATGGTGATGATCGAACACATCGGCCGGAAGTCCGGCGAGCCGCGGTACGTGGTGCTCGAGGTGGTCGACCGGCCGGACGCCGACACCGTGGTGGTGTGCAGTGGCTTCGGCGAGACCGCGCAGTGGTACCGCAACCTGCGCGCCCACCCGGACTGTCGGGTCACCGTCGGGAACCGGGACCGCGCGGCGCGCGCCGAACTGCTGGACCGCACGGCTTCCGACGAGGTGCTCGAGCGGTACCGCACCGCGCACCCGGTGGCGTGGGAGCGGCTGCGCGGCGCGATCGAGAACGCGGTGCAGCACCCCGTCGACGGTCTGCCCATGGTCCGGCTCCGGCTGCGTTGATCCGGACGGCACGGGAACAAGCGGGCGGGCGGCGCTGTTGCAGAGGTCGTGAGTGCAGGTAGCGGAGCAGCGGTCCTCGAGCGACCGGTAGCCTTCGTCGGTATGACCGACCGGGAGATCGCGGACGTAGCGGAACTGGACTCGGCGCCCGACGAGACGACCGAGACGCCCGAGCAGCTGACGGCGCGTTTCGAGGCCGAGGCGCTGCCGCTGCTCGACCAGCTGTACGGCGCCGCGTTGCGCATGACCCGTAACCCGGCGGATGCGGAGGACCTGGTCCAGGAGACCTACGTGAAGGCCTACAGCGCCTTCCGCAGCTTCAAGAAGGGCACCAACCTCAAGGCGTGGCTGTACCGCATCCTCACCAACACGTACATCAACGGTTACCGCAAGAAGCAGCGGCAGCCGGCGCAGTACCCCACGGACGAGATCACCGACTGGCAGCTCGCGGCCACGGCGGAGCACAGCTCCACCGGCCTGCGCTCCGCGGAGATCGAGGCCCTGGACGCGCTGCCCGATGACGAGATCAAGGAAGCGCTCGCGAAGCTCCCGGAGGACTTCCGCATGGCGGTGTACTACGCCGATGTGGAGGGCTTTCCCTACAAGGAGATCGCGGACATCATGGGAACCCCCATCGGCACGGTGATGTCGCGGCTGCACCGCGGGCGGCGTCAGCTGCGTGCCGAGTTGGAGGGGGTCGCGCGGGAGCGAGGGTTCCTGCGGGGCGCCGCCGACGACGAGGTCGACGCCGCCGATCAGGAGGTGGAGAAGTGACCTATTCCTCGGACGGGAACCCGGACCTCGAGCTCGACTGTTCCGCCGTGATGGCGGACGTCTGGCTGCTGCTGGACAACGAGTGCGACTCGGCCGCGAAGGAGCGGCTCAAGGCGCACATCGACGGCTGCTCGCAGTGCCTGTCGCACTACGGCATCGAGCAGCAGATCAAGTCGCTCGTGAACCGCAAGTGCGGGGGCGAGCGCGCCCCCGAGGGGCTGCGCGAGCGACTGACGATCAGCATCCGGCACACCGAGGTGCGCTTCCGCCCGGAGTGACCTATCCGCACACATGACGAGGGCCCGCCGACATCGCGTCGGCGGGCCCTCGTGCGCAAGTGCGGTGAATCCCTGATGGCTCAGGAGTTCGGACGCTTGCCGTGGTTGGCGGCGTTCTTCTTGCGCCCGCGCTTCTTACGTCCACGCTTTCCCATGGCGGTCTCCTTCCTGTCCCGAGCTCATTCGCAGTACCGGCTATTGTTTCACGACGGCACCGACGACGACAAAAAGGCGGTCCCATGGCCTCCCTCGCCGACCTCCTGGCGATCCACACAGACCTCCCCGGTCGCGCCGCGCGCCACCTGCAGCGCATCGCCGGGGAGTGGCAGCTGCTCGCCGATCTGTCGTTCGCGGACCTGCGGCTCTGGGTGCGCAACGACCCGGAGGGCGACCGGACCGACCCGTCGTACATCTGCATCGCGCAGTGCCGCCCCAACACGACCTCGACCGTCTACGACTCCGACGGTGTCGGCGTCGTCGTCCCGCCCTGGGAGGCGCCCACGCTGCACGCGGCGTTCGAGGGCGCGGTGGTGGTCCGCGGCGTGACCCCGGCCTGGACGGGTCCCTCCCGGGTGCGGCGCGAGGCGGTCCCGGTGTCCTCGGACGGTGAGGTCGTCGCCGTCCTCACCCGCGACTTCAACGTCACCCACCCGCGCACCCCCAGCCCGCTCGAGGTCGCGTACACGGAGTGCGCCGACGACCTGTGCACGATGGTCGCCGAGGGCACCTTCCCCGAGCGGGAGGAGCTGCCCACCGGCGAGGCGGAGCCCCGGGCCGGCGACGGTTTCGTCCGGGTCGATGCGCAGGGCAAGGTCGTGTTCGCGAGCCCGAACGCGCAATCGGCCTACCGTCGGATGGGCGCGCCCAGCGACCTCGAGGGCAGTGGTCTGGTGGAGGTCACCGCGGAGCTGGTGGGGGACTCCTTCGAATCGGAGGACCTGGCCGTCGCGCTCGACGGTGCGCTGCAGCGCGGGGAGGGCTCGCGGATCGAGCTGACGAAGGGCGGCGTGACCGTCGTGCTGCGCGTGCTCGGCCTGCATCCGAACGGCCGGCCGGCCGGCGCCGCCGTGCTGCTCCGCGATGTCACGGAGCTCAAGCGCCGCGACCGCGCCCTGATCTCCAAGGACGCGACCATCCGAGAGATCCATCACCGGGTGAAGAACAATCTCCAGTCGGTCTCGGCCCTGCTCCGGCTGCAGGCCCGCCGCACGCGCAACGACGAGGCCAAGCGCGCGCTCCAGGAATCCGTGCGCCGGGTCGCGTCGATCGCGCTCGTGCACGAGACCCTGTCGATGAGCGTGGACGAACACGTCGACATCGATGAGGTGATCGACCGGCTCATCCCGATCATGGGCGATGTCGCGCCGGCCGAGGGTGCTGGGACGGTCACGGTCGTACGGCGCGGTGACGTGGGCCTGCTCGACGCCGACCGCGCGATGCCGCTCGTCATGGTCGTCACCGAGCTCATCCAGAACGCGATCGAGCACGCCTACGGGCCGGGGGAGTCGGGCACCGTCGCACTGCTCGCGCACCGGTCCACCAGGATGCTCGAGGTCACCGTCCGGGACGACGGTGCCGGCCTTCCGTCCGGCTTCACCCTCGACGGTTCCGACCGCCTGGGCCTGCAGATCGTGCAGACACTCGTGACGTCCGAGCTGGGCGGGGAGCTGCGCCTGTCGACCTGGGACGGCGGAACGGACGCGGTGGTCCAGGTGCCGCTCCAGCCCGTCTGACCGGAGCACGACGAGGGCCCGGTGGAGATCCACCGGGCCCTCGTCGAATGATGCTCCTACACAGCGGTGCGCGTGCGGGTGCGGGCGTTGCGGCGCTTGAGCGCGCGACGCTCGTCCTCGCTCATGCCGCCCCACACACCGGCGTCCTGACCGGACTCCAGCGCCCAGGACAGGCACTCGGCGGTCACGGGGCAGCGGTTGCAGACCAGCTTGGCGTCCGCGATCTGCGCGATGGCCGGACCACTGTTACCCACGGGGAAGAACAGCTCGGGATCCTCGTCGCGACAGATGGCCTTGTGGCGCCAATCCATGTCAGTACACTCCTTCAGGCGCGCGGGCGCGCCACTCATCGCAGGTGCCGATCCGGCACCGAATTTCCAGGCTGTTAACGCGGGGGGAACCGAACTGTTTCCGCGTTGTTACGTCATGAATGTTTCCACGTTCCCGGCAGGAGTCAAGAGATTCCGACTCAGAGGTGGGTTATCTCACAGCGGGGGCGGTGAGGGCCCTCTTCCGAGGCGTGTACTACACTGCTGCCGGTTCAGCGGCGTGCCCGCAAATATATCCTCACACGCTGCAGGTTTGCAATAGGTTTCTGCAGGGTCGTGACGAATCGCTCACTTCGCCCCTCCGATCCGGTCACGCCGAGTCCGCGGGAATCGGCGCCGGTCGACGGGTCCGCCGCGAGCGAGGCCGTCAGCGCACGCGCGGTAGCGGAGGCAGGTCCGCCACGACCCGGATCCGCTCGGGCGAGTACCAGAACCGCACCTCGGTGCGCTCGCCGAGGTGGTCACCGTCGACCTGCGCCGCGACCGGGACGTCGCTGGTCACGCGCAGCTCGGGCAGGTCGTCGTGCCGGACGAGGTGACGCACCGTCGGGCCCTTGGTACGGCGGGCCGAGAGCATCTGCCGGACCAGCATCAGGTTCGGGATCGTGCGCATCGAGCGCGACGCGAACACGCCCAGCCCGGTGCCGTAATCGGTCGCCGGGTTGGTGAACACCGCGCGATTGCCCAGGAAGGTCCACGGGCTCGCGTTCGAGACGAACGCGAAATGCACCCCGTCGATGTCCTGCCAGGTGCCCGGCTGCTCGCCCGGCAGGTGGACGGTGAGTTGCGGCTCACGTCGCGCCGCGGCGAAGAAGGTGCGGATGGAGGTGCGCACGTACCGCCCGGAGGTCGCGGCCTTGCCCTTGGCGCGCAGCGCCTCCATGTTCGCGATGACCTCGGCGTCGACGCCCATGCCCGCGTTGAACAGGAAGTAGCGCTCGTCGGCGCAGCCCAGGCCGATGGTCCGGAAGCTGCGACGCGCCAGCAGGTCGGTGAGGTGGACGGTGGCCTCCTCCGGATCGCGCGGCACCGCCAGCGATCGGGCGAAGACGTTCGCGCTGCCGCCGGGGATCACCGCGACGGCCGGCAGGGTTTCGGGGGCGGCCGGTGCGGCCTCCCCGGGCAGGCCCTCCCGCCCGAGGATTCCGCACACCACCTCGTTGACCGTGCCGTCGCCGCCGTGCACGATCACCAGATCGGTGCCGTCCGCGCGGGCCGCGGCGGCGAGTTCGGCCGCGTGACCCCGGTGCTGCGTCTGCGCCAGGGTCACGTCCAGAGTGGACGCCAACGCCATGGCGACGAGGTCTCGTCCCGCTGCGGTGATGGACGTGGCGTTGGGGTTGGAGATCAACAGGGCGCGCACACCGAGCAGCCTACCCACGCCGCCCCGATACCCTGGTGTCGTGACGACCAACGACGGTGACCGGCCCCGCGCGACGCGCTCGACGGTGAAGCGCTCGGGTGCCACCCGCACCGCTGCGCCCGGTACGGTCCTCGTGGCCGGCGGCCTCGTGGCGCTCGAGGGCGCGATCGCGCTGTTGGTGGGCATCGTCGAGCTGGTGCGCGGGCTGACCGGCAGCGCCGCCACCACGACGGGCGCCTACGGCCTGGCGTTCTGGATGATCCCGATGGGCGCCGCGGTGCTCGCCGGCGGCGTCGCGCTGCTGCGCGGCAAGCGCTGGGGCCGCACCGTGGGCGTGCTCACCAACCTGCTGCTCGGATTCACCGGCATCAGTGGCGCCTTCGCCCAGAGCTCCCCGCTGCTCGGCTATCCCCTCCTCGCCCCCGCGATCGTCGTGCTCGTCCTGCTGTTCAGCCCGCCGACGGTGGCGTGGCTCGAGGGGGAGTACCGCCGGGACTGACGGGTCCTATCGCCCGCTGTAATGCGCTGCCGCGTATCCGGTGAGACCGAACCGGGTCACCTGCGGTACGTCGTCGCGATCCAGCTCGAACACCGCGGCGGAGGCGGGCAGAATCATCACGTGCCGGCCGAAGTCCGCGGGCTGGCCGAGGAACCGCGCCGTCAGTACCCGTCCGAGGTGTCCGTGCGCGACGAGGACCACGTCACCGTCGGCCATCGCGACCCGCGCCCGGTCGAGTACCCGGTCCACCCTGGCGGAGACCTGCGCCATCGACTCCCCGCCGGGCGCGCCGGAGCGCCACACTGTCCACCCCGGATCGTCGACGCGGATCTCGGCGCTGGTGAGCCCCTCGTAGTCGCCGTAGTCCCACTCGGCGAGGTCGGGATCGACCCCGGTCACCGTCAGGCCCGCGAGCTCGGCGGTGCGGGCGGCGCGGTGGCGCGGGCTCACCCACACGGTCGGGTTCCGTAGCGCCAGCGAGTCCAGCACGGGCGCCAGCGCGGCGGCCTGCTCCCCCCCGGTCTCGGTGAGGTCGATGTCGGTCGCCCCGGTGTGGCGGCCGGACCGCGACCATTCCGTCTCGCCGTGGCGGATGTACACGAGGCGTGCTGCGGTGCTCATCCGCTCATCGTCGCGCATCGGTGGGTACCCTCGCAGCATGACCGGTGCCACGCCGCCCCACGGCGCCCCCTTCGTCCTCGCCGTCGCCAACCAGAAGGGCGGCGTCGCGAAGACCACGACCGTCGCCAGCCTCGGTGCGGCGCTCGTCGAGCTGGGCGCCCGCGTGCTCGTCGTCGACCTCGACCCGCAGGGCTGTCTGACCTTCTCCCTCGGCCACAACCCCGACCGCATCGAGCACAGCGTGCACGACGTCCTGTTGGGCGACAAGACGATCGACGAGGTGCTGCTCGAGACCGAGGACGGCGTCACGGTGCTGCCCGCGACGCTGGACCTCGCCGGCGCGGAGGCGCTGCTGCTCATGCGCGCGGGCCGGGAGTACGCGCTCAAGCGGGCCCTCGCGGACGTCGCCGACCGCTTCGATGTCGTGATCATCGACTGCCCGCCCAGCCTGGGCGTGCTCACGCTCAACGGCCTCACCGCCGCCGACGCGGTCGCCATTCCGCTGCAGTGCGAGACCCTCGCCCACCGCGGCGTGGGGCAGTTGCTCAAGACGGTGCGCGACGTGCAGGCGATCACCAACCCCGGGCTGGGCATGCTCGGCGCGATCGCCACGCTCTACGACGCGCGCACCACGCACAGCCGCGACATCCTCTCCGATGTCGCCGACCGCTACGGCCTCGCGGTGCTCTCCCCGCCGATCCCGCGCACCGTCCGGTTCGCCGAGGCGAACGCCGCCGGCCGGACGGTGCTCGCCGGCCGGAAGAACAAGGGTGCCACCGCCTATCGCGAACTGGCGCAGAGCATCCGAGCCCACGTCGCCGACGGTGCGCCCCTGGTCACCTGGGCGGCCGAGTAACGCGATCAGGCCGATCGGTACGCCTGTACCGTGCCGCCCCATTGGCTCACCAGCGCGTCGCTCGCCAGCGTGAGCAGGACCGGCCCCGTCGAATAGCCGGGCCGGGCGACGGGCGTCGACCGGACCAGCGTCCGGGAGTTGAGATCGTAGGCGGTGAGCGACGTCGGGCCGGGCACCACTATCTGGCCGCCCACGACCGCGCCGGGCCCGAGCGTTCCCGGGATCACCATCTCGGCCACGAGCGACGGGGCGTCGACGACGACGGTCGAGGTCCCCGTGAAGAACGACGCGATCCCGGCCTCGGTCACCACGGGCACGTCCCGCGGCGCGCCGCCGGCCGGCGTCGTCACGTCCACGGAGCGCAGCTCGCGGCCCTGCAGGTCCACGGTGACCACTCGCGCGGACCGGCCGCCCTGTGCGGGCAGGTAGGCCACGGCGCCGGCGGCGGTGGCGGTGATGAGGCGGGGACGGTCACCGGCCTCGGCGTCGTCGGGGTCCGACGAGCCGAGGGCGGCCGCGACCACGGACGAGGTCTCCTGCGGCTCGCTCGCCTCCTTCGGGGACGCCCCGATGACGGTGAGCCGCGGGTAGGGCTCCGTCGGGCAGGTCTCGAGGACGGTGATCGACGCGCCGGAGGGGAGGGCGGAGCCGATGGTGCAGCCCGAGCGGGGCTGCACGCCGGGATTCACGGGGACATCGGGCTTGCCGTACTCGACGGTGCGCACCAGGTCCGAACGGAACACGTCGACGCGCGTGGGCCCCTGCGCGATCGCGTAGTTGCCGTCGCCGGTCAGGGTGACCTCGTGGTCCTCGCGCCCCGACCGGCTGGCGCGGCGCTGCCCGGTGACGGGGTCCAGGGCCATGACCTCGCCGCAGCCGCGGACGTCGCGGTAGAACGCGAGGACCAGGCCGGCGTTGGCGGTCAATCCGCACACCTGCGTGTCGCCGCGCGCGTACCGCCAGGTCCGCTTGCCCGTCGCCGGGTCGTGCCCGGCGACCTCGCCGCCGCGGGCGGTCACGACGGTGCCACCCAAGGCCAGGACGGGGCGGTCCGCCTCCGCGGTCCAGGCCTCGCGGAGCGCCACCGGGAGCTCGATGAGCGAGCCGCTCACCGTCGACGGGGCCGGGGCCGTCTCGCTGACGGCCTTGCCCGCCGAGCCGGTGATCCACGCCACGAAGCCCGCCACGATCACCACGATCGCGATCACGGCCGACACCGCGAGATCGACACCGGTCCTGCGTTCGGGTTTCACCACGGCCCCGAGCCTACTGGCGGGCGGTCGTAGGACCCGTCAGCTGGCGTTGAAGCCGACGGAGCGGCTCTCGTTCGCGCCGAGCTCGACGTAGGACACGCGGGCGGCGGGCACCAGGTAGCGCTTGCCCTTCTCGTCCGTGAGCTCCAGCAGCTCGGTGCGGCCGGCGAGCGCATCGCCCACGGCCTTCTTGACGTCCTCGGACGAGTCCTTGCTCTGCAGCACGAGTTCGCGGTTCGACTCCGCGATACCGATCTTGATCTCCATGGCACGAGGCTATCGGTCTCGGTGCGGTCCGTGCGCCGCCGGACCGAGGATTCCGCTGAGGGCAGCGCCGGCGGCTCAGCCGAGGCCGAGGGTCGCCATCCGCTCGGCGTGCCGGGTCTGCAGAGACTCGAAGAACTGCGCCACGCCGGGCAGGTCGGCGGAGTGCTCGAAGAGCAGCGCGGCGAGCTCGTCACGCGTGGCGAGCACCTCCTGCGCCTGGATGATGGCCTCGGAGAGCAGCCGCCGGCCCCACAGCGTGAGCGGCGACCGCAGCGCGGGGTTCGCGGCGGTGGCGGCGCGTACCCGGGAGACGGCGAACTCGGACTCGCGCGTGTCGGACAGCACGGCGGCGACCACCGACGCGGGCTCGCCCGGCAGGGCCCGCGCGACCTCGGAGTAGAAGTCGGCGGCCAGGCCGTCGCCGATGTACGCCTTGACCAGCGCCTCGTTCCAGTTCCGGGGCGTCGTCCGCTCGTGGTAGCGGGTGATCACCGGGACGAACGGCGCGGTCGCGACGGTCACGTCCTGACCGCGGCGGTCCAGTTCGGTGTCGAGCAGCTCGAAGTTGCGCATCTGCGCCGCCGCCATCGACGCCACGGCGATTCGGCCGCGCAAGTCCGGCGCCATCTCGGACTCCCTCGAGAGGCGCTGGAAGGCGGCGAGTTCGCCGTACGCGAGCACGGCGAACAGTGCCGCCACGCCCGGGTGTTCGGCGCTGGTTCCCCGGTCCTGCGAGTGTTCGCTCATAGTGCACATGCTAGTGCGAGCCGCGACGCGGGGTACCATGGTGAAGGTGCGATCCAGCGAGGTCGCCGGTAGTTGTGCGCGCACTCCGCTCCGAACCGGGGCGTTGAAGTCGAGGACGCGGCGCGGATCGTGACGATCCGGGCCCGGATTCATGGCCGGAAACAGTGCGCGCGGGAAACACGCGACGCATACGCCGCCCATGAAAGGCAGACATCATCACCACAGGTAACGACATCCACACCGAGCCCGCCACCGAAGAGGGCATGCCCGACGTCCACGTCATCGGCGACGACCACGTCTCGCCGAGCTTCGCCGAACTCGGCGTCGACCAGGGCATCGTCGACGCCCTCGGCAAGCGCGGCATCGAGCGCACCTTCGCGATCCAGGAGCTGACCCTCCCGCTCGCGCTCGCCGGCAACGACCTGATCGGCCAGGCCCGCACGGGCATGGGCAAGACCTACGGCTTCGGCGTCCCGCTGCTCAACCGCCTCATCACGCAGGCCCGCGCGGACGTCGGCGAGGACGGGCTGCGGGCGCTCGACGGTACTCCGCGCGCCCTGATCATCGTCCCCACCCGCGAGCTGTGCGTGCAGGTCACCGAGGACCTCGAGCGGGCCGCCGACGGCGTCCGCGTGCAGACCACCAAGGGCGAGCGGGACCTGAAGATCACCTCGATCTACGGCGGCCGCCCCTACGAGGCGCAGATCGAGGCGTTGCAGAAGGGCGTCGACGTGGTCGTCGGCACGCCCGGCCGCCTCCTCGACCTCGCCAACCAGGGCCACCTCGTGCTCGGCAAGATCCAGATCCTCGTGCTCGACGAGGCCGACGAGATGCTCGACCTCGGCTTCCTGCCGGACATCGAGAAGGTCCTCGGCATGGTCCCCACGGACCGGCAGACGATGCTGTTCTCGGCCACCATGCCCGGCCCGATCATCACGCTGGCCCGTACCTTCCTGCGGCAGCCCACGCACGTGCGCGCCGAGCACCACGACGACTCCGCCGTGCACGAGCGCACCACGCAGTTCGTCTACCGAGCTCACGCCCTCGACAAGGTCGAGATGGTCGCGAAGATCCTGCAGGCCGAGGGCCGCGGCGCCACGATGATCTTCACCCGCACCAAGCGCACCGCTCAGAAGGTGGCCGACGAGCTCGCCGAGCGCGGCTTCAAGGTCGGCGCCGTCCACGGCGATCTGGGCCAGGTCGCGCGCGAGAAGGCGCTCGGCAAGTTCCGCGACGGCGGGATCGACGTGCTGGTCGCGACCGATGTCGCCGCCCGCGGTATCGACATCGACGACGTCACCCACGTCATCAACTTCCAGTGCCCCGAGGACGACAAGACCTACGTGCACCGCATCGGCCGCACCGGCCGCGCGGGCAAGACCGGCACCGCGGTCACCTTCGTCGACTGGGACGAGCTGCATCGCTGGGAGCTCATCGACAAGGCCCTCGGCCTCGGCAAGCCCGAGCCGGCGGAGACCTACAGCTCCAGCGAGCACCTGTTCACCGACCTCGGCATCGACCCGAAGGTCAAGGGCAGCCTGCCCGGCGTGCGCAAGCGCGCCGAGGGCGAGGTGGTCGAGCGCAAGCCGCGCGAGAAGCGTGAGCGCACCCGGACCCGCACGCGCACGCGCGGCGGTCAGAAGGTCGACGGTGCCGCCCCCGCCGAGGCCGCCACGGAGGCTCTCACGTCCGACGGTGCGCCGTCGGAGGCCGTGGTCGAGGGCTCCGGAGACGGGGCGGACGCCCCGGCTCGCAAGCGCCGCCGTCGGCGCCGCTCCGGCGCGAAGAAGACCGAGGGCGCCGCGCCCGCCGAAGCCGCGGCCGAGTAGGTCCCCCGAACCACGGACCCCGTCATCACCTTCCGGTGATCGCGGGGTCCGAGTCGTTGTGGATCCCTGCGCCGTTATCGACCGGGGACAGCGAGCCGAGCCACCTAACGGACTAGTGTGACTAGTCCGTTAAGTATACGATGAGCTCATGCGCACCATCACCAGCACTGAAGCGAAGGCCACATTGAACGCCGTCCTCGCCGAGGTGGAGAAGACCGGCAGGCCGATCACTGTCACCTCGCGCGGTCGCGCGGTGGCGGTGATCTCGCCGGCGACACCGAGGATGCGCACGTTCGGGCAGTTTCCAGGACTGGTCATCGCCGAGGACTTCGATGCACCGCTCCCCGACGAGGAGCTGGCCGCGTGGGATTCCGTCTCATGACCGCGGTGCTCCTGGACACCAACGCGCTTCTGTGGCTCGTGAAGTCGCCCGATCTGGTGGCTGAGCAGGCGCTGGCGGTGATCGAGGATCCTGCCAACGACCTGTTCGTCTCGGCGGCGTCGGCGTGGGAGATCGCGATCAAGACCCGGCTGGGCCGCCTGGACGGCGCAGGGATCCTGTCGAGCTGGAAGGACACGCTCGAGGCGATGACCGCGCAGGAGCTCGTGATGGATTCAGCAGACGCCACGCTCGCGGGGCAGCTGAACTGGGATCACCGGGACCCGTTCGACCGCATGATCGTGGCTCAGGCCACCCGGCGCGGGCTGGCGATCGCGACCAGCGATCGGGTGATTCGAACCGGCGCTATGACACCTGTCATCGCTACCGGCTGATCGCACGGCGTAAGCGCATCAGCCGAACGACGGACCCCGCTCCCGCCGGATGGCGGTCGCGGGTCGTCGTGTCGTCGGGGACCGTGAGGGCATGACCTCGACCTCGGCCCCCACGGACACGCAGGCGTCCACGACGCGGCGCATCGCCTCGCTCGACGTCGCTCGCGGTATCGCGATCCTCGGCACCTTCGGCACCAACGTGTGGATCTTCACCGAGCCACGGGGGATGGTCGGGTACCTGAAGACGGTGGGCGGCGAGTCGCTCCCTATCCGGGTGCTGCAGACCCTCGCACAGGGCAAGTTCCTGGGCCTGCTCAGCCTCATGTTCGGGGTGGGCCTGGCGATCCAGCAGGCGTCGGCCGTGCGGCACGCCGCCGCCGACGATCGGGCCCGCTCGCTTCGCTCCCGGCGCCCCTGGCCGGGGCGGTACTGGCGGCGTGCCCTGGTCCTGTTCCTCGACGGTCTGTTGCACTTCCTGCTCGTCGCCGAGTTCGACGTGCTGATGGGCTACGCGCTGGTGTCGTTCCTGGTGTCCGCGCTGTTGATCCTGCGCCCGGTCGCGCGCACGCGGTGGGTGATCGGCGCGGTCGCCGTGCACCTGTCGGTCGTGGCGCTCGCGGTGCTGGCCATGATGCTGTCCGGCGACGGCGCGGCGTCGCAGCGGTCGACCTCGAATCCCTATGCGGACGGCTCGTTCCTCGACCTCGTGCTCTTCCGTATCGACCACGCGCTGCTGTTCCGCGCGGAGATGATCTTCATGATCCCGCTGACGATCGCCATGTTCCTCACGGGCGCACGCCTGTTCCAAGCGGGGATCTTCGGGCCGGACGGTGCCGGCCTCCGGCGCCGCCTGATGACGATCGGCGCGGTCGCCGCCGTCGTGGACCTTGCGGTGGGTGTCGTCGGTGCGCCCCTGGGACTGTCGGGCCCCGCGGTGTTCGTGGGGCGGTACGCGATCGCCCCGCTCGTGGCTCTGGGGGTGCTCGCGCTGATCGCGGAGTTCTACCAGCGGCGGGCGGTGGGGAGGGTCGGCGGCGCACTGCGCAATGTCGGCCGGACCGCCCTGAGCTGCTACGTGCTGCAGAACCTCGTGGCCTCGGCACTCTGCTACGGCTGGGGCTTGGGGCTGGCGGCGCGGTACGGCGCAGAGCACCGCCTGGTCTTCACGCTGGCCGTCTACGTCGCGGTGATGGGCTTCCTGCTCGCCGCGTCGGCGCTGTGGACCCGGCGTTTCTCCCGCGGCCCGATCGAGATGCTCATGCACCGCGCCGCGTGAGTCGCGAGTGCGGTCGTTCTCCTACGGATACCGCAGGTGAACGACCGCACTCGGCGGCAAGTCGAGCCGCTTACGACTCCGACCGGCGGCTGCGCAGCGCCCAGACGCCCACGCCGACGAGGACGACGACCACGACGGGGATGCCCACCCACAGCCACGTGTTCGACGAGGAGTCCTTCGACTCGCCCGCGGCCTGCGTGGTGGACGGCGCGGCTGCGGCGCTGGACGGTGCGCCCTTCACTGCGGCGGCCTGCGAGCCCTGATCGGCCGGCGGTGGGGAATCGACCACGGCGCCCGTGACCTGGTTCAGCCATACCTTGTCGGTGCGTGCGGATCCGAAGTCGAAGAGTCCGTCGAGCTTGCCCGCCCGCTCGTCGGCGGAGTCGGTGATCCGGCCCGTGCGCCAGTTGTCCTCGAGGAACTTGGTGATCGAGGCCTGCTCGATGGCGTCGTGGTTCACCGTGTTCTTCCGGGCGAACGGCGAGATCAGCAGGAAGGGCTGGCGGGTGCCGGGGCCGCAGCGCACGGACTGTCCCGCGAGTGCGGGCGCCGCGGCGTTCGCGCAGATCGCCTTGTCCAGCTTGGGATCCTTGCTGCCCGAGAGGATCACCGGAGCCTGGTGGTCGTACCAACCGTCGGAGTCGTCGTACGCGAGGATCACCGCGGTCGAGGCCCAGTCCTTGGACTGCTGCAGCCGGTTGACGTAGGTGGTGACGAAGGTCTGCTCGTCGAGCGGGTCCGAGTAGGCGGCGTGGCCGTCCTGGTACTCGCCGGCCTTGAGGAAGCTCACCGCGGGCAGGCTCCCGGCGTTCAGCGCGGCGTCGAAGTCGGTGAGGTCGTAGTTGTGGTTCGCCGGTCCGGCGTGCCCGACCTCGGCTACGTTCGCGGGTGCGACGTGGTGCTCGTTCGCCGTGGACTTGTAGTAGGCGAAGGGGTTGTGGTGCGGGCTGTAGTCGATCGACGCGTTCCCGGCCACGTTCTTGTGCGTCGTGTTGCACAGTGCGCGGGCGTCGCCCGCGGCGGCGGTCGACGGGCGGAATCCACCCTGGAACCAGCCCCAGGACACCGACTTGTCGTTCAGCAGGTCGCCGATGTTCTTGCCCTGCATGGCCGCCAGCGCGTCCTTGCCGGTGCGGTTCTTGTTCGAGCAGTCGTCGTAGAGCGGGTCCGGGTCCTCGTACAGGGTGCCCACGCCCGCGGCGTTCGGGGCCCCGACGGTGTACTTGTCCGGCGCGGTGGTCTTCTTCCCGGTCGCGGCGTCGTAGGACTCGACGCCGAAGGTCTGGCCGGAGATCAGGTTGATCGCGCCCGGCGTCGACGGGCCGAACTGGGTGGACCAGAAGTTGTCGTTGAGGGTGTAGTTCTGCGCGTAGTTCCACAGGCCCGCAACGGTGTTGCCGTCGTAGTAGCCCATCACCGAGCCGGGGTGCTCGAACATGCCGGGGCCGGACGAGGCGCATTTGTCCTTCGTGGTGAACTCCACGAACTTGTCCATCGCGCCGCCGTTCGCGGCCTCCTGTTCGGCCGTGTACTCGTGGTTCTGGTCGCAGGTCACCGCCTGGCCCGGCGTGAAGCGGAAGGGCTTGTACTTGTTGGGGTTCGCGTCGCCCGCGAGCCCGGCGTGGGTGAAAGTGTTGACGTCCGTGGGGGTTCCGGGCGCGGCGGTGAACCGGGGGGCGTCCAGGCCCGAGCCCTGCAGCTTCTCGCCGGGGGTGTTGGCGGCCACGGGGTAGGTGCCGAAGTAGTGGTCGAAGGAGATGTTCTCGTTGAAGATCACCACCACGTGCTTGATCGGGGTGGCGGTGTCGCCGGGATCGGCGAGCACCGACGGTGCGCCGATCGCGCCGGCCGCCAGCGTGATCGCCGCGGCACCGGCGAGCGCTGCGGCCCGGGCGGTGCGGGAACGAGTTCCCCGGTAGCGGAAGGGGTTCACAGTATGCCTCCTGTCGTGGAGCAGTCCGTTCCCGCGTCGCGGGGCGGAAGATAGAAGTAGCCGCCGCCGAACGGGGCGATGTAGTCGGTGAGCGGCTCGCCGCTCAGCCGTTCCTGGACCGCCTCGAACTGGCCCACGAGGTCCCGCTGCAGGGAGGTGAACACCAGACCCAGATCGAGGTTGCCGTTGACGTCGAGTCCGCCGGCGTAGTTGTAGGCCCGGCGGAAGATCCGCGAGCCGTCGGTCTCCGCCGTCCGCGGATTCGCGAGCCGGATGTGGCTGGTCAGTGGGATCACGTCGCCGCCCGGATCGTCGGCGTACTGCGGTGCGTCGAGTTCGGTGCTGCCGTCGAGCGGGGCGCCGCTCGCGCGGTCGCGGCCGAAGATGTTCTCCTGCTCGGCCAGGGAGATCCGGTCCCAGAACTCGGTGAGCATGCGGATCAGGCGCACCACGAGGAAGGTGCCGCCGCGGGTCCAGGGCTGGGCGGCACCGTCGAGCCACACGAGCCGGTCGAACTCCTCGGGGCGCACGTTGGACGTCCCGTCCTTGAAGCCGAAGTGGTTGCGGGGCGCACCGTCGGGCCTGGGGGACGGTTGCGAGCCCTCTTGCCGCCACCGCGGCGCGAGCCCGCCCCGCCCGGCGCGGCTGAGGTCGCGCAGCGCGTGCAGCACGGTGTCCTGATCCGCGGCGCGGATCTCCAGGAGCAGGTCGCCGTGGCAGCGTGCCGGATCGAGCCGGTCGTCGTCGAACTCGCGCATCGGGCGGATGCCGGTGGGCCGCTTGTCGGGGTGCCAGCGGTCGAAGAAGCTCGCGCCGTAGCCGATGTTCACGGTGAGGTCGGGTGCACCGCCGAGGTCCGGGCCGAGGGTGCCGGAGTCGGTGGGCGGCGCCGTGATCGCGGTGGCGACGGGCGTGTGCGGCTGCTTGAGTGCGCCGATCCGCTCGCGCAGCGCGCGCAGGAGTGCATCCGTCTCGGCGACCGAGCCGCACGTGACGTCGAAGGCGGCGTAGGTGGCATGCCGCTGCTCGCTCACCGGCGCGGGTGTCGGAGCCGACCCGTCCCGAGCGCACGCCGCGAGGCCGACGGCCCCTGCGGCCGCGGCGGTCCCGCCGAGGAAGCCGCGCCGCGACGCCCTCACTTCGTGCGCCGGACGTCGGCGATCGCGGCGATCGGGGCGAGCAGTTCGACGAGGCCGCCGAACGCGGTGTTGAGCCGTTGCCGGCCGGCGAGAGGGAGCTCGCCGACCGGGCGGGCCGGGAACCGGTCGGCGAGGTCCGCGCACACCGCGTCGGCGCGGTCGAGCGCGGCGCGGGTCTCGGCCAGCCGGGGATAGCGCGTCGTCAGCACGGGGTTGAGCGCGTCGAGCACGCGGCGGGTGCCCTCGAGGTTCGCGCGGGCGGTGTCGAGTCCGGTGTACGAGCCGGCGTCGTCGGCGCCGGTGAGCGTGAATTCGATGGTGTTCTCGGTGATCTCGTGCGCGCGCAGGCCGATCTGCAGCGGGTTCACCGCGAGCGAGGGGTAGTCGGCGAGCAGTCCTGCGACATCGGTCACGAGGGTCCGCTCGAGCTCCGCGGGCACCGTCGGGGAGGGGGCCCAGAGCGCCGCCTCGATCGCGTGGAAGCCGGTCGCGTCGCCGGTGGTGCGGCGGCCGTTGATCTTCCCGTCCCAGTCGCCGAAGGCGTCGTACGCCGCGCCGAGCGTCTCGTACAGCCGGTGCGCCGCGCGCCACGCGGTGCGCTGGGTCTCGACGTCCCGGGCGGCGGCGAGTGCGGCGACGGCATCACGCAGGGCGGGCAGCCGCCCGCCGACCCAGGTCTGGTAGTCCAGCGTCGCGGGGGTGAGGTCCTGCGTCGAGGTCGGGATCACGGCGGGCCCGCGCGGCGCGGCGCCCGGGACCCGGAAGGACGCGCCGGTGACGGCGTCGGTCTCCGCGAAGTAGCACTCGAACCGGTACTCGCCGGAGCCGAGCGCGACGCGCAGCAGGCGGGTGGCCTGCGGAGCGAGCGCGTCGAGCTCGGCGTACACGGCACCGTCGGGCCCGGCGAGCGCGAGTTCGAGCGACCGCGTGGACGTGTTGGTGACCGCGAAGGTCCGGTTCCCGGCGTCGACGGTGCCGGACGGCGCCGCGCACCCGTCCAGCTTCGCGGTCAACCCGACGGTGCCCGCGGGTGCGGACCGGCTCGTCGACGGCGCGGCGGGGGCGGTCAGCAGATACGCGCCGCCGGACACGGCGACGACCGCGGCGAGACTGAACGCGGTGGGCGCGACCCACCGCCGGGGAACCGGCACCCGTCGACGCTAGCGACTACGAATCGGGCAAACCCGGACATGATACTGCGGCGTCCAAAGGACTTCACGGAGCGTTCACGGCACCCTGACGAATCGTTGGCAGGGACTTGACCGAATCTTGAGGCTGGCGCGTCAGGGCGTGCGGCGCTGCGCCTGCAGTGGCACGTGACTCAGTCCGCCCCACAGCAGTTGGACGGTGGTGGCCACCGCCTCGTCCTTGGGGATCGGACGGTCGGCGTACAGCCAGTAGCGCGCGCTCACCTGGCTCGCGCCGACGAGGCCGACGGCCAGCATCCGCGCGCGGTACGGGTCGAGGCCCGAGTCCTGCGAGACCAGGTCGTACACCGCGTCGATGCACAGATCCACGGCGCCCTCGACGCGCTCCTGGACGACGGGTTCGAGCACGTCCGACTCGAAGATGAGCTTGTAGCCCTGGCTGTCCCGGTCGACGAAGTCGAAGAAGGACCGGACGGCACCGATCACGCGTTCGTGGTTGTCGGTCGAACTGCTCAACGCCTCGCGCACGCCGGTGACCAGTGCCTCGCCGTGCGCCTTGAGCACGGCCACGTACAGCTCGAGCTTGCCCGGGAAGTGCTGGTAGAGCACGGGCTTGCTGACGCCGGCGCGGACGGCGATCTCGTCCATGCCCGCCGAGTGGTAGCCGAGGTCGACGAACACGCTGCTCGCGGCCTCGAGCAGCTGGATGCGCCGCGCGCTGCGCGGCAGGCGGGCTGTGCGGCGGGGTGCTGGATTCGCTCCGCCGCGGGAATCGCCCGCCGCGGTCGTCGCGCCCAGATCCGCCATGTGCTCCACCTCACCGTCCTCGGGGCTCGCGTACTGCCCCGCATCGCCCGGGACTCGTCACGGCCCGGCCCGTCGACAATACTCCCGCCGCGCTCGCCGACCTCGGCTTGCTCTGGCAAGCTGCCCGGTGTGTCGGCTCTCGCGCAGGTGAACCGGACCAGCGATGTCTGGCCCGGACAGTTCGTCACTCTCCGCGGTCGGCGGGTGTTCGTGCGACACGTCGACGCCGCCGCGGCGACGACGGCACCGTCGGACCCGCGACCGACGGCCGTGATGATCCACGGCCTGGGCGGCTCGTCGATCAACTGGACCGACCTCGGTCAGGTACTCGCGCCGGCAGCCGCGTCCTATGCCCTGGACCTGCCGGGATTCGGGCTGTCGGACCCACCGGCCGACGGTGACTACGCGATCGAGGAGTTCGCGGGAACCGTCATCGCGTACCTCGAGACCCTCGTCGCGGCGCGCGGCCCCGGCGTGCACCTGATCGGCAACTCGCTCGGGGGCGCGATCGCGGTGCGCGTCGCGATGCTGCGGCCCGACCTGCTGCGCTCGCTGACGTTGATCTCCCCGGCCTTCCCGGACCTGCGTCCGCGCGTGCGACGGCTGCAGTTCCTGCCGCTGTCGCTGGTGCGGATCCCGGGCCTGGGGCCGGCGGGATTCCGCCTCGTCGCCAGCGCCTATCCCGAGCGGCAGGTGGATCGGACCTTCGGCGAGATCCTGGTCGATCCGCGGGTCATGGGGCCGGTCCGGCGGCGGCAGGCCGTCGACCAGGCCGCGGCGCGTGCATCCATGCCCTGGGCGCCCGACGCGCTCGCGGCGAGCTTCAACGCGCTGGTACGGAGCTGGCTGGTGGACCTCGGTGCGTCGCACTGGGCCGCGGCCCGCGCGGTGTCCGTGCCGACCGCGGTGGTCTGGGGCGCGCGTGACCTGCTGGTGAGCGTCGGCGTGGCGCCCAAGGTGGTGCGACACATCAAGGGCAGCACGCTGACGGTGTTCGAGGACGTGGGCCATGTGGCGCAGATGGAGCGGCCGGAGGAGACGGCGCGGATCGTTCGCGATCTCGTCGTCGCGACGGAGCAGGCCGTCGGGGAGACGTGAGGCGCGTGTCGGTTCCACTCGGGAGGCGCCGGTCGTGGAATTGTTGACGACGTGAGCAGTCCTTCGAACCCGAGGCGTCCCCGGCCGGACGGGCGTGCGCCGCTTCGGGCGGAGTGGGACCCGATCAACTCGACCGCCGCGACCTCGGGCGATCAGCGCAACCGGCCGCCGCGCGAGCGCCGCTACGCGAAGCAGGGTCGGCTCGGCCGGATCCTGCGGACCTACGGCTGGCGTGCGTACGCCGTGCCCGTGCTCGCGGTGCTGACGGTCGTGGCGCTGGTCGTCACCTTCTGGGGCAATCCGTTCGCGCAGGAACGCAGGGTCGACGGCGCCACCGAGAACCTCTCGCGCAACCCCACGCCGGAGAAGACGATCGTCGGCGCACCGTCGAAGGTGGTCCCGGGACCCGTGCCGCCCGCGGGGATGCTGCCGGTGGGCGGCGCGTTCACGGAGAAGGGCCAGGGGATCTGGCACGTGGTGCCCGGCGCGACCGGAAAGGTCGGCGAAGGCAAACAGCAGACCTTCACGTACATGATCGCCGTCGAGGACGGCGTGGACATGAGCGCGTTGAGCGGCGACCAGGCCTTCGCCGCGATGATCGACAAGACGCTGTCCGATCCGCGCAGCTGGATCCACGACCCCGCCGTCGCCTTCCAGCGCATCGACAAGGGCACCCCGAGCTTCACCATCTCGCTGACCTCACCGATGACCACCCGCTCGGCCTGCGGCTACACGATCCAGCTCGAGTCGTCCTGCTACAACGGCGAGCTGGGCCGCGTCGTGATCAACCTGGCGCGCTGGGTGCGGGGCGCGACCGCGTTCGAGGGCGATCTCACCGGTTATCGGCAGTACGCGATCAACCACGAGGTCGGGCACGCCATCGGGTACGCGCAGCACGTGCCCTGCCCCGCGCAGGGCGCGCTGGCGCCGATCATGATGCAGCAGTCCTTCGGCGTGAAGAACCGCGACATCTTCGACCTGGACAAGTCCGAGGGCTACGACAACGACCTCACCTGCCGGCCGAACGCCTGGGTAGCGCCCACCGTCAAGTAGCCGTTCGGTGGGCCGACGGTGCCCGGTACCCGGCCCGGGACGTGAGCTCTCCGGGAATGGTGGCGGGCGCACCGTCGTTGAGCAGGAGGTGACCGTACTGCCCCCGCTCGTCGAGCCCGCCGCCGACCTGACCCGCGACGAGGTCGCGCGGTACTCCCGGCACCTGATCATCCCCGAGATGGGCGTCGAGGGGCAGAAGCGCCTCAAGAACGCCAAGGTGCTGTTCATCGGTGCCGGCGGCCTCGGCAGCCCCGCCCTGCTGTACCTCGCGGCGGCGGGGGTCGGGACCATCGGCATCGTCGAGTTCGACGAAGTGGACGCGTCGAACCTGCAGCGCCAGGTGATCCACGGCGTCTCCGACCTGGGGCGCCCGAAGGGGGAGAGCGCCCGCGACTCGATCGCCGAGATCAACCCGCTCGTGCAGGTGAACCTGCATCCGGTGCGCCTCGAGCCGGAGAACGCGGTCGAGCTGTTCGAGCAGTACGACCTGATCCTCGACGGCACCGACAACTTCGCCACCCGCTACCTCGTCAACGATGCCGCGGTGCTGGCGCACAAACCCTACGTGTGGGGCTCGATCTTCCGCTTCGAGGGCCAGGTGTCGGTCTTCTGGGAGGACGCGCCCGACGGCCCGAACGGCGAGAAGCAGGGCCTGAACTACCGCGACCTGTACCCGGTGGCGCCGCCGCCCGGGATGGTTCCCTCGTGCGCCGAGGGTGGGGTGCTGGGAATTCTGTGCGCGTCCATCGGGTCGATCATGGGCACCGAGGCGGTCAAGCTGATCACCGGGATCGGTGAATCGCTGCTGGGGCGGCTGATGGTCTACGACGCGCTGGAGATGAGCTACCGCACGATTCGCATCCGCAAGGACCCGGCTTCGCCGACCATCACCGAGCTCATCGACTACGAGGAGTTCTGCGGCGTCGTCTCCGACGAGGCCGAGCGTGCCGCGGCCGGCAGCACGGTGACCCCCGCCGAACTGGCCGGGATGGGCACCGCCGGCGTCGATTTCGAGCTCATCGACGTGCGCGAGCCCGTCGAGTGGGACATCGTCCACCTCGACGGTGCCAAGCTGGTTCCCAAGGGCGCGTTCGAGTCCGGTGAGGGCCTCGCGCAGGTCTCGGCCGACAAGAGGCTGGTGCTGTACTGCAAGACCGGCGTCCGCTCCGCCGAGGTCCTGGCGACCGTCAAGGGCGCCGGCTACCGCGACGCGGTTCACCTGCAGGGCGGCATCAACGCCTATGCCCGCACCGTGGATCCGTCGCTGCCCGTCTACTGATGCCGGTGACCGTGAGGTTCTGACCTGCGCTAACGGTCGCGCGGGAGGCTACGTTCCGGCCCGCGTTCCGGCCGCTCAGCCTGAGCTGATCGGAGACCGTGTTCACGCCGGTCGCGCGAGTGGACGATGATGGCGGCGTGAGAGTTCTCGTCGTCGACGACGATCCCGCGATCGCGGAGACCGTGCGCCGCACGCTCGTCGCCCAGGGGTGGGCCGTCGCCGTGTCCCACGACGGCGAGCAGGGCTTCGAGTCCGCACTGGCGGGTGACTTCGACCTGATCGTGCTGGACATCATGATGCCCGGACGCAACGGCTTCGAGGTGGTGCGGGACCTGCGGCGTGCCGAGGTCTGGACGCCGGTGTTGATGCTGACCGCGAAGGACGGCGACGTCGATCAGGTGGAGGCGCTCGACTTCGGCGCCGACGACTACCTGATGAAGCCGTTCTCGGTCGCCGTGCTGGTCGCGCGCCTGCGCGCGCTGGCCAGGCGCGGGGCCCCGCCACGGCCCGCTGTGTTGATGGTGGGCGACCTTCGGCTCGACCCGGCGGCGCACACGGTCCATCGCGGCGACACCCGGATCGACCTCGCTCCGCGCGAGTTCGCGCTGCTGGCCTTCCTGATGCGGAACGCGGGCACCGCGGTGTCGAAGGTGCGGATCCTGGACTCGGTGTGGGATGTGAACTACGACGGCGACGAGAACGTCGTCGAGGTCTACATCCATCACCTGCGCAAGCGGGTCGATGCGGCGTTCGGCGTCCGGTCGATCGAGACCGTTCGCGGGGTCGGCTATCGGATCACGTCGTCGGGAGCGTGAACCAGAACCTGGTGCGGCCCTGCCCGTCCACGCCGACTCCGTAGGCGCCGTCGTGGGCCCGGACGATCTCCGCGACGATCGCGAGCCCGAGACCCGAGCCGCCGCTCGACCGCGAGCGAGCGGCGTCGAGTCGGACGAATCGCTCGAAGATCCTGTGCCGCTCCGCCTCCGGTATCCCGGCCCCGTCGTCGACGATCGCGACGGTGACGGTCCCGGCATGCGTCGACATGGTGATCGAGAGGAAGCTCCTCGCGTACCGCGCCGCATTGTCCGTCAGGTTGCGCACGACCCGCGCCACCTGGCCGGGATCCCCGCGCACGACGGCGGGGACGACGGTGGCGTCGACGGTGAGCCGTCCGAGTGCCCGGAGCAGCTCCACGTCATCGGCGACGGTGCGCGCGAGATCGACGTCTACGCGCTGCACGGGGGCGCCGCTCTCGTCGGCGCGGGCGAGCAGCCCCAGGTCCGCGATGAGGCGGCGCATTCTGTCCGCCTCGGGCAGGAGGAGCGTCCGCACGGTGTCGACGTCGATCGGCTCGCCGGTCTGGTCCGCGAGGTCGAGCAGTCCGAAGATCGACGTGAGGGGGCTGTTGAGCTCGTGGGAGGCGTCGGCCACGAACCTCCGCTGTGTGGTCTGTGCGGTTTCGAGGCGTCCGAGCATCGCGTTCATCGTGCGCGCGAGGGTCTCGAGCTCGTCGCCGGTCGCGGGAACCGGTACGCGCTCGGCGAGATCCGCGTCGCTGATCTCGGCCACCTGGGATCTGATCCGCTCGACGGGGGAGAGGGCACGGCCGACGAAGACATGGGTCAACCACGCCATCGCGGCCACGACGACCGGGAACACCGCCGCGCACAGTCCCGCGACGAGGAGCACGAGCCGGTTCAGCGCGGATTCGGCGGTGCCCACTTCGACCGTGAAGTCGCCTGCGGCGGTGCGCACTCCGACGCGTGTCGCCCGGTACTCGGCGTCGGAGGGGGCGGCGGTGGCACCGTCGAGCACCGTCCGCGCTCCTGCCGGCACGACGCCCCCGAGCGCGCCGCCGGGGTGCGATCTGCTCGACCGGACGACGCGGCCGCGACTGTCGAGGATCTGGATGAGGTCGATGTTCTGGCCCGGGCTGAGCAGGCCGTCGTCGACGCCGTCGGGGCCGGACTCGGCGAGCGCCGATGCGATGTCGTTGGCGCGTGCGGTGTTCGTGTTGTCGGCGGAGTCGAGCAGTACTCGGTGCAGGACGAGGACCATCACTGCGCCGGCGATGAGCAGGGCGACGATCACGAGTGCGGTGGCCGTCAGGGTCAGCCGGCTGCGAACGGGACGCAGCACCCGGATCACGCGCTGCCGCAGGTTTAAGGTTCCGCTAAGCGGGTGCGGTTCACCCTGGTGGCATGAATCGGAATCTGCGGGCATGGGTACTGGTCTACTCCGTGCTGATCGCCGTTGTCCTGGTGGCCGGACTGATCGTGGCGTCGGGGCCGACGCGCGTCGACTCCGCCGTGCTGAACGCCATCGAACCGTCCCGCTCCGCCGGCGTCACGTCGGTGGTCTCGGTGTCGACCGAACTCTTCAGCCCGGTCCTGGTCCCGGTGTGGGCGCTGTGCGTCGCCGGATTCCTCCTGTATCGCGACCGCCGGGTCCAGCGCGCCGCGATGGTGCTCGCGGCGGTCGCCGGGGCAGCGGCGGTGGCGGAGGTGATCAAGCTGATCGTCGGCCGCCCCCGGCCGCCGGCCGCGGATCAGCTCAGTGCCTACGAGGCGACCCTGTCGTACCCGTCCGGCCACGTCACCGGGACGGCCGCGCTGCTGCTCGCGATAGCACTGGTCGGCACCGTCGGGCGGCCTGCGGCACGGTCGGCGGCGGTCGCCGCGGCGCTCGTCGTCACCGTCTTCGTCGCGTGGACGCGGCTCTACCTCGGCGTGCACTGGCTGACCGATGTCAGCGCGGGCCTGCTCGTCGGTGCGGCGACGGCGGCCCTCGTCGTCGCGCTCGCGCCGACCCTGATCGCGTTCGTCACCGAGCGAGTGGCCGGACGCCTGCCCGACCGCGCGGCAGGCTGGCTCGCTCCCGCACCCTCGGTCGAGGCCCGCCGGGTGGGCGGGGCGCACCGTCGCACGGTGGGGACGCACCGATGAGCACCGCGCCGACCGAGCGACCGGCCGACGTCGCATCCCGTTCGTAGAGGAAGGATCACTCGATGCAACAGTTCATCGTCAGCTTCGGCCTGCTCGCGGTCTTCGCGCTCATGTTCGCCGAATCGGCCTGCATCCCCGTCCCGTCCGAGGTGACGATGCTGCTGGCGGGCGCGCTCGCCGCCGGCGCCGTGCCCGGCGCCCACCTCGATCTCGTCGCCATCATCGCGGCGGGCACGCTCGGCAACGTCGCCGGGAGCTACCTCGCCTGGTGGATCGGACGAGAAGGCGGACGCCCCGCCGTGCGGCGCTGGGGTCGCTACGTGCGCCTGCACGAGTCGGACCTGGACCGGGCGCAGGCGTGGTTCCAGCGTCGAGGTGCGGTGTCGGTCTTCGTCGGCCGGCTGCTACCGGTCATCCGGACCTTCATCTCCCTCCCCGCCGGCATCGCGGGCATGCCGCCGGCGCGGTTCGGGCTCCTGACCTTCGCCGGATGCCTCCCGTGGACCGCCGCGCTGGCCATCGCCGGTTACGCAGTCGGCAGCCGCTGGGAGTCCATCGCGAACGCCTTCCACGGTCCGACCTATGTCATCGCGGCGGTGGTCGGTGTGGCCTGCTGCTGTGCGGCCTGGGTCTTCTACCGCCGACGTGGTGGGCGACAGGTCATCGACGAGGCGTGAGTTCCTCGTCGGCGGGCTGGTCAGCGGACGGCATCGGGTGGCGTGCAGCGTCGGCCGTCGGCCGCGTCAGCGAAACCGTGTTTCCAGCTCGTCGTCGGTCCGGATCGGCGTGCGTATGAGGAAGGCCCCGCCTGCGGCGACGATCGCCGCCACGGCGCCGACCCACAGTGCGCCGCGCGGGCCCCAGCCCTGCGTGATCCACCCCATCACGACGCTGCCGATCGGGGTGGTCCCGATGAACACGAACACCCACAGCGCCATCACCCGGCCGCGGAACTCGGGCGCGGCGTGCAACTGGAGCGCCACCGACGCGAGCGTGACGAAGGAGAATCCCGCCGCGCCGGCCGCGACGAGCAGAACGCAGGCGATCGGCACCGTCGGGGCGAGGGCCGTGGCGCCGAGCGCGATCCCGAACGCGAGGGAGGTGACCACGAGGTATTGGCGCCGCGGATGCGGAACCTTCCCGACGGCGAGCGACCCGAGTACGGAGCCCGCGCTCAAGACCGCGGACATGAGGCTGTAGGTGCCACCCGTGCCGTGGAAGGTCTTCTCCGCGAACACCGGCAGGATCACCGGGAAGTTGAACGAGAGGAGCCCCACCAGGCCATCATCGCCAAGGGCAGCCACAGCTGCTGGTGCCGGCCGACGTAGACCAGGCCCTCGCGGAGGCCGCCGGCGCCCGCCGACCGGGCGACGACGGCGTTCGGCCGGATCACCACCAGGGCGACGAGGACAGCCAGGTAGGAGACGGTGTTGACCGCGAAGCACGCGGTGGTACCCACCGTCGCGATGAGCACTCCCGCGAGGGCTGGGCCGATCACCCGGGCGGTGTTCATCACGACACCGTTCACACCGGCGGCGCTGGCCAGGTCCTGCGGGGGGACGAGCTGCGCGACGAAGGCCTGGCGTGCCGGCGAGTCGACGATCTGCACGACGCCGCCGGCCACGCTGATCGCGACGACCGCTGCGACGGTGACCGATCCGGTGGCGCCCAGCAGCCACAGTGCGGCCGCGAGCACCAGCTGCACCGCCTGTGTACAGATCAACAGGCGACGCAGATCGAACCGGTCGGCGATCACGCCGCCCCACGGCCCGAACAGCAGCGCGGGCACCCCGCCGACGGCCAGGACGAGGCCGAGCGCCGCCGCCGACCCGGTGAGCTGCAGGACCAGCCACGCGACGGCCGTGGTCTGCACGAAGGTGCCGCTCGCGGAGGCGATCTGCCCCCCGAAGTAGATTCGGAAGTCCCGGTTGCGCAAGGCGCCGAACCCCGATGAGCGCTTCCGCCGCACCGGACCCGGCGCGGCCTCCGGAACCACCGCGACGCCTTCTCGGTCCATGACGCCGCAATCTATGCCCGATCCCGCCGCGGCGCACCGCTTCCATCGGCGGTTCGGGGGTCAATCGAGCGAGATCAACCTTTTGACCAGTTTGCCGGTCGGGGTGCGGGGGAGCGAATCGACGAAGCGCACGGCGCGAGGCAGCTTGTAGCGGGCGACGTCGTGCCCCGCGTACGCGATCAGTTCGTGCGCCAGCTCGTCCGACGGTGCCGCGCCCGGCGCGAGCTCCACGCACGCCAGGGCCGTCTCGCCGAGCTCGGGGTCCGGCACACCGATCACCGCGACGTCGGCGACGGCGGGGTGCATGATCAGGGCGCTCTCCGACTCCTGCGGGTAGATGTTCACCCCGCCGGTGATGATCATGAAGTCCTTGCGGTCGGTGAGGTACAGGTACCCGTCCTCGTCGAGGTAGCCGATGTCGCCGGTGGTGGCCCAGTTGTCGTGGTCGGGATGCTGTGCGGCGCGGGTTTTCTCGGGGGCGTTGTGGTACTGGAACGGCATCGACTCGCGCTCGAAGTAGATCGTCCCGATCTCCCCGGCGGGGAGCACGGCACCGTCGTCCCCGCAGATCCGGGCGATGCCCAGCCCGGCCTTCCCGACCGAACCCGGGCGCTCCAGCGCCTCCTGCGGGCCGATGAAGGTGGCGCCAGCGGCCTCGGTGGACGCGTAGTACTCGTGGATCACGGGGCCCCACCACTGAATCATCGCTCGCTTCACCTCCGCCGGACACGGTGCGGCGGCATGGATCGCGACCTGGAGGCTGCTCACGTCGTACCGCGCGCGCGTCTCATCGGGCAGCTTGAGCATCCGCACGAACATGGTCGGCACCCACTGGCTGTGCGTGACGCGGTACTTCTCGATGAGCGCGAGGGCCTCCTCGGGGGCGAACCGGTGCATCATGATCACCGTGCCGCCGACCGACATCGTCACACCGCAGAACCGTAGCGGCGCAGCGTGGTACAGCGGCGCCGGCGAGAGGTAGACGGTGTCGGCGTCCATGCCGTACGCGGGCGCGAAGATTGCGGTGTAAGCGTCGGGGATCTCGTCCACCCGCCCCTCCGGAAGTGGAATGCGGATCCCCTTCGGGCGCCCGGTGGTGCCCGACGAGTAGAGCATGTCGGTGCCGCGCGGCTGATCGGTCAGCGGTGTCGCGTCCGCCGCGGCGAGGACCGCGTCGTAGTCGGCGAAGCCGGCGATATCGCCGCCCCACGCGATCGCGTGCCCCGCGCCGGCGAGCGCGGGCAGCTCGTGCGCCAGTGAGATCGCTTCCGCCACATCCGCTCCGGCGAACAGAGCCTGCGCCTCGCAGTCCTCGAGGATGTAGTTCACCTCACCGGGCGTGAGGTGGAAGTTCACCGCCGCCACGTACAGGCCGCTGCGGATCGCCGCCACGTAGGCGCAGAAGATCCGCAGGTCGTTGCCCGCCACGATCGCGATCGTGTCACCGCGCCGCAGCCCGAGTGCGCGGAGGTGGTGCGCCAGCCGGGTGGACTCGTCGTTGAGCCGGGCGTAGGTCAGGATGTCGCCGGTGGCGGCATCGATCGCCGCGGGCTTGCCGGGGGTGAGCTCTGCGAACGCTCCGGGATACATGAGAACCACCTCTAACTTGTCGGTGGCTCCACGGTAGCGCCGGGCCGCATCGGCGGAAGGCGTTCACGGGAAGTCGCAGGGCTGGGAGGATGGTGGCATGGACGTCTTCCTCATTCCGGGCCTGTGGTTGGATGCGGCGAGCTGGGACGCGGTCCTCCCGCCGATCGTCGCCGCGGGGCATCGTCCGGTCCCGCTCCGCCCGCCCGGGCTCGGCGCACCGTCGGACCGCGCGGCGGAGGTGGGGCTCGCCGATTGGATCGCCTCGGTGACGGCGGCCGTCGACGCAGCCGACGGGCCCGTCGTCCTGGTAGGGCACTCCGGCGGTGGCAACGCCGCGTGGGGCGCCGCCGACGCGCGCCCGGACCGCGTGGCGCGCGTCGTGCTCGTCGACACCGTCCCGCCGCCCGACGGTGCGCCGATCAACGAGTTCGAGGTCGTCGACGGCGTCGTGCCGTTCCCCGGCTGGGACTTCTTCGACGACGAGGACGTCCACGACCTCGATCCCGCCGTTCGGGCGCGGACCGCGGCGCTGACCGGTGCAGTGCCCGAGCGCATCCCGCACGATCCGATCGCCCTCCGTGATGACCGGCGCCACGGGATCCCGGTCACGCTGCTGATGGGCGGCCTGGATCAGGACGCGCTCGAGGCGCAGCTCGCGCAGTGGAGTGGGCATTTCCGGGAGTACACCGCGATCACCGACCGCGAGGTGGTGCGGATCGGCTCCGGGCACTGGCCCCAGTTCTCGATCCCCGAGCGGCTGGGCGCGTTGATCGTGGCCGCGATCGACATGACTCACCCCGCCGGATTCGCGGACAGCCACCCGGCGTAGTCGTTGAGGAGCGCGAGCAGCGGCAGCGCGTCGACGATGCCGACCTGCTCGCCTCGCAGCGCAGCGCGGATCCCGGGGACGCGGGCGGCGATCCGGTCGCGCTCGGAGAGCTCGTGGTGGCTGAGTCCGCGCTGCTCACCGAGCACGATCCGCCGCGGATGGTCCGCGCGCAGTGCCCGCGCGAGCGCGCCGAACTCATCGTGGTCCAGCGCGGGCAGGTGCACGGAGAAGCTCATGATCGGCCCGGCATCGGCGTCGTCGACCTCCGCCGACTCCTCCAGCCAGTCGGCGTACTCCTGGCTCAGGTCGTCGAGCGCCTCCTCGTCGTCGAAAGACAGCCTGCGCCCCTCGACCGCCGCACGCAGCGCCGAGACCAGTCCCCGTACGGTGTCGGGGTCCGACGATGCCGCGTACCACCGGTGCGCCTCGTGCGGCACCACGAGCCGATCCGGTCGGTCGGCCGTGAGGCGGGCACGGACACCGTCGAACTCACCGGCCGTGAGATCGGGGAACTGGACGGAGACGGTCACGACAGGACGGGAGTCTGGCACGCCCTCCATTGTCCCGAAGATCGTTCTAGGGTGGAGACATGGCCCTCGAAGGTGATTACGCAACGGAGAAGGCCGGCTGGGTTGCTGACCAGCTGGCGAAGATCGACGAGACCGGGACCACCGCCTCGGTGGCGGTCGCGGGGATGGCGGTGGTGGTCTTCACCTATCGCGGCCCCAAATCCGGCAAGCTCTACCGCCGCCCGCTGATGCGGGTCGAGCACGACGGCGTCTACGCCGCGTTCGCGTCGAAGGGCGGCGCCCCCGACAACCCCGTCTGGTACTCGGCGTTGCTCGCGAACGACGAGGTCGAGGTCCAGGACGGCAGTACGGTGGTGTCCGGTCCGGTGCGTGAGATCCACGGGGCCGAGCGCGACGAGTGGTGGGCGCGGGGCGTCGCCGCGTACCCGCCGTACGCCGAGTACCAGGAGAAGACCGACCGCCTGATCCCGATCCTGCTGGTCGAACCGGGCCGCGCCTAGCGCCGTCGCCGCGGCCGCACGGGTAGATTCGCAGGTGTGAGCCCTGTCGAACCACCCGCGCACGTCCTCTCCACCTTCGGGCTGGACGAGACCGAACCCATCGCCCTGGGGGCGGAGTGGGACGGCGGCTGGCGCTGCGGCGAGGTCGTGCTCTCGCTGATCGCCGATCACGCCCGCGCCGCGTGGTCGGCCAAGGTCCGCGAGGACATCTACGTCGACGGCATGCGCCTGGCGCGTCCGTTCCGCGCCACCGACGGCCGGTACGTCGTGTCGTCGTGGCGCGCCGACACGTTCATCGCGGGATCGCCCGAGCCTCGGTACGACGAGATCATCTCGATGGCGAACCGGCTGCACGAGGTGACGGAGAAGCTCGAGCGGCCGCGGTTCCTCTCCGCCCCCGCGGTAGCGCCGTACACCGACGTCGACTACTTCGGTTTCGCCGACCGCGCCGCATGGGACGACAAGCCGCTGTCGATGGCGCGCAAGCTCGGCGCACTCGACGAGACCGTGGAGCACCGCGCCCGCGCCGTCGAACTCGTCGGCGAGCTCGCCGCGCTGCGCACCCCCACCTCGTCGAAGCCCCAACTGGTGCACGGCGCCCTCGCGAGCTCGGTCCTGTTCGCCGGCGCCGCGGCGCCCGGCATCACCGATTTCACGCCCTACTGGCGCCCCGCCGCCTGGGCGTCCGCGGTCGTCGCCGTCGACGGGCTCTCCTGGGGCGGCGCCGACGATGGCCTGCTCATGCGCTGGAACGACCTGCCCGAGTGGCCGCAGATGGTGTTGCGGGCCCTCATCTTCCGGCTCGCGGTGCACGCCCTGCACCCGCGCTCGGAGGCCGCGGCGCTGCCGGGCCTGGAGCACATCGCCGAGATCGCCCGGTGGCTCCTCTGAGCGAGCCGGGCTCCGTCCGACGGATCCTCGTCGCCCACGGCACGCGCTCGGCACACGGCGTCGCGATGGTCCGCGAGCTCGCGGCCGCCGTCGCCGGCCGGACCGGCCCGCTCGACGTCGCCTTCGTCGACGTGCTGGGCCCGTCACCGTCGGACCTGCTGCGTGAGTCCGACATCCCGACGGTGCTCGTGCCCGCCTTCCTCGCCGCCGGCTACCACGTGCACACCGACGTGCCCGGGCACGTCGCGCGCAGCGGCCACGCCCGTGCCGTCGTCACCGCGCCGCTCGGTCCGGATCCGGCTCTCGTGGGCGCGCTGGTCCGCAGGCTCGACGGTGCCGGGCTGCGGCCGGACGATCGGGTGGTGTTGGGCGCCACCGGATCCTCCGACGCGCGCGCCCGCGGCGACGTCCGGATCATGGCCGGCCACCTCGGCGCGCGACTGGGCCGGGACGTGCCCGTCGGCTTCCTCGCGGCGGGCGAGCCGACGGTGGCGGAGACCGTCGCGCGGATCCGCACCTCCGGGGCCCGCGTCGTGATCGCCGCCTACCAGCTGGCGGACGGCCTGTTCCACGCCCGGTTGATGGAGACGGGTGCCGACGCGGTCGCGGCGCCGCTGGGACTCGCGCCCGAGGTGATCGACCTGCTGGTGGCGCGGTTCGCGGCCGGGGCCGCCGAGCTCGCTCAGACGCGATAGCGGCGCAACGGGATCCGGTCGCCGTCTGCGAGGACGCCCTCCGCGCGGAGGTTCTCCAGTTGACGGGAGCGGATGTGCTCGGCGGGGCGCCCGCTTGCGGGGACGACGCGGTGCCACGGCAGGTCGGACGCGTCGGTCCGCATCACCCAGCCCACGATCCGCGGCGAGCTCAGCTCCAGCTCGTCGGCGATGTCGCCGTACGTGCGCACCCTGCCCGGCGGGATCGCCACGATCAGCGCCCGCACGGCCTCCACCTGCTCCTCGGTCACCTTCGCCATCACGTCAGCCGATCAACCGTCGGGCGTACTCGCCGGCCAGGTGCGGGACCTCCTGCGCCACCATGTGATCGGACGGCACCGTCACGACCTCCGCGTGCGGCAGCGCCGCGAGCTGCGCGTCGTTGACGTACTGGGCGCGCTCGGCGCGCAGCAGCACCGTCGGGACGTCCGACGGTGCGCCGACCGCGGGCCGCGCCAACTCGCCCCACAGCGCCACCAGCGCCGGCAGCCCGATGTTCCACTCCCAGCGGCCCGAATCGCGGCGCACCAGGTGCTCGGCGATCTCGTCGTCCAAGACCGCCGCCGGTACCCGCTCCCAGGCGCCGGACACCTTGTCCTGCCTCGCCTCCTCGGGCGAGGTGAAGTCGAAGAATTCGATGCTCTGCCCGGCGATCGTCTCGCACATCCGCGGCTCCAGTTGCTGCGCCGGATCGAGCAGCAGCAGTGCGCGCACCAGGTCAGGCCGCGCCGTCGCGAGCCGGCAGGCCAGAGCGCCGCCCAGCGAGTGCCCGATCACCACGGCGGGGCTCGCGGCCGTGACGGCGTGGCGCTCCAGCACGGCGACGAGGTCGGCGACGTGCTGTTCGAAATGCCACGGCGGGGCCCAGGTGGACCGGGCGTGGCCGCGGAGGTCGGGGGCGAGTACCCGCGCCCCGGGCAGCTCGTCGTCGGCGAACCGCCGCCACCGGGCGCCGTGGCCCGTGACACCGTGGATCGCGAGCACCGTCGTGGCGTCGGGGGAGTCGGGGCCGTAGACGTGGGTGTTGAGCATGCCCCGATTCTGCCCTGCCGCGGACATGTCGGTGGGCTGTGATGTGATCGACGGACGTCAGCGGAAGGGGGTGCGCGATGGTCGGCGGTGGAGCGGGAGGTTCCCGCGGGGACGGTTCCCGGGCTGACGGTGCGGGCAGGCACCGTCGGCCGCGCCTGCGGCTGCAGTACACGGCTCCCGAGCCGCCCCCGGTCCGCGAATGGGAGGGGCCGATCGCCGAGCTCGCCGCGCCGGCGTCGGGCGCGCTGCCGCTGGACATGGGCGGGTGGGCGCCGTACCGGATCCGCGGGGGCCCGGGGACGGGCAAGACCGCCGCGTTGATCGACATCGCCGTCGCCAAGCTCACTGACCCGTTCGTCGATCCCGAGTCCGTACTTGTGCTCGCCGGGAACAAGCGCTCCGCCGGGGCGCTGCGCAGCGAGCTCTCCGCGCGCGTGCTCGCGGGGAGCGAGGGCGTGCACGCCTCCGGCGAGCCGCTGGTGCGCACCGTGCACTCGCTGGCCTTCGCGGTGCTGCGGCTGCAGGCCTCCACTACGGGTGGCCCGCCGCCGCGGCTCATCACCGGCTCGGAGCAGGACGCCGTGGTCCGGGAGCTGTTGCGCGGCAACCTCGCCGACGGTGGCGCGTTCTGGCCGGAGCGGCTGCGGCCCGCGCTCGTCACGAACGGCTTCGCGGGCGCGTTGCGCGACCTGTTCGCGCAGGCGGCCCAGCGCGGTGCGGGGCCGGACGAGATCGAGGCGCTCGCCCGGCGGTTCAACCGCGGTGAGTGGCTCGCGGCGGCGAACGCGCTGCGTGAGTACCAGGAGACCACGCTGTTGCGCGGCTCCGTAGGGCTCGCCGGGCCGCAGGCGGTGGCCCCGGCGGTGGATGCGGCGGAGCTCATCGATGCCGCGGTCACGGCCCTGGCCACCGACGATGCGCTGCTCGCACAGCAGCGCGCGCGCATCCGGTTCCTCCTGGTCGACGACGCGCAGAACCTCGATCCGCTGGCGTCGGCGCTGATCCGGCTGTTGGGCACGGGAACGGAGCTCACGGTGATCGCGGGCGATCCGGACCAGGCGGTGAATTCCTTCCGGGGCGCCAGCACGCGGTTCCTGCAGAGCATGGAGGTCCCGCCGGAGCGGGATGTGCTGCTCGAACGCAGCTTCCGGTTCGGGGAGGAGGTGGCTAACGCGGTGAACCGGGTCTCGGCCCGGCTGCCGCACCGGTTCGGGGCTGTCGCGCCCGAGCGGCCGCGGCCCGGATCGGCGGCGGTGCGGCTGTTCTCCACTCCGGCGAAGGAGGCCGACGCCGTCGCCGCGATGCTGCGCCGCGAGCACGTTCTCGGCGGCGTCCCGTGGGAGGCCATGGCGATCGTCGTGCGCTCGGTGTCGGCGTCGGTCGCGCCGCTGCGGCGCGCGCTCGCGTACGCCGGCGTTCCTGTCACCGTCCCGGCCGACGATGTGCCGCTGGCGCGGCAGCGCGCCGTGCACGCGCTCCTGCTCGTGCTGCGCGCGGCGGTCGCCCCCGAGGGGATCGACCCGGCCGAGGCGGTCACCCTGCTCGCGGGCCCCGTGGGCGGTGGTGATCCGCTCACGTTGCGGCGGGTGCGCCGAGCGGTGCGCCGGGCGGATCCGGCGGAGGAACGCGGCTCGGCCGAGATCCTGACCGCGGTGCTCACCGAGTCGTCCGAGTTCGCTCCCTACCGCACGGTGCTGACAGAACTGGAGGCCGAGCCGGTCGAGCGGGTGCTCGCCGCGGTCCGTGCCGCTCGCGCTGCCGCCGAGCACGGCACCGTCGAGGAGGTGCTGTGGGCCGCGTGGGCCGCGACCGGTCTGGCGGCCCGGTGGGGCGCGCTCGCTCTCCGTGGCGGAACCCTCGGCGACCAGGCCGACCGCGATCTCGACGCGGTGATGGGCTTGTTCGACTCGGCGGCGGACTTCACCGACACGCTGCCCACCGCGTCGGTCGCCGCCTTCGTGGAGTACCTGGAGCAACTGCAGATCCCGCGGTCCGACCGCGCGCGGGGCCGCAGCGGGCAGGCCACGGTCCCGGGGGTGACGCTGCTGTCCGCGCACAGCGCCGTGGGCCGCGAGTGGGACGTGGTGGCCGTGGCCGGGGTGCAGGAGGGGCGCTGGCCCAACCTGCGCCGCCGCGGCGGGCTGCTCGGTACTGACGACCTCCTGGACGCGCTCGACGGCATGGAACCGTCGGCGCTGCCCACGGTGTCGAGATCGCTGCCGATGCTCGCGGAGGAGCGTCGCCTGCTGCTGGTGGCGTGCTCGCGGGCGCGGCGCGTCCTGCTCATCACGGCGGTCGACACCGCGGACGGCGAGGGTGATCTGGTGCCCTCGCGGTTCCTGCAGGGCATCGCGCCGTCGGGCGACGAGGACCCGGAGACGTACACCCCGGCGGTGGAGAGCGCACCGTCGGCCTCTCTGGACCTGCGGACCCTGGTCGCGGTCCTGCGCACCGCGGTCTGCGACCCCGAGCGCGGCGAGGCCGAGCGGGAGCACGCCGCCCGGCAGCTGGCGCGCCTTGCGGCGGACAGGGTGCCCGGAGCCCACCCCGACAGTTGGTACGGCCTCGCCGGCGCGAGCACCGACGATCCGCTCTGGCAGCCCGCCGACGGGCCGGTGGCGCTGTCCCCGTCGAACGTGGAGGCACTGTCGGCGTGCGCGCTGCGCTGGATGCTCGAGCGGTTCGGCGGGAGCGATGGGGACTCGGCCAAGCAGGCGACGGGCAACCTGGTGCACACCCTGGTGCAGGCGGTCGCCGGGCGGATCCCGAAGGACGAGGTCACCCGTTCACTGGAGAAGGTCTGGGACCGGGTGGATCTCGAGGCCGACTGGTTCGCGCAGCGGGAGCTGGCGCGCACCGAGGAGATGCTGGAGTCCTTCCGCGCGTGGTTGGCCGGGAGCCGCGGTGAGCTCACCGAGGCGGGGGTGGAGATCGGCGTCGACGCGGTGATTCCCGGAGACGCCGCCGCGGGCGGGGACGACCCCGATGTCCGCATCCGCGGTCGGATCGACCGGCTGGAGCGCGACGCCCTCGGGCGGGCCGTGGTAGTCGACGTGAAGACCGGCCGCACCCTGCCGACGCAGGCCGAGGGGCAGGCGCAGGCCCAGCTGCGCACCTATCAGGTGGCGCTCGCGCACGGCGGCATCGGCGGCGTCCCGGAGACCCCGGGCGGCGGCAGGCTGGTGTACGTGGCGAAGTCGCACAACAAGACGGGGGCCACCGTCCGCGAGCAGGACGCGCTGGCACCCGAGGACGTGGACGAGTGGCTCGGCGTGATCCGGGAGGCCGCGCGCCGCACCCGGGGCCCCGTGTTCCCGGCCACGCTGAACGCCTCGTGCCAGTACTGCGCGGTGGCGTCGTGCTGCCCGGTGGTGGACAAGGGAAGGGCGGTCACCGATGACTAGTGAGAACGCTGCGTTCCCCCATTCGCCATTCATCTGCGCGGTCGACCTGGCGCACGAGCTGGGCCAGGCGTTCGCGCCTACCGAGGAGCAGCGCGCGGTCATCGAGGCGCCACTCGGCCCGTGCCTGGTGGTCGCGGGCGCCGGGGCGGGCAAAACGGAGACGATGGCCGGCCGGGTGGTGTGGCTGATCGCCAACCGCTATGTCACGCCCGACCAGGTGCTGGGGCTGACGTTCACGCGGAAGGCCGCGCAGCAGTTGATGATCCGGGTGCGCAAGCGGCTCGCCCGGCTCGCGGGGGCGGGCGTGGTCGACCGGATCGACCCGTCGGGCGAGCTCCGGGCGTCGCTGCGCACCGTCGAACCCGAGATCAGCACGTACCACGCCTACGCGGGCCGGCTGCTCGGCGACTACGGCATGCTGCTCCCGGTCGAGCCGTCGGTGCGGCTCGTCTCGGAGACCGAGCGGTGGCAGATCGCGTACGACGTGGTCACCGGGTGGGACGGCGCGCTCGAGGTCGACAAGAATCCGACGAACCTCACCGAGGCGGTGCTGGGCCTGTCCGGGGCGCTGGCCGATCACCTCGTCACGCCCGATCAGCTGGAGGCCGACGACGACGAGCTGGAGCGGCTCATCGGGCTGTTGCCGCCCGGCCCGCGGCAGAAGGCCGCGCCGAACGCCGCGCTGCTCAAGGCGGCGGAGATCCAGGAGCAGCGGCGGCGACTGATCCCGCTCGTGCGGGGCGTCGCGGCCGAGATGCGGGCACGGGAGGTGCTGGACTTCGGCAGCCAGATGGGGCTCGCGGCGCAGCTCGCACTGGCGAATCCCGATGTCGCGGGGTTGGAGCGCGCCCGGTTCGGGGCCGTACTGCTCGACGAGTACCAGGACACGGGGCACGCGCAGCGCATGCTGCTCGCGTCGCTGTTCGGCGGCGCAGCGGGGGCCGCCGCGGTCACGGCGGTGGGCGACCCGATCCAGTCGATCTACGGCTGGCGCGGTGCCTCGGCCGCCAACCTGCCCCGGTTCGCGACGGATTTTCCGCAGAGCGATGGTGAGCCCGCGCCGCGCCGCGAGTTGCTCACCAGCTGGCGCAACCCGACGAGTGCGTTGAGCCTCGCGAACGCGGTCTCCGAGGATCTGCGCAGCCGCGGCGTCCCCGTTTCCGAGCTCAAGGCCCGGCCCGACGCGCCGCCCGGTGACCTGCGGATCGCCCTGCACCCCACGGTGATCGACGAGCGGGACTGGGTCGCCGACGCGATCGCGGCGCAGTGGCGCGGCCGCATCGAGGCGGGAGAGGAGCCGCCGACGGTGGCCGTGCTCGTCCGCCGCAACGCCGACTCCGCCGGGCTCGCCGCCGCACTCGGCGAGCGCGGTGTGCCGGTCGAGGTGGTGGGTCTCGGTGGTCTGCTGCACACTCCGGAGGTGCAGGACGTGGTGGCGCTGCTGCGGCTCGCGGTCGAGCCGCTGGCCGGCACGGCCGCCATGCGGTTGCTCACGGGGCCGCGCTGGCAACTCGGCGCCGCCGACCTGCGCGCGCTGTGGGACCGCGCGCGCCGCATCGCGCACACCACGGGCCGCGCCGCCACGGGCGCGGTGTCCAGTCCTGAGCAGCTCGACGCCGCGCTGGATGCGACGCTGCCGTCCGAATCCCTCGACGCCGCCGGCCTCGGCGACGCGATCGCCGACCCCGGCCCCGACGCGAACTACTCGCCGGCGGGGCTGGCGAAGATCCGCTCGTTGGACCGGGAGGTCCGGCACGTCCGCGAGCGGCTGGGTCACCCGCTGCCGGAGGTCGTCGCCGAGGCCGAGCGGGTGCTGGGCGTGAGCATCGAGACCCGGATCCGCGCCGCGCGTCAGCTCGGTGGCCGCGCCACCGGCCGCGAGCACCTCGACGCCTTCGCCGACGTGGTCGTCTCCTACGCCGAGCGCCCCACCGCGACGCTGCCCGGACTGCTCGGCTTCCTCGCCGCCGCGGAACGGGTCGAGGGCGGCCTGACGCCGGGCGATGTGGAGGTGGCCACCGACCGCGTCCAGGTGCTCACCGTGCACTCGGCGAAGGGCCTGGAGTGGGACGTCGTCGCAGTGCCGCACCTGTCGGAGGGAATCTTCCCGTCGGGCCGCGCGATGCCCACGTGGCTCTCCAGCGCCGCCGAGCTGCAGCCGACGCTGCGCGGCGACGTCGCCGAACCGGGTGAGGCAGACGGTGTGCCGCGCCTGGACCTCGCCGACTGCAACAACCGCAAGGATCTCGAGGACGCGCTCGACGCGCATCGCAAGGCGCTCAAGGGCATGAACATGCACGAGGACGAGCGGCTGTTCTACGTCGCCGTCACGCGCACCCAGTCCGTGCTCCTGCTGTCCGGCCACTACTGGAGTGAGGACGTCAAGACGCCGAAGGCGCCGTCGCGGTTCCTCGTCGCGGCCCGCGATCACGCCCCGGATGCGGTGCGGGAGTGGGCCGGCGAGCCGCTCGAGGACGCGCCCAACCCGCTCGAGGCGGAACCCGTGCAGGCGCCGTGGCCGCGCGACTTCCTCGCGGCGCACCGTCCGGCGATCGATGCCGGGGCCGAGCGCGTCCTGGCGGCGCTCACGCAGGCGCCCGCAGAACCCGAGCCCGACGGTTCCGGACCCGACGAGGACGACCCGTACGGCTGGGCCGCCGAGGTCACCGCGCTCCTGGCCGAGCGGACGCGACAAGCGGAGGCGGAGCTCAAGGTCGCGGTGCCGCGGGAGGTGTCGGTGAGCCAGCTCGTCGAGCTGCGGCGCAGCCCGGCCACGTTCGCGAGCCGGCTGCGGCGCCCGGTGCCCTTCAAGCCGAATCCGTACGCGCGCCGCGGCACCGCGTTCCACGCGTGGCTCGAGCGGCGGTACGGTGCGTCGCGGCTGCTCGACCTCGACGAGCTGCCCGGCGCCGCCGACGGCGACGCGGGCGCGGACGAGAACCTCGCCCTGCTGCAGCGGCGGTTCGAGGAGAGCGAGTGGGCGGCGCGCACCCCCGTCGACATCGAGGTGCCGTTCGAGATCGCCGCGGCCGGCACCGTCGTCCGCGGCCGGATGGACGCGGTCTTCCGCGACCCGGGGGGCGGGTTCACCGTCGTTGACTGGAAGACGGGCGTCCGGCCCACCGAGCCCGGCGACGAGCGGGCGGCCGCCGTGCAGCTGGCGGCGTACCGTCTGGCCTGGGCACGGCTGCGGGACGTGCCCGTCGACGACGTGCGGGCGGCGTTCTTCTACGTGCGCTCCGGCGAGACGGTGGCACCGTCGGACCTGCTGGACCATGCCGGCCTCGCGGACCTGATCACGAGCGCGGGGGAGCGCTGACGATCAGGCGGACTCGCCGGTGTCCCGCGCGATCCGGACGGCGGTGACGACCATCGGAAGCTGGAGGGGGAGCCGGGCGTAGGCGCCCAGCTTGAGCGGCAGCGGCTTATCGGACCACTGCTGTGCCATGTACACGTTCGCCGGGAACACCGCGGCGAACAGGGCGGTGGCCGCCACACCGCCGAGCCGGCGCGTCTTCGGCGCCGCGAGCAGCGCCGCCGTGGTCAGCTCCGCGACGCCGGAGAGCCTAGTGGCCCGGCGGGGCGTGAGCCGGAAGGGCAGGTTGGGCGGAACGATCGAATCGAAGGGCTTCGGCGCGACGAAATGCGCGACACCCATCCCGGCCAGGGAGAGGGCCATGCCCTTCGCGGCCTTGTCGGTGCGGCGGGCGGGACGGTCTGTGGACACCATCTCAAGATTGTGGCAGATTGCACGTCGGCTCCGGGGACGTGCTAGACCGGACAGGTAGTGACCAGCGTTCGTGCGAAGGATCGTCCAGGACAGGTATGACTGCACGCAGTAAGTTCCGGCGCCGGAGCAAATCCGAGCTGACGGATCTGCCCGACCACGCGCTCGTCAGCGTCCTGCGCATCCCCGCCGGTGATGCCAGCCCGTGGCGCGCGATCGGCGCCCGCATGCTGGTGGCCCTGGCCGCGCTGTTCCTCGCCGTGCTGATCGTCTACATCGAGCGCGACGGGTACCGCGACTCGGCCATCGAGGCCGGCATCGACGGCCGCACCCGAATGACCTTCCTCGACTGCCTGTACTACGCGACGGTGTCGCTCTCGACCACGGGCTACGGCGACATCACCCCGATCACCCAATCCGCGCGCCTGATCAACGTCCTGCTGATCACCCCACTGCGCATCCTCTTCCTCATCGTCTTGGTCGGCACCACGCTCCAGGTCCTCACGGAGCGGTCCCGCCAGGCGTTCAAAATCCAACGCTGGAGGGCTGCTGTGCACAACCACACGATCGTCGTGGGCTACGGCACGAAGGGCCGGACCGCGGTGAGCGCGATGATCAACGACGGCATGGAGCCGGGCAAGATCGTCGTCGTCGACACCGATCAGGCCGCCCTCGAGGTCGCCGAGATCGACGGGCTCGTGACGGTCCGTGGCGACGCCACCAAGGCCGACGTGCTGCGGCTTGCGGGCGCGCCCCGCGCCGCGTCGATCATCATCGGCGCCAACCGCGACGACGCCGCGGTGATGGTCACGCTGACCGCCCGCGAGCTCGCGCCGCGCGCCAAGATCGTCGCGTCGATCCGCGAGTCCGAGAACACGCACCTGCTGCGCCAGTCCGGTGCCGACTCGGTGGTCGTCTCCTCGGAGACCGCCGGTCGCCTGCTGGGCATGGCGACCACCACCCCGTCGGTGGTGGAGATGATCGAGGACCTCCTCTCGCCCGGCGACGGCTTCAACATCGCCGAGCGCGAGGTCACGCGCGTCGAGGTGGGCCGCTCGCCGCGGCACCTGCCGAACATCGTGTTGGGCGTGGTCCGCAAGGGGCACCTCTACCGCGTCGACTCGCCCGCCGTCGCCGTGGTCGAGGCGGGCGATCGCCTGTTGTTCGTCCGGAACGCGGACGCGAAGGTACCGAACTGAGCTACGCGCCCGTCGCGGCCGGACGGTCGGTGCCCGCGTACTGCGACCAGCTACCGGGGTAGAGGCGGCCGCCGTCGAAGCCGGCGTGTTCGGCGGTGAGCAGGTTGTGGCACGCGGTCACGCCGGAGCCGCAGTAGGCGACGAAGTCCTCCCCGGCGCGCAGGCCCGCGGCCTCGAACCGGGCCCGGAGCTCCGGGACGGGGAGCAGCGCGCCGTCGGACACGTTGTCCCGGCACGGCACGCTGACGGCCCCGGGGATGTGCCCGGCGCGCGGGTCGACGGTCTCGTTCTCGCCGCGGAACCGGTCCGCGGGGCGCGCGTCGATGACGGGGACGGCGCCCGCGGAGGTCTCGTCGATCGTCGCCAGACGGTCCGTCGGCCAGGGCCGGGGCGTGAAGGTCGCGGGGGCGGGCACGACGGTGCCGGTGTCGTCGAGGGGGCCGAGCGGACCGTCGAGCAGGGCGGCGTCCTCGCCGAGCGACCGGAGCAACCAGACGAGTCGCGCCGCCATGACGCCACCGTCGTCGTCGTAGGCCACGACGGTCGCGCCGTCGCCGATGCCGGCTGCGGAGAGCCCGGCGGCGAAGGCCTCCGGTGTCGGGAGCGGGTGCCGGCCTGCCTCCGGGGACGCGGGCGCGGCGAGGTATCCGTCGAGGTCGACGTAGACCGCGCCCGGGAGGTGTCCGGCGTCGTACGCCTCGCGGGTGGAGCGCCCGTCGAGGTAGCACCGGGTGTCGGCCAGGATCACGCCGGGGTTGGCCCGCACCCAGGCGGCGTCCACGAACGGTTCGATCATGCCGTCAGCCTACGATGATGAGTGTGGCGAAGCTCAGTCTGACCGTGCCCCCGCTCCTGTCGCGTTTCCACGTCGACCGCGCCGACGACCTGCGCGCCGACGAATCCGCGCTCGACGCCGTCTGGGCGACCGCGAAGGTGCTGCGCATCGACCCGCGCGGCCGCTTCGACCTCGACGGCACCGCCCTCGTCTTCGCCCGCGGCCACGAGGTCGCGTCGTCGCGCCCGGCGGACGCGGTGCTGCTGGGCCGGGTCGACGGTGCGCCCGTCTTCGCGCTGCGCGTCGACGTCTTCGACGGTGCCGACCTCCGGATGCGCGGCCACCTGCTGTCCCCGGTCGATTCCGCGCTGCTCGGCGAGGCCCTCGGCATCCTCAATTGGCATGCTACCGCCGGGTTCTCGCCGGTCGACGGTGCGCCGACCGTCCCCGGGAAGGCGGGCTGGGTGCGCACCACCGCCGACGGGCGCGAGGAGTTCCCGCGCACCGACGGCGCGATGATCACGCTGGTCCACGACGGCGGCGACCACGTGCTGCTGGGCCGGCAGCACCAGTGGCCCGAGCGGTTGTTCTCGTTGTTCGCGGGGTTCGTGGAGCCGGGGGAGTCGCTGGAGCAGTGCGTCGCGCGCGAGCTGCACGAGGAGGCGGGGATCGCGGTGGACGAGATCACCTACGTCGCGAGCCAGCCCTGGCCCTTCCCGCGGTCGCTGATGCTGGGCTTCACGGCCCGTGCCTCGCGGGATGCGGAGCTCGACTTCCGTGACGGCGAGATCGCCGAGGCGCGGTGGTTCAGCCGGCTCGAGGTCCGGGAGGCGCTGGCAGCGGGGGACTGGAGCACCGACGCCCCCGATGCGCCGCTCCTGCTGCCCAACTCCATCTCCATCGCCCGGGCGATCACCGAGGCGTGGGCGGCGCAGTAGGTCTCCACCCGGATCTCCACCCATCCCTCCACCGACAGGCCGAGGGCTTCCGCGCGGAATGCTCATAGCGTTCTTCCCATGAGCTACGTACGAGGTTTCCTTCCCTGGATCGTCCTGGCGATCGCGTCGTCGACCATCGGCTGGCAGTGGGGCGCGCTGGGCGCGCTGGCCGCGACCGCGGTGGTGCTGCATCTCGATCGGCGCGCGGGTATCCGGGCCGGCGCGCTCGAGTTCGGTGGTGCCGTGTACTTCGTGGCGCTGGCGGTGCTCGCCTTCGCGGCGCCGCACTCGCCCCTCGAGGCCTACGACGGTGCCCTCTCCTCCGGGTGGCTCGCGGTGATCGCGGGTGTGGGGCTGGCGACGGGGCGACCGTTCACGCTGGCCATCGCTCGTCGTTCCGTCGATGAGGAGACCGCCCGGCATCCGATGTTCCTGCACGTCAATATGGTGATCACCGCGGTGTGGACGGTGTCCTTCGCGGCGGCGGCGCTGCTCGGCGCGGCGTGCGTCGCGACGGGTGAGTCGGAGCTGGTGCGCATCGCGGTGCAGGTCGCGGCGTTCGCCGTCCCGGCGCTGTTCACGAAGACCTACGTCGCTCGGATCGGGGAGCGGCGGGCCGCGCTCGCGGCAGCGTGAGATCTGCAAATCTTCTGGTCGGTGTACGGACAGTGTCCGTACACTGGTCGTTGGAGGTGGCCGACCATGACTGCTGCGAAGACCCGCAGGTTGGAAATGCGAGTCGACGAGGAGACCGTTGCGCGGATCAACCGCGCGGCGAGCATCGTTGCTGAGCCCGCGTCCGAGTTCCTGCGCAAGGCCGCGTTGTCCCGCGCGGAGGAGGTTCTCCGAGATGCTCTGACCACGTCGATGCCCGCGGATCAATTCGACGAGCTGCTCAGTGGCCTCGATCGTGCGGACGAGGCGCCGGCGCTGGCGGAGTTGGCGCGGCGGCCCCGGGTCTACCGCCGGTCCTGATGTTCGATTCGGAGCGCCTGAACCAGACGCACGAGGTGGAGGAGTTCGACTCGGGCAACACCTGGTTGGATTCCTGGCTCCGCACCTTCGCGCGACGGGCGGATTCCACGGGAATCGCGCGGACGTACGTGTGGACCGCGCCAGCCGACAGGCGAGTGGTGGCCTACTACGCGCTCTGCCCGACCGAGGTGGACCGCGCCGCGGACGGTGTGCCGTCGTCGGTCGCCGGTGGTGTGACCCGGATCCCGGGATACCTGCTCGCGCGGCTCGCGGTGAGCCGGGATCACCAGGGGCGTGGCCTTGGCGGACAGTTGCTCCTGGACGCGCTGGAGAAGGCCGTGCAGGCCTCGGAGATCAGTGGCGGACGCGTGATCGTCGTGGACGCGATCGACGATGCCGCGCAGGAGTTCTACCGGCGGTACGGATTCGTCCCGGTTCGCGGGCGGCACAGGCGGCTGGTGATGAAGACGGCCACCGCAGCGCGGGCGGTGCGCGGTGGATGAGCCTGAGCGACAAAAAGTGCGGTCATTCGTCTCAAGGATCCTTGAGACGAATGACCGCACACTCCTAGGGAAGGACCTTAGGCGCCGAGCTTGCGCTTGACGTCGGCCAGCGACGGGTTGGTCGCGGTGCTGCCGTCCTCGTACTTCACGGTGGGCACGGTCTGGTTGCCGCCGTTGACACCCTCGACGAAGGCCGCCGCGGTGGGATCCTCCTCGATGTTGATCTCGGTCCAGGAGATCCCGTTGGCCTTGAGGCCCGTCTTGAGGCGGTTGCAGTAACCGCACCACGTGGTCGTGTACATCGTCAGCTGGCTCATGTCACAACTCAACCACGCCACGGAGGCTGTTCTTCCCGCGGTTCGCAGCGCGTGACGAACTCCTGGAGGTCGTCGGTCAGCGTCCTGTCGGGGTCGGCTTCGCGGCTGCAGGCTTCGTCGGTGCCGGAGGTGCGACGACGGCTGCGGTTTCGGGCTTGGCAGCGGGCTGCCCGGGGACCGGTGCAGGATGCTGATCCTCGGTGACCTTGACCGTCGGGGGCTTGCGGGCGGGGCCGGGGTTGTCGCGTTCGATGAAGATCGGCTTGCTGTAGGTCGTCGTGGTCGAGTCGCCGAGTTGGGTGGAGATGCTGGCGGTGGCGTACATGCGGACCTGGACGCCGCCCATCGCTCCGTCGACGGCGGCACGGGTTTCGCGGGTCGTGACGTAGCCGCTCGTGCCCTCAAGGGACTTCTTAGCGATCGGAAAGTCCTTAGAAGTACCGGGCGCGAGTGTGCCGCTGAGCGTGCCGCTGGTGGTGACGGTGTCGCCGAGTGTTGCGCTGATGCTGGGGGTGATGGATGCGGTGACCGAGCCGCCGCCGTTGCCGCCGTTGGAGCCACCGGATCCTTGGCCGGTACCGGAGAGGGTGCCGGAGACACTGGGGGTGACGGATCCGTTGACGGCGTTGCTGAGGGTGCCGGAGATCTGCATGTTCTGCGGATTCACCGGCGAAGCGAGGGTGAGTCCGACCGAGATCGTCGCGGCTTTGACCTTGACCTTGGGTGGGTGTTTCGGGTCGACGGGGTCGATCGTGGCCTTGCCGGAGATGCTGACGAAGCTCTCGTAGCTGTTGAGGCCGCGGCCGAGGGGGATCACGCTGCGCAGGTCCATGGCGTAGATGTAGGCGCGGATGATCCAGCCGTCGGGGGTGACGACGGCGCGGGTGGTGTCGGCGAGCAGGCCGGTCTTGGTCTGCCCGAACTGCTTCGGGACATCCGGAGCGGGCAGCGGAGCCGCGGCGACGACACCGCCGGCGAGCACGACGCCTGCTGCGACGATCCCGGCGCCGGCACGGCGCAGCCCCTTGCGCGTGGTGCGGTCGCGGTGCTTCTGCTCGAGGAACCCCCGCCGTTGGCGGGGTCCGGTCGGTCGTCTGGTCATGCGGAGTTCCTCCAGGGCTACGAGAGCACCCCATCATGGGGCACGTGTGACTGATGTGGCTGGTGTGACGATCGTGAGCATTGCATGAGAGTTCACGATCCGCAAGGTATCGACCGAACCGCTCAGGGGTCGCTGGGGTGCCTGGAGGTCTGTGTGGTGGCGGCCCGGACGGGCGTGTGGTTCGTACGAGCGAACCAGTTTTGCGAGGTCAATAGGTCGAAGTGTCCAGCTGAAACGCTGTTATTCAAGATAGGCTAGTGCAGATACAGTGGATGCGTTACGATCCAAATAGATCGTTAGAGGCGGGCACGACTGGCACGGCACGGAGGAGCGCGTTGTGAGGATTAAGCATAGACTGTCGTCAATAGCACCCCTACGTTGGGTATACGTGCTGTTCGCGATTGCAGCCGCGTTCGTGCTGGTCGTGGCGGGTGCGGTGGCCGGGACTGGCGTGCTGCCGGCCGCGTCGGCGCTGCCCTGTCCGGATGGGAGCCAGACCTGCGGGCCGACGCCTACCACGGATCCTGGGCCAACGCAGGGTAACCAGGTGCCGACAACGGCGCCGCAGGCTCCGCAGACGACCATTCCGCCGAACATCGACACCGGAGCCCCGTCGGCGCCCACTCAAGGCAACGGGACCTTCCAGGGCACCGTGCAGTCGGCACCCACCGCTGACAATCCGAACGGGTGCATCGTTAATTGCAATCCCACGCAGCCACCGACGCCGAATTCAACTTCTGGCCAGGATCCAACAACTGCGGCGGCACCATCGGGATCCGAGACCAGTCCACAGTCACGCGAAGTTGTCTATCGAAAGTGCATCCAAGCCGCGATGGAGACCGGTCGACTGTCGGCCGCAGTTATCAGCGCAGGGGCTGGTCGGGATCCTGTGGGTCTCCACGGAATCTGCGAAGACTGCATCGCTAAGACCGCGGATAAAAAGCTCGCCGACATCGACGAGTCGACTGGTTTGAAAGATTGCAGACGGACAGGTATGAGTCCAATGGGACCGCCTGCGGTCGATGCGAGTCCCGCAAGAGTCATCAAATCCTACGGCCCGTCGGGACCGAATCCGCGAACTATTGGTGTCACCGACCAAGAGACGAGCATCCCTGGTCAGCTCAAGGTTGATGGCGGCCTGAACTTGGGTCCGTTCAAGGGCGGAGTATCGTATGACCTGCCGGCGAAAACTTTCGGGAAACTAACGCCGATTTCCATCACAGTCTCGCAAGGCGAAGGCAAGGGTCAGGCGCCCGAAGGAAGCATCTTGCAGGCGGTCCCGTATTATGCCGATTACATCATCAGTATTGAGTGCCGAACCTGGATTGGGAAGAATGGTCAGAAGTGGAGTCCGATTGCGGTAGACCAAGGTCAGGGTTCTTGGGGCCCCTATGTGAGCGTTCCGCCAATCCATATTGGAGCACCCGTTGGCTATGCCTTCATCGCAATCGATCCGATTAGTGGCAAGTATGTTATCCTGTAGTCGGGCTTCAAGGTCATTGCGGCGAGTTGCGGGTAGCGTGGTTGCTCTAAACATCATACTCGTCGGGTGCAGTTCTGGAGATGCTGGCGGAGGAGCCGAATCTAGTTCGACGCACGCCGCAATTCCTTCGTCACTGCAATCACTCATTCCGCCTGCGAGCGAGATTCAGTCTGCGATCGCAAGAACGCGATTTGTCAAGAGCAGCGAGGCGGTTGGGCTGTCAGTGCGCAAGGCTCGCGAACTTCTCGGTCTCGGCGGTAGTGATGCCGGCAAGGCCTCGATCGGGATTTCTGCGGAGCCAACCCTATTCGCATTGCCGGAAAAGCAGGATCCAGCCATCGACTTATTCGATGATACTACCCTTGTCGTGACTGCCGCAATTGTGACGTGCGGGAATACGCAAAGTCCAGGCAAGGTATTCTTTGGTGTTGCGTCTGAAGAATACCTCAAGACAAATCCAAAGCTCCGGGCGAACGTTGCCGAACATTCGGACGCATATTCGCTACAGCTATACGACGTTGCCAGAATTGATCCGAAGTCAAGGTGCTATGGTGTCTTATTTTATGAATAGGCGAGTGGGCGGCGTTTGGGGACTTGCCGGGGCTCGGTTCGTCGGTGCATTTACGCTAGCTGCAGTTGGCATCGTTAGCTGCTCGGGGAATGTCGACTCAAGGGAAGATGCTAGTCGGTCCCCGCGTCCGACGCCTGAGTCCGGCAAAGCGAGCGTACCGATCGACAAGGAGTCGATTGAGGCGCTGCCTGCGTGGACAACCTTGAGTGCCATTGTCGGACTCGATGCCGCATCTGCAAGCGCGGCTCCTAAAGCGGGTAGTTGCGGGGATCTAGTTCGGAAGAATGGCGGTGATACTTTCGGGTTCTCTGTTGCTTCCTGTGGCGTCAAAAATGCCTATCGCGTCACGCAAGTTGTCGAATCGCCGCGTCAATGTCCTGCTGATTCGGACCAATTGGCGTACAGAGGTGAAGCGTCGACCGGCACTTTCTATGTTCTGTGTTTGGATATTGACTGGCGTGTTGGTAAATGTATAGATAATTCTGGCGAAGTGGCTGTTGTTGCTCATTGCGGGGACGCCGGAACTGAGGCGTTTATGCCAACTCGAGTGCTATACAACCGGCTTGGAGTGACGCCGGAAGCATGCGGCGGTGCGGGATCGAAATGGATCGAACATGCGGTGCGAAAATTTTCGGTGTGTCTGCGATGAAAGTAGACTAAGCTGCCGCCAGGCGGCGGGGGCCGGGGTGCTCGGAGGGCTTCACTGTCGGCGAGCGGCGCACCGTCGCTCCCGCGTGACAGCACCCGCATGACCGGGCCCGGGCACCGTCGACCCCGGACCTGTCAGCCCGGACTGGAATACTCGACTCTGTGATCGAAGCACTGGACCCGGAGCAGCAGGAGGCGGTTCTCGCACCGCGCGGACCGGTGTGCGTGCTGGCGGGCGCGGGCACGGGCAAGACCCGCACCATCACCCACCGCATCGCGCACCAGGTGTCCACAGGGCACGTCGCCGCGGGCCAGGTCCTGGCCGTCACGTTCACCTCGCGCGCGGCGGGGGAGATGCGGGCGCGGCTGCGCGGGCTCGGGATCGGCGGGGGAGACGGGCAGCCCGGCGTGCAGGCCGTCACCTTCCACGCCGCCGCGATGCGGCAGCTGCGCTACTTCTGGCCGCGGGCGATCGGCGACACCCGCTGGGAGCTGCTCGACAACAAGTTCCCCGTGATCGGCCGCGCCGCCCGGGATTGCGACCTGCGCCCGGAGACGGACACGATCCGCGACTTGCTCAGCGAGATCGACTGGGCCAAGGCCTCACTCGTCACCCCGGAGACCTACGCCGTGGCGGTCGAGGCGGCGGGACGCACCGCCCCGATGGCGCCGGGCACCGTCGCCGATGTGTACGCGGCGTACGAGAGGCGCAAGACCGATCAGGACGGCAACCGCCTGCTCGACTTCGACGACCTGATCCTGGTCACGGCCGCGATCCTCGAGGACAACCACATGATCGCGGAGGAGTTCCGCGATCGGTACCGCAGCTTCGTCGTCGACGAGTACCAGGACGTCACGCCGCTGCAGCAGCAACTCCTCAACGCCTGGCTGGGCGAGCGCGACGACCTCACGGTGGTCGGCGACGCGAACCAGACCATCTACTCCTTCACCGGAGCCACCCCGAACTACCTGCTGGACTTCACCCGCCGCTTCGAGGACGCGACGATCGTCCGGCTGCAGCGCGACTACCGCTCCACGCCGCAGGTCGTGGCGCTGGCCAACAAGGTGATCGGTGCGGCGCAGGGCCGCGTCGCGGGCACGCGTCTCGAGCTCATCGGGCAGCGTCCCGAGGGGCCCGCACCGATCTACGCCGAGGTCGACGACGAGCCGGCCGAGGCCAAGCTCGTCGCCAAGCGGATCCGCGAGCTGCTGGCCAGGGGTGTCCCGGCCAGCGAGATCGCGATTCTCTACCGGATCAACGCGCAATCGGCCGCGCACGAAGCCGCGCTCACCGAGGCGGGCATCCCGTACCAGGTGCGCGGTGGCAGCGCCTTCTTCGAGCGTCCCGAGATCGGCCAGGCCGTGCGCGCGCTGATGGATCGCGCCGGCCAGTTCGGCGGCGTCGCGGGGGAGGAGCTGCTCTCCCTGGTGCGGGGCGCGCTCGAGCCCCTGGGCCTCACGGAAACGCAGCCCGACGGTGCCCGTGCCCTCGAACGGTGGCAGGCCCTCGACGCGCTGGTCGACCTCACGAAGAACCTGTCCACGGAGCGTCCGGGTCTGACCCTGGCCGAGCTGATCGGCGAGCTTCGGGCCCGCGCCGAGGCCAAGCACCCGCCCACCATGCAGGGCGTCACGCTCTCGTCGCTGCACGCCGCGAAGGGCCTGGAGTGGGACGCGGTGTTCCTCGTCGGGCTCACCGAGGGCTCGGTGCCGATCTCGCAGGCCATCGCGAAGGGCGATCCGGAGCCGATCGAGGAGGAGCGGCGCCTCCTGTACGTGGGCGTCACCCGTGCGCGGGAGCACCTGCACTTGTCGTGGGCGCTGGCCCGCAACGAGGGCGGCCGCAAGACGCGCAAGCGCACCCGCTTCCTCGACGTCGTGGCCGGCCAGGCCGATGCGGGCAGGCCCCGCGCGATGGAGAGCGGACCGTCGAAGGGCAAGCGCCGCAGCTCCGACATCTGCCGTGTGTGCGGCGGCATCCTCGACACGCGAGAGGAGAAGCTGCGATCGCGCTGCGAGGACTGCCCGTCCGACCTCAACGACGCCCTGGTCGAGGCACTGAAGATCTGGCGCACCGGGCAGGCGCGCGACCAGCAGATCCCGCCCTACACGATCTTCTCCAACGCGACGCTGTTCGCGATCGCGGAGCACGAACCTCGCACGCGGGCTCAGCTGGTGCGCATCAACGGCATCGGCTCGACGAAGATCGACAAGTACGGCGACCAGGTGCTCGCCATCGTCGCCGAGCACGCCTGACCGGCGGCGAGCGGGTCGTCCGTCTCATACGGAGTGGGGGGATTCGGCTCCTAGCGTGGGAGACGGCGCCGCGCGGGGGACGACCGAAGGCGCATGGCGTTTCGTTGGGGAGCCGGCTTCTAGCGTGGGGGAGTCGGCGTGCACTGGGGGACGCGGCGCCGCGCGGGGGACGGTCGAGCGCGTGCCAGGAGCACGGCTTCTGACGGGGGATCGACCGCGGGAGTCGCCTTTCGGTGCGGCGCGGGGGACGAACGGCGGCGACGACACCCGGCGCTCTCCGTCCGAGCCTGCGGGCACGGCTGCGTGCCCGCACCGTCGGAGGTTCGTGGAACCGCAGGTCAAGAATTCCCTCGGGGCCTCCGCACCCGAGTACTTCCGAGATCGCATAACCGCAGGTCAAAAATAACTTGTGCGAATAGTTTCGCCCGCATACTGTGGATCTCGACCGCACGGGATGACGCGCGAGGTACGCCCTCGCCCGACGGAACGTGATTGACCAGCACGCGAAAGGAGGCATACGAAATGAACAACGCAATGATCTACGCAGCCAAGCAGTTCACCGCAGCAGAGGGTGGAGTGTTCGCAGCAGTAGCGGTTCGTGACGGTGTCTCCCCCGGCCTGCACGGCATGTCGCCCAGCCTATGGCGCCACCGTACGCAGACGCCGATTCGCGACGTCGATCACGAACCGCTCACGCGCCCCGTGTGTTCCGTGCAACGAGGTTAGGTCTCACGACCCACCTCGTCACACTCACCACGGGACCCGCAGCCGCGCGGAACCCGTGGATTCACGGTCTCTCGTCCACCCCGCACCGTCGGGGATCGAGGACCGCCACACGGTTCGCGCACCCACCCGGAAGAAACATCCCGTGCGCCTACCCGGCGCCGCTACCGAGGCCACCTGAACCGCAGGTGGAAAGGTGATCAGAAGTGCCGACCATCCTGGACGAACGCCCCGTGGAGGGGAACGTCCGCAGCATCGATTCCGTCAGTATCAGCATCGAGAGCCGCGTGCCCTGTCGCGCCGGCGATCCCGACCTGTGGTTCGCCGAGGCCCCGTCGGACCTCGAACGGGCCAAGACCCTGTGCGAGACCTGCCCCCTGCAGCGCGCCTGCCTGGCCGCCGCGCTCGACCGCGCCGAGCCCTGGGGCGTGTGGGGCGGGCAGATCTTCGACCAGGGCGTCGTGATCGCCCGCAAGCGCCCGCGCGGCCGGCCGCGGAAGAATGCGGCCTGAGCGCAGTGAGCCCCGATCCGAGAGGATCGGGGCTCACTCGTTTCCGGGGAGCTTTCCGGGGCGGTGTCCGGGCCCGATGTTCCCGTGCACTCCCACGGCGCCGCCGCGTTGTCCCCGGTGACATTGCTGCGGCAACGCTCGTGACGCACGCTGGATGAGTCAGAGAAAGTGGTCGGAGTCACAGGGGGCAGGCGCCCCGGCCGGCCGCGACAGGCTTGCGGGAGAGGAAGACTCATGAGCGATCGATTGACTGCGGATCTCGCGGAGGGCATCGCCCGCGCCCGTGACACCGACTACCTGAACATGAACGCCCTCCTCACGGAGGGGGAGCGGGCGCTGCTCGCGAAGGTGCGGGTGTTCGGCGACCGCGAGCTGCTGCCCATCGTGAACGACTACTGGGAGCGGGGTGAGTTCCCGCACGAGATCCTCCCGAAGCTGGCGGCGCTCAACATCGTCGGTGACACGATGTCCGGCTACGGCACCACGCCGATGTCGGCGGTCGGTCAGGGCCTCGTCTCGTACGAACTGGGCCGCCTCGACGGCAGCATCGGCACGTTCCTGGGCGTGCACGTGGGCCTGGCGATGCAGTCGATCTACCAGCTCGGCTCGGAGGAGCAGAAGCAGCGGTGGCTGCCGCCCATGGCCGCGCTCGAGAAGGTCGGCGCGTTCGCCCTCTCCGAACCCGACCACGGCTCCGATTCGGTGGCGCTCGAGTCCACCGCCACCCGCGACGGCGACACGTGGATCCTCAACGGCCGCAAGCGCTGGCCGGGTAATGCGACGTGGTGCGACGTGATCGTCGTCTTCGCGCGCGACACCGCGGACGGCACGGTGAAGGGGTTCGTCGTCGAGAAGGACGATCCGGGCTACAGCGCCACCAAGATCGACGGCAAGGTGTCGCTGCGGATGGTGCAGAACGCCGACATCGTGCTCGACGAGGTCCGCGTCCCCGATGATCGCAGGCTGGTGCACTGCAACGGCTTCCCCGACGTGGCGAAGGTGCTCATGGGTACCCGCAACATGGTCGCGTGGTCGTCGGCGGGGCACGCGGTCGCGGCGTACGAGATCGCGCTGACCTACGCGCAGCGGCGCATCCAGTTCGGGCAGCCGATCGCGCAGCGCCAGCTCATCCAGTCGCAGCTCGTGCAGATGCTCGCCGATGTCACGGCCATGCAGCTCTACTGCATCCGCCTCGGCCGGCTCCTCGACGAGGGCGAGGTCACCGACACCATGGCGGCGCTCGCGAAGTACTACTGCAGCGTCAAGGCCCGCGACGTGTGCCGCCAGGCCCGCGACATCCTGGGCGGCAACGGCATCACGCTGGAGTTCCACGTCATGCGCCATCTGTGCGACATGGAGGCACTCGTCACCTACGAGGGCACCGCCGAGATCCAGTCGTTGATCGTGGGCCGCGAGGTCACCGGCAGCGGCGCGTTCGTCTGAGGCGCGGGCTCACGCCGGTGCGGCCTGCGACAGGCACACCAGGTGCCCGTCGGGGTCGCGCACGACGGCCATCCGCTCGCCCCACGGCCGCTCCTCGGGCGGGTCCACAAGGGCTCCGCCGCGCGCGGTCCACGCGTCGACGGTGCCGTCCAGGTCCGGCACGAGGAAGCCGAGGGCGACCGCGGTGTCGCTGGGCAGGGCCGCGCGTTCGTGGAGCATGACCTCCACGCCGTCGCCGGTGGTCAGCCACGCCAGTTCGTCGGCGGCGCGCGCGAGGCGCAGCCCGAGCAGGCCCTCGTAGAAGGTGAGCGCCGGCTTCAGCGCGGAGACGGAGACGACGAGGCGGGAGATCGACGCTGCGGCCATGATCCGACGCTACGCCCTCGACGTGCTCACGCTTCCGCGCGGACGATCACTCGTCGCCGTCGAGCAGCGGGATCCAATGCTCGACGATCGACCGGTACGGCGCCTCCGCCTCCATCTGCGAGCAGATGCCGACCATCCCGAGCAGCACTCGGAAGAGCATCACGTACTCGGCGGGGAGCGACAGCTTACGGCCGGTCTGGAACTGCTCGCCGCGCACGTCGGTGGCGGTGTAGGCCGCCTTCATCAGCCATTTGCGGGTGAAGTGGAAGCTCTCCGACCGCAGCGGGTCGACGTACGGGGCGAGGTAGCTGCGGATGTCCTCCGGCGTGATCTCCAGGCGGGGAGGGATGAAGCCCTGGCTGCGCAGCAGCGGGAACAGGGCTTCGTAGTCCTCGTCGCGGGCGAGCCGCAGGATCTTCCCGACGGCGGGCGGGATGCCGCCCGGGTACTCGGCCACGGCGCCGAAGTCGAGCGCGATGAGCTTCCCGTCGGGGGCGATCATGAAGTTGCCCGGGTGCGGGTCGCCGTGCAGGAGGCCCGTGCGCGCGGGCGCGGACACCTCGAACTCGGTGAGCTTGGACGCGGCGTCGTTCCGCTCCTCCTGCGTACCACCGCTGATCACCTCGCGCAGCGGGCGCCCGCTCACCCATTCGCTGATGATCACGGTGGGTGCGCTCGCGAACACCTTGGGCACCTTGACGTTCGGGTCACCGTCGAAGGCCTTCGCGAACTTGCGCTGGTTGGTGGCCTCGTACCGGTAGTCCAGCTCCGCCTCGGTGCGGTCGGTGAGCTCCTGCACCAGCGACTTCACGTCGGCGCCGGGCGTCAGCGGCTTCAGCACGGAGCTGAGCCGCCCGAGGGCCTTGAGGTCGGCGCGCAGGGCCTCGTCCGCGCCCGGGTACTGCACCTTGACGGCCACCTCCCGGCCGTCCGCCCACACACCGTGGTGCACCTGCCCGATCGACGCGGACGCCGCGGCGTCGTCGTCGAAGGAGCTGAACCGGTCGCGCCAGCCCGTGCCGAGCTGCTGGTCGAGGACCTTGTGCACGGTGGCGGCGGGCATCGGCGGCGCCTCGTTCTGCAGCTTCGCGAGCGCGTCCCGGTACGGCGCGGCGTACTCGGGCGGGACGGCCGCTTCCATCACGCTCATCGCCTGGCCGAGCTTCATGGCGCCGCCCTTGAGCTGGCCCAGTACCTCGAACAACTGCTCCGCGGCCCTGGCCTGCAGTTCGGCGTTGACCTCGTCCTTGTCCGCGCCCGCGAGCCGCTTGCCCCAGCCCACCGCGGTGCGGCCGGCCATGCCCAGCGGCAGGCCCGCCAGCTTCGCGGTGCGCTTCGCGCCACCGCGGGTGATCTCGGACATCGGGCCCCCTGGAGTCAACCGGCAGCCTCGGCGGCGGAGGGAGTGGAGACCCCGCATCCGCACCCGGGGTGCATGAACCATCGTCGGACGGCGATAGCGCTGCCCTCGATCTCCAAAGTACAGCCGAGGACGTCCGGCGGTGGAGCGCAGTCCCATCGTCCGGCGGCCACCGCGTCCACCTGCTGGGCGGCGACGGCGGCCGTCATCCGCAGTACCTGCGCCGACGCGCGCCCCGACCTGCCGAAGAGCTGGCAGGCCAGCGTGGGCCAGCCGGGATCGGCATCGGAGCGGCTGCGGTCCAGGCAGCGCAGGCAGGGCCCCGCGCCGGGTAGGACCAGCGGGCCGATCACCCCGGCACCGTCGCGCAGCACGACCGGAAGATGCGGCACCCGCTCCCGCATGAGACGCGCCACCAGCGCCGGGTCGGGGGAGAGGTGGTCCGTGAGCAGCACCAGATCGATCTCGCGGCCCGTGGGCGACCATCCGCGCGCCGTGCCCGCGCTCACCCGGACCGCGTCCAGCGCGGCGAGCTCACCGAGAACCGCGTCGGCGACCGGCCCGCGGCCCTGCAGGTGGACACGGAGCGGCGAGCGCGGCGGTTCGGTCTCCAGCAGACCGTGATCGCGCAGCGCGTCGAGCAACTCGGCGACATCGGCCGGGGTCATGCCGAGGTCCGCGGCGCGGCGCTCCAGCTCGCGCCCGCTGCGGAAGGTCTGCAGCCAGCGCAGCAGGTCGGCGGTCGCGTCCGGCGCGAGCCACGGCGGCGGCTGCAGGACGGGCGCGCCGGTCGCGCCGGCGCCCAGCTGGACGAGCGTGGGCGGACGCACCACGACGGTGAGGAACGGGCTCAGACGGTGCCGCATGCGCTCAGTCGATCACGCCGCGGCGAGTGCGGACCGCCTCAGGAGCCGGTTATCCACAGGGCGAAAACAGCGTTGACCAGCGACGAAGCACCGCCGCGAGGATCAGTTCTCGTCGGTGCCCGAGTCCTTGCGCATCTCCCGCTCGATGGCCGCGATCGGATCGTCCAGATCGGACAGGTCCGTGCCGGTCGCGTCGCCGAGGAAGCGGTCGATGAAGCCCGCGGGATTGTCGAGGTCGGAGGCGTCGGGGATGAGGTCCGGGTGGGCCCACACGCCGTCGCGCTGCTCCATCGAGGTGGCGGTCAGCAGGCGCTCCCACAGGTCGGCGGCCTCGCGGACCTTGCGCGGGCGCAGCTCGAGGCCGACCAGCGTGGCGAAGGTCTGCTCGGCCGGGCCGCCCGACGCGCGCCGGCGGCGCATGGTCTCGCGCAGCGCCGCCGCACTGGGCAGCCGCTCCGAGATCGCCGCGTGCACCACCGTCTCCACCCAGCCCTCGATCAGGGCGAGCAGCGTCTCGAGCCGCTCGAGCGCGGCCTTCTGCTCGGGCGTGGCCTTGGGCTGCAGGGCGGCGCCCTGCGCGGCCATCAGCTCCTCCAGCTTGGCCGGGTCGCCGAGAGCCGACGGGTCCAGTCCCTGGGCGAGCTCCTCGATGCCGGACATGTCGATCGTGATGCCGCGCGCGTACTGCTCGACGGTGTCCAGCAGCCGCGATCGCAGCCACGGCACGTGCGAGAACAGTCGCTGGTGCGCGGCCTCGCGGGCGGCGAGGAAGACGAGGATCTCCTGGTCCTTCTGCTCGAGGTCCTTGCTGAAGGCTTCGACGGCCGCGGGCAGCAGCGCCGCCGTGTCGTCCGGGCCCAGTGGGATCCCGATGTCGGTGCTGGTGAGCACCTCCTTGGACAGGGAGCCGAGCGCCTGGCCGAGCTGGGTCCCGAAGGACATCGACCCGAGCTGGGTGAACATGCCCATCATCGGCGCCGCCATCTCGCGCGCCTCCTCCGGCATGTTCTGCAGCCACGACCCGGAGATCTTCTCCGCGACCGGGTTCACCAGCCGCTTCCAGGTGGGCAGCGTCTTCTCCTGCCAGTCCACGGGCGTCCACGCGGCGATCTTCTGCGGGCCCGCCGGGAGCACGGTGGCACCGTCGAGCCACAGCTGCGCGAGGTGCGTCGACTCCTCGACCGCCGTGCGCTGGCCCTCGGTAACGGGCTCGTGCTTGCCGAGGGTCTGCCGGGCGACCTGCCCCGCGATCGTGTAGTTGACCGGGTCGGCCGAAGCTCCGCCGGGCGCCGACATGCCCGTGCCCATGCCGGAGATCATCTGGCCGAGCTGGCTGAGCATGTCGCCCAGCTGGGACATGTCGAAGGGCTGGCCGCCGGACGGCTCGCCGCCGCGGCGCCCGCGGTCGTCACCGTCGTCGTTGGACGCGGAGAATCCGAAGGGCATGTCGTTCATGCCTCCACGGTACTGCCCAGGCGGGGGCGGGGTCGCCGCGTCCGTCACGCTCTGGGCGAACAGCCGTGCGTCGGGCGACGACTACGCTGTGGCCCGTGACGGAACGCAGGATCACGACCGTACTCGCCGCGCTGCTGCCCCTGGTGGTGCTGGTGCTGCTCGGGATGTTCGTGACGGTGCCCTACGTGGCCGTCGGCCCGGGCGACACGGCCGATACCCTGACCACGTACACCGAGAAGGGCAAGGACGGCAAGCCGCAGGCCCGCAGGGTCATCACGATCGAGGGTCTGCCGGTGCATCAGCCGTCCGGTCAGCTGCGGTTCACGACCATCTCGGTGACCGACGGCCTCAATCTCTACGGGGCCCTCGCGAAGTGGATCTCCGGCGATCAGATCGCGCCCCGCGATGCCTACTACCAGCCGGGCGCCACGCGCGAGCAGATCGAGGAGGGCAACCGCGAGCAGTTCACCGGTTCCGAGTCGGCGGCCACGATCGCTGCGCTGCACTACCTCAAGATCCCCACGGCGATCGGCATCGTCGGGCTGAGCACGGGCGGACCGTCGGAGGGCAAGCTGCGCGAGGGCGACGTCCTGGAGTCCGTCGACGGTGCGCCCGTCACCGCTGCGGACCAGGTGGCCAAGGCCATCGCGGGTAAGAAGCAGGGCGACACCGTGACCGTGGCCGTGCGCCGCGCCGACGGGACCACGCAGGTCCCCGTCGAGCTGCGGGACTCGGACGGGAAGCCGCGGTTGGGCATCTCCGTCGGGCAGGTGCCCGCCGATCCGAAGATCCGCGTCGGGTTCGGGGTGCAGCAGGTCGGCGGTCCCTCGGCGGGCCTCTTGCTCACACTCGGGATCATCGACCTCGTCGAGCCCGGCGACCTCACGGGCGGCAGGAACGTCGCGGGGACCGGCGAGATCACCGCGGACGGCGAGGTCGGGCCGATCGGCGGCATCGCGCACAAGCTCCAGGGCGCCAAGCGCGACGGCGCCTCCGTGTTCCTGGTGCCCGCGCGCAACTGCTCCGAGGCCAAGAACGACCCGCCGAAGGGGCTGCAGCTGGTGAAGGTCGAGAATCTCGACGGTGCTGTCAAGGCGCTCGCCGACGTCCGCGAGGGGCGCCCCGCACCGTCGTGCTGACGGGCGCCGGCCCGGCGTGCCCGACGGTGCCGCGTCCTACTCCTCGTCGAAAGTGGCGAGTAGGCCCTGGACGAGTCCCGGCGCGAGCTGATCCGCGCGGAGCAACTCGGCATCGGCGAAGGGATCGTCCGCGTCCTCGGGCTGCAGGGACAGCAGAGTGATGCGGTGGCCGTCGCGCAGGACGGCCGCCACCATCCGCGCGACCTTGCGCTCCGGGTGGTTCTCCGCAGCCTCGCGGCCGGCCCGGTCCGCGGCATCGACGTCGGCGAGGTGCGGCTCGAGGGCGCCGTCGAGGTCGGCCTCCGCGTTCGGCGGGAGCACGATGATCTCCTGCACGAGCGCGCAGCCGACGATCTCGTCGGGCCACGTGGTGGTCGCGAGGACGTGGTTCAGCTCGGTGCTGCCGCCCCGCGGATCGCCGGGGAGGGGCTCCTGCTCGATCACGGTGAGCGTGGCACCGTCGTCGAGGATGTCGGCCCAGTCCGGCTGACTGGTGGCCAGCAGCGAGGTGGGGACGAGACCGAACAGCTGGGGCGGCTGGCCCCAGCCCTGGGGCTCCACGAATTCGATCGCCTCGCGGGCGGCGCGGCCCAGGGCCGCCTCGTCGAAGACCTGCTCGGGCTCGTCGTAGCTCACGGGCCCATGATCGCATCCCCTCGGGGGGCTCCGCCCCCGAGCACCCCCCGAACTCCTGTCCCTCGGGGCTCCGCCGCCGAGTCCCCCGGTACCCACGCTTCCGCGCCTCGTCGCTGCGCACGTCGGTGAGCACGGGCGAGTCCTATCTCGGGCAATCCGTACAGTGGTCGTCGTGACGACACCTCGTGCCGGGGGCATCCCCTCGCTGTCCCGCCGGGCAAAGATCCTCATCGCAGTCGCCGTGGGCCTCCTGGCTCTGCTCCTCGTCGGGCCGCGCGTGGTGGACGTGTACACCGCGTTCCTGTGGTTCGGCTCGCTGGGACACGCGGGGGTGCTGCGCACCGTCCTGCTCTCGCGGCTCGGACTGTTCGTGGTGACGGGCCTGATCCTGGCCCTGTTCACGTTCGCCGGGATGTGGCTGGCGTACCGGGTGCGGCCGGCGTTCCTGCCCTCGCCCACCGACGATCCGGTGGTTCGCTACCGTGCCGTCGTCACGAGCAGGCTGAAGACCTTCGCGATCGTTCCGGCGGTGCTCATCGGCCTGATCGCGGGTATCTTCGGGCAGGCGTCGTGGCAGCAGGTGCTTCTCTTCCTCAACCGGCAGTCCTTCGGCAGCACCGACGCCGAGTTCGGCATGGACATCGGCTTCTACGCGTTCACGCTGCCCTTCGTCGAATTCGTGCTGGGCTTCCTGTTCGCGGGCCTGATCCTGATGTTCTTGGCGAACCTCGTCTCGCACTACGTGTTCGGCGGGATCCGGCTCGCCGGCCGCGACGGCTCGCTCTCGCGCGGCGCTCGGATCCAGCTCGCCGCGATCGCGGGGGTGTTCCTGGTCGCCAAGGCCGTCGCCTACTGGTTCGACCGGTACGCGCTCGTGTACTCGAACCGCTCGCCGATGTTCACCGGCGCCAGCTACACCGATATCCACGCGATGCTCCCGGCGAAGGCGATCCTCACGGGCATCGCGATCATCTGCGCCGCGGCGTTCTTCTTCGGCATCGTCCTGCGCGACCTGCGGGTGCCCGCGATCGCGACGGTTCTCATGCTGTTCTCGTCCCTGGTCGTCGGCGTCGGGTGGCCCACCGCGATCCAGACCTTCTCCGTGGGCCCCAACGCGGAGAAGGAGCTGCCCTACATCGCACGGAACATCGCGGCCACCCGGGATGCGTACGGCCTGGCGAACGCGAAGTACGAGACCGCCGATGCGAAGGTCACCCCCGAGTCGCTGCAGACCCTCACGGCCAAAGACGCGCCGTCGTTGCAGAACGTGCGTCTCCTCGACCCGAACGTGGTCTCGCCGGCGTTCTCCAACTTCGGCAAGCTCAAGGATTACTACAAGCTCACCGACAAGCTGTCCGTGGACCGCTACGACGTGGGCGGCAGCCTCACCAATGTTCTGCTCGCGCCGATCGAGCTCAATCCCGACAAGACACCGACCGACTGGACGTCGCGACACATGGTCTACACGCACGGCAACGGGCTGATCACCGCGCCCGCCGGCCAGGTCGATCAGGTCGTCAGCGAGAGCGGCCGCGACGCGGTCGCGAACGCCGGCGGACAGCCCGTGTTCACTCGGAACGGGATCGCGGGTAAGGCCACCGTGTCGCAGCCGCGCATCTACTTCGGCGAGATCATCGGTTCGGATCCGGACTTCTACTCCGTGGTCGGCAGTACGGGCGACGCGCGCGAGCTGGACAGCGATTCCGAGCGTTCGCGGTACGAGGGCTCGGGCGGCGTGCGGATCGGCAACTGGTTCACCCGCCTGGCCTACGCCATCAAGTTCACCGAGCGGAACATCCTGCTCAACGGCAACATCGGGCCGGACTCGAAGATCATCTATCAGCGCGATCCGCGCGACCGCGTCAAGCAGCTCGCGCCCTTCCTCACCGTCGACACCAAGACCTACCCGGTGGTCGACTCGCGCACCGGCCGCATCCTGTGGATGGTGGACGGGTACACCACCCTGCCCAAGTACCCGTACGCGCAGCAGACCTCGCTGTCGGACGCCACCGGCAGCCGCCAGCAGGTCGCGCCGGGCCAGCAGACGCAGCGGCGCCAGGTCGACGAGAAGGTGGGCTACATCCGCAACTCGGTCAAGGCCACCGTCGACGCGTACGACGGCACCGTGCACCTGTACCAGGTCGACGACAAGGACCCGGTGCTCAACGCGTGGAAGAGCGTCTTCCCCGGGGTGATCGAGCCGAAGAGCGCGGTGCCGACCGAGGTGGCCCAGCAGTTCCGGTACCCCCAGGACCTGTTCGAGGTCCAGCGGTTCCTGCTGCAGAAGTACCACACGACCGACGCGAACACCTTCCGCCAGCAGAACGACCTGTGGCAGATCGCCGCGGCGCCGAAGGAGACGCCCGACAAGGACGACCTGCAGTCGCCCTACTACTCGGTGGCCGCGGCGCCGGGCGGCGGGGCGGCACGGTTCCAGTTGTCGTCGATCCTGCAGCAGAAGGACCAGGCGTACATGGCGGCCCACGTCTCCGTGGCGTCGGACGGCGAGGATGCCGGCCGGCTCGTGGTGCGCGACGTCCGCGGGCTGCCCGGCAAGCAGACGCCCGGTCCGGTGTGGGCGGTCGACCTCATCAAGGGCTCGCCCCCGTACACCGCCGACAACGCCAACATCCAGGCGCTCAGCCCCAAGTTCGGCAACCTGCAGGCGATCAGTCTCGCCAACGGCGGCCTGACCTACGTCTGGCCGATGTACGCCCAGGCGCAGGGCGGGAACACGGCGCCGAAGCTGATCAAGGTGCTCAGCCTGAACCCGGTCACGGGCGGCGCGGGCTATCGGACGACGGTCGCGGCGTCGCTGTCCGACGCCGGCTACCGGGGCGTCGATGCGGCGCTCGCCACCGCCGCGACGGGCGTCTCGGGGCCGACGCAGGGACAGACGGTGCCCACGCCCACGCAACCCGGCGGCGGCGCCCAGCCGCCCGCCACGGCGACGACGCCCGGCGGCGACACCCCGGAGGTCCAGGCCGCGGTGAAGGCCGTCGGCGACGCCTGGGGCGCGGTGCTGTCCGCGCAGCGTTCCGGCGATCAGGTCGCCGTGGGCACGGCGATGAAGCAACTCGGTGACGCCATCACCAAGCTGCAGGACGCCGAGTCGAAGGCGCGGGGCGGCAAGTGATCTGCGCTCCCTGGCCGGGTTCGACGGTGCCGCCCGGCCGGGGAGATGCACGTCACGTTCAACCGATTTGCATATCGTGACAGCCTTCCAGTAACGTTGTGTTCACACCGACGCGGGGTGGAGCAGCTCGGTAGCTCGCTGGGCTCATAACCCAGAGGTCGCAGGTTCAAATCCTGTCCCCGCTACAAAGGTCGAAGGCCCCCGGAGAAATCCGGGGGCCTTTCGCATTCCGCGGTGTGCCCGCTCATCCTCACCCCCGACCGCGGGGTGAGCCGATCGGCATCGTCGGGCGGGGAACCTGCGTACGCTCGGCGTGTGCCGACCAGCGCTGACTTCCGGGCATGGTGCGCCGCGAGCGGGTACGCCGAGGGAACGATCTCGGAGGCCGATCGACGCGGTCTGCGGCTGCTCTCGCTCGCCGCGTACGCGTCGGCCGTCGTGAGCCTGGCCTTCGCCGTGACCGGCCTGGGGTTCGGTGGGCCACGCGGGATCGTTGTGATCAATCTCGTGTTCGCCGGAGCGTTCGTGGCGGTGCCGGCGTTGCGCCGGTTCGGTGTGCTCGCGGTGGCGGCCGGGTTCCTGGTCGTCGCGGCGACCACGTTGTGGACCATGTGCTCGTTGCTCGGCCAGGGAGTGGGGCTGCTGTTCTACTACCTGGTGATGGCGACCGCCGTGCCGATGATCGTCGGGGTTCGCAGGATCCTCCTGACGGTGGCCGTGGTCGTGGCCTGCGTGGCAGCGGTGATCTACCTGCACTTCACCGTGCCCGATGACACCGGCGTGCTCCCCGGCTGGTTCGCCACCGTGGCGTTCGTCATCAACGCGAGCGCCGCGGCCCTCCTCGCGGTGTCGATCGTCGGCGCCGGGTTGGTGCAGATCCAGCGCGCGGAGGCGGCACTCGAGGAGCAGTACCAGCGCTCGGAGGCGCTCCTCGACAACATTCTTCCGCGCAGCGTCGCCGAGCGACTCAAGCAGCCGGGCCACCCCGAGATCGCCGACGCCTACGCCGATGCGTCGGTCCTGTTCGCTGACATCGCGGGCTTCACGACGATGTCCAGTCACACCGCGCCGGCGGACGTCGTGCGGTACCTCGACCGGCTGTACACGGCCCTGGACGCACTGGTCGAGCTGCACGGGCTGGAGAAGATCAAGACCACTGGCGATTCCTACATGGTGGTCAGCGGCGTCCCGCAGCCGCGGGGCGAGCACCTCACAGCGCTCGCCCGATTCGCGCTGGCGATGCGGGCCACCGCGGCAGCGGTCCTCGACGCCGACGGTCGCGCCACGCCCCTGCGCGTCGGGCTGGCGGACGGTCCCGTCGTGGCCGGTGTCATCGGGTCGAAGAAGTTCTTCTTCGATGTCTGGGGCGACGCGGTCAACGTGGCCTCCCGGATGGAGTCGACGGGCGTCGTGGGCCGCATCCAGGTGACGGAATCCGTCCACGCGCGGCTCGCCGAAACCTTCGCGTTCGAAGAACGTGGCGTCATCGCGGTCAAGGGCAAGCCCGACCAGCCGACGTGGTTCCTCCTCGGCGAGCGGCCCGGCTGACCGGCAGCGCCGAGGGCCTCAGCAGCGGTACGAGTTGTCCGCGCCGATCGACTTCACGGTGGGCTTGTGAGCGCCGGTGCAGGTGATCGTGTTGTCGTGACCGCTCACCTCGACGGACGAGGCCGATCCCAGCGTGATCGAGTTGTCGCTGCCGATCAGCTTCAGGCTCGTCACGTCGCGGAAGGTGAGGGTGTTGTCGTGGCCGCTGACCTCGACCCGCGTGCAGTTCGACGTGAACACGATCGAGTTGTCCGAGCCGATGAGCCTCACATCGTCGTTGCACGCCAGGGTGCGTACCTGGTCGTGTCCGTTGAGCTCGATCGCGGCGGAGGCCATCGGGGCGGCGGTGACGGTGGCGGCGGCGAGCGCAGTGGTGGCGAGGGCGATTCGGGTCAGGGCGCGCATGTTCGGTCGACTTTCTGCAACGGTGTAAAGGAACGAATCGGACGATATCAGGCACAGCCGGCCGCGGATTCGTGTTCAGGTCCCGTTCACCGCCCGGTCGCCATTGTGATCATCGTGAGCGGGACCGTTCCGCAGAATGCCCGGCGGAGGCAGACTGATCCGTCATACCCGGACGAGTAAGCCCGTCCGCCAGGCCCCAGGAGAGTCCGCATGCCCACCCTCGTCATCGTCGCCTTCGTCGGGCTGCTCGGTCAGCTCGTCGACGGGAGTCTCGGCATGGCCTTCGGTGTCACCGCGACGACCTTCCTCGTCGCTCTCACGACGCTCTCGCCCGCCGCGATCAGCGCGACGATCCACCTCGCCGAGATCGGCACCAGCGCGGTGTCCGGCGCCTCGCACTGGCGGTTCGGCAACGTCGACTGGAAGGTGGTGCGGCGCATCGGTGTTCCGGGCGCGATCGGTGCGTTCGTCGGGGCGACGGTGCTGTCCAACCTGTCGACGGAGATCGCCAAGCCGCTGATGGCCGTGATCCTGCTCGTGCTCGGCCTGTACGTGCTGCTGCGCTTCACCTTCCGCGGCATCGACACCAAGAACCTCGGCAAGCCCCTCAGGTCGCGGTTCCTCGCGCCGCTGGGCCTGTTCGGCGGCTTCGTCGACGCCACCGGGGGCGGCGGATGGGGCCCCGTCGGGACACCGGCGCTGCTGGCATCGGGCCGGATGGAGCCCCGCAAGGTGGTCGGCACGATCGACACCAGCGAGTTCCTCGTCGCGCTCGCAGCCTCGCTCGGATTCCTCGCCAACCTCGGTGGCGAGGGCGTGAACTTCGGCTATGCGGGCGCGATCCTGCTGGGCGGCGTGATCGCAGCTCCGATCGCGGCGTGGCTGGTGCGGCACTTCCCGCCGCGGCTGCTCGGCGCCTCAGTGGGCGGTCTCATCGTGCTCACCAATGCCCGGACCCTGGTGGGCAAGAGCGCACTGGCCCTGGACCCCGGCGTGCAGCGTGCGGTGTACATCGTCATCGTGGCGGGTTGGATCGCGGCCTTCGCGTACTCCTTCGTCCAGTACCGGCGCGACTCCGTGCTCGAGTCCGCTGATTCCATCGGCGAGCTCGCCGCTCGGAATGCGAGTGCCGGCGACGATGCGAAGGCGACCGTGCCGGCCTGATCGTCGATCTTCGTGTGGCGGACCGTTTCCGCTCAGCGGGAACAATCCGCCACACGTGCGTCCCGACATGTCCGTACGGTGGGCGCATGGACGTGTGGGTCGCCGACCCGGCCCGCGACGCACCGCACGTGGCCGCGCTGCGGACGGCGTGGACGGCCACGCCGGGCGAGGAGTCGACGGCGTGGGGCTACGTCGGGCACGTGTTCGTGTTCCGATGGCGCGCCGGGAGGGGTTCGGCCACGCGCTGATCGAGGCGGTGCAGGACGAGGCGCGGCGCCGCGGCTACCGCCGCCTCGTGCTCGCTCCGAGCGAGATGGGGGAGGGACCGTTCCGCCGCACCGGTTTCCGCGCGGCGCACGAGCTCCGCGGCGCACGAGCTCATGGTGTGGGAACCCGGCGCCGCGACCAGGTCGTGAGGGATCGCGGCCCGGCGCCCCGATCCAGGGCCCGCACGAACATCCAGCAGCCGACGCCGGACAGGACCATCGCGATCCCGAAGGTCGGCGCGTAACCCAGGAGATCGCCCGACGCGCCGCCCGCGAATCCCGCGGCTCCCTGCGCGGCCACCACGGCGCACGCGAGCAGGGTGTAGTCGGCGCCCGCGTGCTCCCGCTCGCTGGCGTCCATCATCAGAGTGAACAGCGCGACCGTCGCGGCGCCGCCGAAGACGTGCTCGGTGAGGTTCGCCGCCACCACCATCGGGAAGCCGCCCACGCCGAGCGCCGCCGCGACGTACAGCCCGATCGTGACGGTCTGCGCGAGACCGCCGGCGAGCAACGCGGTGCGGCGTCCGTAGCGGAACGCCCACCACGCCCCGAGTGCCGAGCCCACCAGTGCGCCCGTCGAGCTCAGCGCGCCGCCGACCAGTGCGATCTCCTTGAGGTCGAGACCCGCGTCGTGCAGGAAGGGCCCCGCGATCGCGGAGACCATCGCGTTGCCGAACTTGTAGGCGGCGAGGAGGGCGATCAGGGCGATCACCCCGGGACGCCGCAGCCGGTGCCACCACGCGGTACCCAGGCCCGCTGCGGCCGGTGGCCCGACGGTGGGCGGCGCACCGTCGGGCGGCACGTCCCGTGCCAGGAACACGACGGGGACCGTGCACAGGAGGATGAGCCCGCCCAGGGTGAGCAGGAGGACGCGCCAGCCGCCGTCCGCGTAGATCCAGAGCAGCCCGCCGCCGCCGGCGATCATGCCGAGGCGGTACGCGCCGGTCTGGATGCCGTTGCCGAGGCCACGTTCGCGGGGGCCGAGCAGGCGCACCGTGAGGCCGTCGGTCGCGATGTCCTGCGTCGCGGAGAGCAGGTTGATCGCCGCGATCGCGACGTACAGCCAGCGCAGGGATCCGGCGAGATCGGTGGCGGCGAGGGCGAAGGCGACGCCGGCGGAGCCGAGCTGGGTCGTGAGCAGCCACTGCCGTCGGGTCCCGATCCGGTCGACGGCCGGTGCCCAGAGGAACTTGATGCCCCAGGGCAGGTAGAGGAAGGACGTGAGGCTGATCGCGGTCAGCGACAGGCCGGCGTCCCGGAGTAGGACGGGGATCGCCTGCGTGAAGAAGCCGAAGGGCAGGCCCTGGGCGAAGTACAGGCCCGTCAGGAGGACGAGTACGCGCACCGACACCCCGTGATTCTCGCAGACTGCGCGGCGTGCGGCGGCGGTGGCCGGACCCGCGAACGCCTGTGGCGGTCGATCCACGAGGGATCGACCGCCACAGGCGTTCGTAGCAAAGCGGGGGTGCGACCTCAGCCGCGGCCGCCGCAGCTCGGCCATGCGCCGATGCCCTGCGAGGCGAGAACGTTCTCGGCCACGCGGATCTGCTCGGCACGCGACGCGTTGTGCGGGCTGCCGCTGCCGCCGTTGGCGTTCCAGGTGGACTGGCTGAACTGCAGCCCGCCGTAGTAGCCGTTGCCGGTGTTGGTGCTCCAGTTGCCACCCGACTCGCAGGCGGCGATGGCGTCCCAGTTGACGCTGCTGGCGTTCGCAGCACCGGTGCCGAAGGCAACGGGAGCGGCGACGATCGCGCCGGTGACGGCCATCATGCCCAGGGTCTTACGGATGTTCTTCAAGGGGTTCCTTTCGCCGTTGCGCATGCCAGGACACGGCCCGATTGGGGCGGAGGTGTCGGGGAAGGACATGGACCGTGCCTTCTCTGTCGGGCACGGCAGTGGGCTGAGGAAGATCTCTCAACCGGCTTCGGCGACGTGGTGCGTCACTCTGGAAGCCGTCCGGCGCCCGAGGAAGAGTCTCTCGTTTCGGCGGCGGGCCCACACATACGCGGTGGTTCGCGGATTCAGTTTTGTTCCCGGTGACCGGGTCGAGATGAACACTAGGGCGCTATCGGGCCGGTGTCATCCCCGCTTCGGGACGGTCGCGGTTTGATAACGCTTCGGTCACGACAGGCTGTGAGGAAGGTAAGTCCAGGTCATGCCGGAAAACGCTAGCAATAGCTTGCATGGGCAATGACCTGCGGAAAGTGACGGTTATCACAGTCTAAATGTGGTGTCGGTCACGCAGTTCTCAGGTCACGGAATCGTGAACAAGCCGGTTGTCAGGCACGCTGCGCGCCTCCTTCAGTACGTCCGCAGCGGCGACGCGGGCCCTCCCGAGCCGCACCGCCGCCGCGCTGTTGCACCCTCTCGAGTGCGTCCTGCGACGTCGTCCCCATCACGTCCTCGATCGGACGCACCGGCTCGGCGATCGGTTCCGCTGCTCATCGGCCGTCTCACAGACGTGCGCTTGCGCGCGGCAGAGCAGGCGCTCTCAGGCGCTCTCGCGCGCGGACGCGGCCCTCTGGGGCAGGGATAGGCGAACGGGGCGCCGCCGCGGCAGTGCCGCGACGACGCCCCGTCGAACCTCCCCTGGTCTACTTGAGCTGCGAGCTCGTGAGATCCAGGTGACGACGCGCGATGATCAGCTGCTGGATCTGCTGCGTTCCCTCGAAGATGTCCAGGATCTTCGAGTCGCGGGCCCACTTCTCGAGTAGCGTCCGCTCCGAGTAGCCCAGAGCGCCGGCCAGTTCCACCGCCTTCAGCGTCACGTCCGAGCCGACGCGGCCGGCCTTGGCCTTCGCCATCGAGGCGTTCATCGAGTTCGGCAGCTTGTTGTCCGCCATCCAGCCGGACTTCAGGGTGAGCTGGTACGCGGCCTCCCAGTCGGACTCGAGCCGGATGAACTCGGCGGCCGCGTGCGGCAGCGTGTTCACGGGGGCGTCGTAGTCGATGACGATCCCCGCGTCCTCCAGGACGGTGCGCAGCTCCTCGAGTGAGGCCCGCGCGCAGCCGATGGCCATGGCGGCCACCAGCGGGCGGGTGTTGTCGAAGGTCTGCATGACCCCGGCGAAGCCCTTCTCCACGTTCACTTCCGGGCTGCCCAGGATGTTCTCGAACGGGACACGGCAGTCCTCGAAGCGGATCTCCGCGGTATCGGAGGCACGGATGCCGAGCTTGTGCTCGAGGCGGGCGACGGTGACGCCCGGGTGCTCGCGCGGCACGACGAAGGACTTGATCGCGGCGCGGCCGGCGCTGCGGTCCACGCTCGCCCACACCACGATGTGGTCGGCGCGCGAGCCGGACGTCACGAAGATCTTGGTGCCGTTGATGACCCACTCGTCGCCGTCGCGCACGGCGGTGGCGGTGACCGCCGCCGAGTCCGAACCGAAGGAGGGCTCGGTGATGGCCATCGACGCCCAGACCTTGCCGAACCGCTCGAGCTGCTCGTCGGTCGCCACCGCCGCGATGGCGGCGTTACCGAGCCCCTGGTACGGGAACGCGAGCATCAGACCCGTATCGCCCCAGCACATCTCGATCGCGTTGATGATGGACTCCATGGTGCCGCCGTTGCGGCTGCCGGCGGTCACGTCGACCGGCTTGGGCTTGTCCTCGCCCTCGCCCTTCTTGCGATCGCCCGAGGCGGCCGACGGTGCCTGGCCCGCGTCGGCGAGCCCGTCGTAGAGCGCCGCGATGGTGTCGAGCTCCTTGGGGTACTCGTGCTCGGCGAGGTCGTACTTGCGCGAGATGGGGCGGAAGATCTCGGCCGCGCCCTGGTGCGACATCTCGGCCGACGCCTTGAGCTTGCGGGGAAGTTCCAGATTGATTGCCATGATGGTTCTTTCAGTCTCGGGAGATGTCGGTCTAGAGGACGACGACGCCCTCGGCAATGCCCACGGCGCGCAGATCGCGGTACCACCGCTCCACCGGGTGCTCCTTGGTGAAGCCGTGTCCGCCGAGCAGCTGAACGCCGTCGAGCCCGATCCGCATGCCCTTGTCGGTGGCGAACTTCCGCGCCAGCGCGGCCTCGCGGGCGAAGGACAGGCCCTGCTCGGCGCGCGCGGCGCCGCGCCACACCAGCAGCTCGAGGCCCTCGATCTCGGTCGCCATGTCGGCGACGGCGAAGGCCACGGCCTGACGGTGCGCGATCGGCTCGCCGAAGGCCTCTCGCTCCTTGACGTACGGGGTCACGTAGTCGAGGACGGCGCGCGAGGTGCCCAGTGCCAGTGCGGACCAGCCGAGCCGGGCCAGTCGCACCACGTCGGTGTAGTTCTGCGCGGCGGTATCGAGATCGACCTCGCCGAGTAGTGCGGTCGACGGCACCTTGACGTTGTTGAGGTTCAGCCGGCCCAGCGACGCGGCGCGCAGGCCCATGCTCGGGTCGCCCTCGACGATGACCCCGTCGGAGCCGGACTCCACGATGAAGAGCGCGGGCTTACCGTCGAGCTCCGCGCCGACGACGAACAGCTCGGCCGTACCGGCCTGCGGGACCATCGACTTCACGCCGCTCAGAACGTATCCGCCCGAGGTGCGGGTGGCCTTGGTGCCCAGCGCGAACGGGTTGAACAGTGCTCCCGGCTCGGCGATGACCACCGAGGACTGCGGCACGGACTCGCCCGCGTACTCCCTGAGATAGGTCTGCTGTTGGCCGTCCGAGCCGAACTGCGCGAGCGCAACGGCCACGCCGCTCGGGGCGAGGATCGGCAGTGCCAGGCCCATGTCGCCGTGCGCGAGGGCTTCCGCCACCAGGGCGTTGGTCACCACACCGCGCTCGGAGCCGGCACCGTCGAGCTCCTCCGGCACGTTGATCATCGTGATGCCGAGCTCGGTCGCGCGCTCGAGGAGCGACTCGGGGGCCTCGGTGGCGGCGTCGGCGTCGAAGGCCGCGGGCCGGATGATCTCCGCGGCGAAGTCCCTCACCGTGTCGGCGATCATCTGCTGCTCGTCGTCCGGCGTCAGGTCGTAGTTCGACCGGGTGCTCGAGGACAGGCGCTTGGGCTTGCCGGTGCCGGTGACCACCTTGAAGGTGCGGTTCGCGGCGCCCAGCGCCTTGAACCCGGTCTTCGTGCCCTCGTAGGCGACGCGGTTCACGAGGCCCTGGAGGCCGCGGTTCTGCACGAAGGGCGTCTGGACCACGGCCATCAGGGCGCGGATCAGCTGCCCGGTGGGGTTCCGCCGGATCGGGTTCTTCCCGATGGCGCTGGTGTCCCGGGGGTCGGTTGACGTGCTCATCTCCACCATCTCGTCTTCGCGGCGAGGCCGATCGCGGGAGGATTCCCGGCCGACGCGATCGCCAACTTACTCTTGAGTCAGGAGTGACCTTACTCTGCGGTAAGTTGCGTGCCAAGAGGTGGGACGAAAGCCGTGTCGCTGTGTCAGTCGGTCAGACGGCGGAGAACCTGCGGATGCAGCACCGGGTTCGCCGCGACGGCCGATCCGGCGTGGGGTCCGGGCGTACCGTCGGTGCCCGTGAACAGGCCCCCGGCCTCCCGGACCACGATCTCGACGGCGGCCAGATCCCACAGGGAGACCTCGGGTTCCACCGCGATGTCCACCGAGCCCTCGGCCACCATGCAGTAGCTCCAGAAGTCGCCGTAGCCGCGCAGCCGCCACGCGTCGTCGGCGAGCGCGAGGAAGCGGTCCCGGCTCGCCCGGTCCGCGAAGTAGGACAGGTCCGAGAAGGAGATGCTCGCGTCCGCGATCTCGCGGACGCCCGAGACGGAGATCCGGCGGGGCGCGGCACCGTCGAAGGAGACGAACGCGCCGGCGCCCGCCGCGGCGAACCACCGGCGCCGGAGCGCGGGGGCGGAGACGACACCGACCACGGGCACGCCGTCCTCGAGGAGCGCGATGAGGGTGGACCACACCGGGACCGAGCGCACGTAGTTCTTGGTGCCGTCGATCGGGTCGACCACCCATTGCCGGCCCGCGAACACGGGCTCGCCGCCGAACTCCTCGCCGAGCACCGCATCGTCGGGCCGCTCGGCCGCGAGCCGGTCCCGGATCAGTGTCTCGGTGGCGAGGTCGGCGTCGGAGACGGGCGTGAGGTCGGGCTTGGCGTCGACCTTCAGGTCCAGGGCGCCGAACCTGGCCATGGTCAGCTCGTCGGCGGCGTCCGCGAGGGCGAGGGCCAGTGCCAGATCGGGATTCGGGGAGTTCGACGGTGCGCTCGACATGCGAGACAAGGTATCGGAGCGCGGTCGCGGGCGTGCAGCGGACACCGTCGGTAATCTGGGCATATGGTCTGGATCTGGATTCTGATGCTCGCCGCGATGCTGGGCGCGTTCGTCGTCATGTGGCAGCGCTCCCAGCGCGGCACGTTGGGCACCGCGCCCGCCGGTCCGGGCATGGAGGACGGGACGCTCACGCTCAGCGGGGTCAGCCCGCGGCCGCTGGAGGCCGATCAGAAGGGGCAGGCCTTCGTCACCGTGTCCGGCTCGATCGTCGGCCCGACCACGGCGCCCACGCCGGTGTACCGGCGGCTCGTCGTCGACTTCGCGGAGCGCTGGCCGGAGGTGGGGGACAGACTGCCCGTCTACTACAAGGTGGGGAAGATCGACAGCTCGTGGCAGCTGGGCAGCCTTACGCCGCCACCGGACTCCTACGGCGCGCCGGGCCAGTATCCTGAGTGACTGTGCATCCTGACGTAGCCGCAGACATCGAGAGCCTCGACACCACCCTGCAGACGGTGGAGAAGGTGATCGACCTCGACGAACTGCGCCGGCGCGTCGACGAGCTCGAACACAAGGCGTCGGACCCCGAGCTGTGGAACGACCAGGCCAACGCGCAGCAGGTCACCAGCCAGCTCTCCCACGCGCAGACCGAGCTGCGTCGTGTCACCGATCTCCGGCAGCGGCTCGACGATCTGCCGGTGCTGTACGAGCTCGCCGAGGCCGAGGAGGGCGAGGACCTCGCCGCAGCGCTCGAGGACGCCGACGGCGACCGCGCCAAGCTGCGCGCCGAGATCGAGGCCATGGAGGTCAAGACCATGCTCTCGGGCGAGTACGACTCGCGCGACGCGCTGATCAACATCCGGGCCGGCGCGGGCGGCGTCGACGCCGCGGACTGGGCCGAGATGCTCATGCGCATGTACATCCGCTGGGCCGAGAAGCACGGCTACGGCGTGGAGGTCTACGACACCAGCTACGCCGAGGAGGCGGGCCTGAAGTCCGCCACGTTCACCGTCAAGACCGACTACGCGTACGGCACGTTGTCGGTGGAGATGGGCACGCACCGGCTCGTCCGGATCAGCCCCTTCGACAATCAGGGGCGGCGGCAGACCTCGTTCGCCGAGGTCGAGGTCCTGCCGGTGGTCGAGACCACCGACCACATCGACGTCAATGAGAACGACGTCCGGGTGGACGTCTACCGTTCCTCCGGTCCCGGTGGCCAGTCCGTCAACACGACCGACTCCGCGGTGCGGCTCACGCACATCCCCACCGGCATCGTCGTGACCTGCCAGAACGAGAAGAGCCAGCTGCAGAACAAGGTCGCGGCCATGAAGGTGCTCTCCGCGAAGCTGCTCGAGCGCAAGCGGCAGGAGGAGCGCGCCGCGATGGACGCGCTCAGCACGACCGAGGGCGCGTCCTGGGGCAACCAGATGCGCTCCTACGTGCTGCACCCGTACCAGATGGTCAAGGATCTGCGCACGAACTACGAGGTGAACAACCCGTCGGCGGTGCTCGACGGCGACCTGGACGGCTTCATCGAGGCCGGCATCCGCTGGCGGATGCGCGGCGATGACGAGTAGCGCCCTGTACGCGGTCTCGTTCCTGCCGGGATCGGCCGGCTGGCGCTTCTTCCTGTTCGAGCGCGTGCTCCCGATCGCGCTGTGGATCATCGCCGCGATCCTGGCCAACCGGTTCGTCAACTGGTCCTCCGCGCGGGTGACCGTGCGGATCGATTCGCAGTTCCGCAACAGTGACTCGCTCGTGCGATCGGAGTCCGCGAAGCACCAGCACGCCCTGATCCAGGTGGTGAGCTGGGTGGCGATCGCGGCCATCTACCTGTTCGCCGCGTACCAGGTGGTCAAGGCCCTCGGCGTGCCCATCAACGCTCTCGTCGCCCCGGCCACAGTCATCGGCGCGGCGCTGGGCTTCGGCGCCCAGCGCGTGGTCCAGGACCTGCTGGCGGGCTTCTTCCTCATCACCGAGCGGCAGTACGGCTTCGGCGACGTGGTCAACCTCTCGCTCACGGGCGGTTCCACGGCGGAGGGCACCGTCTCCGACGTGACCCTGCGCGTCACCAAGCTGCGCAACACCGACGGCGAGGTGATCACGGTGCCGAACGGGCAGATCATCAAGGCCACCAACCTCTCGAAGGACTGGGCGCGTGCCGTGGTCGACGTGCCGCTCCCGAAGAACGTGGACATGGGCAAGGTCAACGCCCTGCTGCACCGGGTGGGGGAGCGGGCCTACCACGACCCGGTGATGTCGGCGCTGCTGCTCGACGAGCCCTCGCTGATGGGGGTCGAGTCCATCGATCTCGATCAGGTGAACGTCCGCATGGTCGCGCGCACGCTGCCGGGCAAGCAGTTCGAGGTGGGTCGCAACCTCCGCGAGCGGATCGTCCGCAGCCTGGCGACCGCGGGGATCGCCGTCGATCCGGTCGCGGACGCCGTCGAGGACGACAAGGAGCCGACGTGACCGACCAGACCCCGACGGAGCCCAGGCCCGACGAGCCCGCCGGTCCCGCGCCGCAGCCGGCCACCAAGATCATCGCGCCGCCCTTCTGGGACCGCCTGCCGAAGACGATCCCGCACACCCGCGCCCGCACCAGCACCGTGATCTTCTCGGTGCTGTTCATCGGCCTGTTGTGGTGGTATCTCACGTTGTACGACGAGTTCGTGCCGAAGGACGTCCAGCAGGGGCGCCAGCCCGTCGCGACGACGACCGCGCCCGCCTACACCGAACCCGCCTACACGCCGCCGCTCACCTCGGAGCGGCGGGAGTCGCCATCGGCCGCACCGTCGTCCGTTCCGGAGAGCGGTTCCGGGCACCCCTCGGCCTCCGGCGCACCGTCGTCGACGGTGCCGGGCGGCTCCGTCGAGCCCAGGACGGCACCGTCGGGCGGTCCGACGGTGAGCCAGACGCCGTCCGGCGGGATCGTCCTGCCCGGGGGCGCGACGATTCCGCTCCCGGTGCCGGGCGGGCAGAACACCGAGGTCCCGACCAGCGGCGGCGCACCGACGACCACGGTTCCCCCGAGCTGAGGCCGCGCGTCAGTACACTGGGCGACCGTGATCACGCTCCAGAACGTCACGATGAAGTACAAGGCGTCCGCCAGGCCGGCGCTCGACGACCTGTCGGTCGAGATCGGCAAGGGCGAGTTCGCCTTCCTGATCGGGCCGTCGGGGTCCGGCAAGTCGACGTTCTTCCGGCTGCTCCTCAAGGAGGACAAGCCGACGAGCGGCGATGTGTACGTGGGCGACTACCACGTGAACAAGCTGTCGGCGCGGCGCGTGCCGCAGCTGCGGCAGTCGCTCGGGTGCGTCTTCCAGGACTTCCGGCTCCTGCAGCAGAAGACGGTCGCCGAGAACGTGGCCTTCGCGCTCGAGGTGATCGGCAAGCCGCGCACTGTCATCGACCGGACGGTGCCGCAGGTGCTGGACTACGTGGGCCTCGGCGGCAAGGCGGGCCGCATGCCGAGCGAGCTGTCCGGTGGCGAGAAGCAGCGCGTGGCCATCGCCCGTGCGATCGCGAACCGCCCGCTGCTGCTGCTCGCCGACGAGCCGACCGGCAACCTCGACCCCGACACCTCGGCGGAGATCGTGGACGTGCTCGACCGGATCAACCGGGCCGGTACGACCGTGGTGATGGCCACGCACGACCGCCACATCGTCGATTCGATGCGCCGCCGGGTCATCGAGTTCCGGATGGGCGAGATGGTGCGCGACGACGCGACCGGCGTGTACGGGCTGGGCCGCTGACGGCGCCCGCCGCGCCCGCCCACCGACGAACGAAACCGAAGGACTGAATCCACGTGCGTGCCAGTTTCATCACCAGCGAGGTCGTCACCGGCCTGCGCCGGAACGTGAGCATGACGATCGCCATGATCCTCACCACCGCGATCTCGCTCGGCCTGTTCGGCGGCGGCCTGCTCGTGGTGCGGATGGCCGACAAGAGCCAGGACATCTTCCTGCAGCGCGTCGAGATCCAGGTGTTCGTCGACGACAAGGTCGCCGCCGACGATCCGGACTGCCAGAAGGCGGTGTGCCAGGCGATCGAGTCGAAGATCAAGGCGCAGCCGGGCGTGGACTCGCTCGACTACATCTCGCAGGACAAGGCGCTCGAGACCGCGAAGACCAAGACCTTCGCCGGACAGCCCGAGCTCGCCGAGCTGGTGCGCCCGGGCGTGCTGCCCGCCTCCTTCAAGGTGCGGGTCGGCGACGACAAGAAGTTCTCCGCGGTGATCGACGCGGTCAAGGGCCAGCCCGGCGTGTCCGGCGTGCAGGACCAGCGCGAGCTGGTGGAGCGCGTGTTCTCGGTGCTGAACGGCGCGCGCAACGCCGCCTTCTTCGTGGCGCTGATCCAGGCCGTGGCCGCGATCCTCCTGATCGCGAACATGGTCCAGGTGGCCGCGTACACCAGGCGGACGGAGGTGTCGATCATGCGACTGGTCGGCGCCACCCGCTGGTACACCCAGCTGCCCTTCCTGCTCGAGGCGGTGCTCGCCGCGCTGATCGGTGCGGTGCTCGCGATCGGCGGCCTGTTCGCCGGCAAGACCCTGTTCTTCGACCGTGCCCTGCGGGAGATGTACGGCGTGAACATCCTGGCCAGGATCACCGGTACCGACGTGCTGTTGGTCTCGCCCTGGCTGCTCCTCGTGGGCGCCGGATTCGCCGCCGTCACCGCGTACGTCACGCTGCGGTTCTACGTGCGGGAGTAGCGCCGCCGAGGATAACTCGCTTTCCGCGTACCGTCGTGCCCCCGTACGATGGAGTGGTTGTCCAGCGTGACCGGCACTCGGTCGCGGCGTAGGGGAAGGGGTCGGACGATGGCGAAGGAGAAGGGGCGCTCGGTCATCGCGAGCAACCGCAAGGCGCGCCACAATTACGCCATCCTCGACACCTTCGAGGCGGGCGTGGTGCTCGTGGGTACCGAGGTGAAGGCGCTCCGCGAGGGCAAGGCATCCCTCGTGGACGCGTACGCGACCATCGACGACGGTGAGGTCTGGCTGCGCGGCCTGCACATCCCCGAGTACGGCAGCGGATCATGGACGAATCACACGCCGCGCCGCACCCGCAAGCTGCTCATGCACCGGCGCGAGATCGATTCGCTGACCGGGAAGATCCGCGAGGGCAACCAGACGCTGGTGCCCCTGTCGATGTACTTCAACGACGGTCGCGTCAAGGTCGAGCTGGCGCTGGCCAAGGGCAAGCAGGACTACGACAAGCGGCAGGACATCGCCCGGCGCACCGCCGAGCGCGAGCTGGTCCGGGAGCTGGGCCGGCGCGTCAAGGGCATGCGCGGCTAGTTTCGTTTTCGACGGTGCGCGGCGTGTCGCGCCCGGTTCGTCGGGTTGCGGGCGTTCACTGGACATACGAGTTGCTGATGTGACTTGTGGGACTCAAGTGAAGGAGCGGATCCATGAGTGTCGAGAACCGGGCCAAGGTCGTATCGCTGGCGCATCGTGTGGGCGCGGTGCTGCTCACCGTGCTGGTCAACATGAACGCCTCCGCCGCGGGCGTGCGCCTGCGCACCGTCTGAATAATCGTTGGACACCCGCCGTTGGCGGTGGGGTAGTATGGAGCTTCCACTCCGGAAGGGGTGGGCACCGCGGAAGCGGCGATGAGGGGCCGATCGGTTTCGACTTCGTTTGTTGACGCGGGGGAAGCGTGCCGGTGCAGGCTGGAGACCACCGTAAGCGTCGCGGCAACCAATTAAGCGCCGATTCCAATCAGCGCGACTTCGCTCTCGCTGCCTAAGCAGCCAGGCGAGTCTGTCAGTCCGGGTTCGCCCTCGGCCCGGGTACTGGCATCAGCTAGAGGGATTCACCTCGCGGTGCGGTCGCGGCATCGCGGGGGACATCCAACAGCGACTGGGATCGTCATCCTCGCTCGTCCGTGAGACGGGGAGATCCGAGTAGAGGCACAGCGGACTGCGCACGGAGAAGCCCCGTAGAAATAGCGGAGGACCCGGGTTCAATTCCCGGCGGCTCCACAGGACAGCGCCCCCTGACTGGCTGGTCAGGGGGCGCTGTCGTGTCCGTGCTACTTCTTCTTCGTCTCGCAGGCGATGCCGTCGCCGTCCCGGTCGAGGTGGCTGCTGTAGCCCGGCTGGCCCTTGAGGATGGGGGCCTTGCCGGCCTTACGCACCTCGGTGCAGTTCTTGTACGACGGGTCGGCGTGCGACACGGCGGCCGGCGCGGCGAGCGCGGCGATCGAGAACGCGGCGACGACGACGCGGGTGGCGGTGAGGGACATGGGGACTCCTGCAGACCGGGGGAAGCGACGACCGCAGGACGGTCCTCTCCTGCGGTTCTTACGGTGTACGCCTTTGCGGTGGCAAGGAGATCGCCGGATATGGGTAATTAGTCGGGAAACTGACTATTAGTCACGATTCACGTGAGCTCGATGACCTGAAACAAGTTCTAGAAATGTTCCACGCGAGGTTCGGGCCTCGGCTACCTTCTGTGATCATGAACCTGCGTTCCGTCTGGCGACGGGCGGCCGCGGCGGCCGTCGCCGCGGCATTCCTGGTCGCGGCACCGTCGTACGCCGAGCCGTTGCCCGAGAACTTCAGCTTCTTCGGCGGCATACCGTCGGAGCTGACGAACCCGAACGGGGCGCTGCCCGGGACTAATGACTATTCCTGCAGGCCGACGGCGCGCCACCCCGACCCGGTCGTGCTGGTGCACGGCACCGGCGGTGGGGCGCAGACCAACTGGGGCGCCTACGCGCCGCTGCTCAAGAACAACGGCTACTGCGTGTTCTCCTTCACCTACGGCGCGCTGCCGGGCGCGCCGTGGCCGGCCAATCAGATCGGTGGCACCCGGCCGCTCGCCGTGAGTGCTCAGCAGCTGAAGGCTGTGGTGGAACGAGTTCTGTCTGCGACGGGCGCGAAGAAGGTCGACCTCATCGGCCACTCGCAGGGGACGCTCATGCCGTCGTATTACCTCAAGCGGCTCGGCGGTGCCGAGAAGGTGGGCAGGTACGTCTCGCTCGCGTCGCTGTGGCGGGGGACCGGCGGCGATCTCGGGCGGGCGGCCTCGGTGTTCGTCCACGGGCTCGGTGTGCGCGACCCGTACTTCCCGGTGTTCGAGTCCATCGGCGACATGCTGCCGGGCTCGCACTTCCTCGACGACCTGTGGTCCGGCGGCTCGCCCTATGTGAAGGGCGTCGAGTACACGAACATCTCGACGCGCTACGACGAACTCGTCCTCCCGTACACGAGTGGCCAGCTCGACGGCCCCGCGGGCACGACGGTGCACAACATCGTTGTGCAGGACACGTGCGCGCAGGACCTGTCGGACCATCTCGCGATCGCGGGATCGCGCCGGGCGGCGTACATGGTGCTCAACGCCCTCGATCCCCAGCATCCGCGGGCGGTGCCCTGCTACCTGGTGCCGCCGTTCTCGGGCGCGTGACGGGCGGTGTGGACCGGGCCGCACCCGACGGCACCGTCGGCGCTCCGACCCGGTGACGGCGCCGGACCGGCGGAGTAGGCCTCGCCGTGCGGGTCGCCGCAATGATCCTCGGCGCCCGCGTGATCGACCTGCAGCGTCGCGTGCTCGATGCGGTGCTCGTCGTGCAGCATGCTGCTGATGCTCGACCGGACGGCGTGGCAGTCCGCGCCGGGTGCCACGAGGACGTGCGCGGACATGGCCGACTGTCCCGAGGTGATCTCCCAGATGTGCAGGTCGTGGACTTCGACGACCGAGGCGACCCCGGCCACGTCGCGACCCACGTCCGCCGGATCGACGCCCTCGGGCGCCGCCTCGAGGAAGATCCGGCCCGACGCCTTGACCAGGCCCCAGCCCGCCTTGAGCATGAGCGCCGCGACGACGAGCGCGGCGATCGCGTCCGCGCGGCCCCACCCCGCTGCCCAGATGACGGCGCCCGCGATGGCCGTGGCGATGAACGCGTACAGGTCGTTGAGGATGTGCTGGTACGCGCCCTCGACGTTGAGACTGCTGCGGTTCGCGCGCCGGATGCACCAGGTGGCGGCGAGGTTCACCACGCAGCCGGCGAGGGCGGTGAAGAACACCAACCGCCCGTCCACGTCGGGTGGGGCGACCAGCCGGGAGATGCCCTCATAGACGAAGAACGCCGCGAGCAGCAGCAGTGTGATCCCGTTGGCCTGCGCCGAGAGGATCTCCACCCGCTTGAGGCCCCAGGTGTAGCCGCCGCGCGCCGGCCTTGCGGCGATCCGGATCGCGACGAGCGCGAGCACGATCGCGGCGGCGTCCGTGAGCATGTGCGCCGCGTCGGTGATCAACGCGAGCGAACTCGCGAGGATGCCGATCGTCACCTCGATGGCCATGAAGCCCACCAGCAGCGCGAGCGCGATGCTCAGCCACCGCTTGTCTGCGTCCGCGCTCACGCCGTGGTCGTGCCCGCCGTGCCCGCCGTGTGCGTGCCCGCTCATCTGCGCCCCGATCGTCGTCCGACTCGTCGCCGTCGACAATACATTGCGATATGCGCATATATCAACCGGGGCGGTGGCGATCAGTCGAGAACGGCCAGCGCATCGATCTCGACCAGCATCACCTCGTGCGGCAGGTCGACGAACACCGTGGTGCGGCACGGCAGCGCGGCGCCCTCGGGGACGTTCTCGGCGATGAACGCGCCGTAGACCTCGTTCATCGGGCCGAAGTCGTCGCGCGTGGTGAGGTACACGCGGAACATCAGCACATCGGCGACCGAAGCGCCGCCGGCCTCGAGGATGGCCTTCACGTTCTCGAGCGTGCGCCGCGTCTGCTCCTTCACATCGCCCTCGGCGATGTACTGGTTGGTGGCGGGGTCCATCGGGCCCTGGCCCGAGACCTGCAGCATGTTACCGCGGCGCACGCCCTGGCTGAAGAAGTGCGCGGGAGCGGGGGCGTCGGTGGTCGAGACGGCGGTCGAGGTCATGGTGATTTCCTTTGTTCTCGTGGGTGTTCCGGTGTTCCGGTGTTCCCCGGGGTCGCCGGGGAGGCTTCAGCGCGGGCGGTAGCCGCAGTCGGCGGAGATCGCCGCGCACGTCGTGCGCAGCGGCTCCAGCAGGTCCAGTAGTCGGTCGAAGGGCAGCACGACGTCCGGCACGGACACCGACACGGCGGCGACGACGGCCCCGGACGCGTCGCGCACGGGCGCGGCGATGCAGTTGATCGACGGTTCGTTCTCCTCGCGATCGGCGGCCCAGTCCTGCTCGCGGACCGTCTCGATCTCGTGCAGGTACACGCTGGGGTCGACGATGGTGTTCGGGGTGCGCCACGCGAAGTCGATGCCCGCGACGAGCGGACGCAGCTCGGCATCGGGCAGCGCCGCGAGGATCACCTTCCCGACGGCGCTCGAGTTCAGGTTCGCCTCCATCCCGATCCGGGAGTACATCCGGATCAGGTCGCGCGACTCGAGCTTGTCGATGTAGACCACCGCGTCACCCTCGCGGGCGGCGAGGTGGGTGGTGCGGCCGTACTCACGGTTGAACGCCACCAGGTGGGGCGCCGCGATCTCCCGGATGCCCCGCTGCTCGGACGCGCGCGCGGCGAGGTCGAAGACGCGCGATCCGAGATGGTAGCGGTGCGCGTCGTCGTGATAGGCGAAGCGCGCGTCGGTGAGCGGGCGGAGCAGGCGCAGCACCGTGGTCTTGTGCACGCCCAGCTCGTCGGCCAGTTCGTCGAGGGTCGCGGGGCCCTCGCCCAGCAGGCGAAGGATCTCCAGTGCGCGGGTCAGGCTCTGGCTCATGCGCCCCCGCTCTCCCGGGGCGGCGGGAAATCGTTGCCGCCCACGTTGATTCCGCCGGGGCCGATGTGCGCGTCCGCCCACTCCTGCTCGTCGCACGCGAGGAGCGCGGCCATCGCCTCAGGAGGGAGGACGGCGAAATCGGCGCGCACCGTCAGTGTGGCGGCCGCGCCGGCGTGGCCCCGCCGCAAGCAGGTGCGCATGTCCTCGTCGTGCGCCAGGCCGTGCAGGAAGCCGGCGGCGAAGGAATCGCCCGCACCCACCGGTTCCACGACCTCGACCGACAGGGCGGGAACAGCGACCTGCGAGCCGTCGCGCGCCACCGCGATCGCCCGCACGGCACCGTCTTTGACGATGACCGTGCGCGGCTCGGGGAGCAGTGCCCGGACCTCCGCCGGTTCGCCGGTCCCGAGCACCCGCTCGGCCTCGTCCGAGCCGACGAGCACCACGTCCGCGAAGCGGGCCAGCCGGATCACGAGGGACGGGTCCCCGCTGGGCCAGAGCTGTTCGCGCCAGTTGACGTCGAAGGTGACGGTGCCCGGCACGCCGGTGCGGTCGCGCAGGAGCGCGAGGGTCAGTTCGGCACATGACGCGGACAGCGCCGGCGTGATGCCGCTGGTGTGCACGATGTGCGCCCGGCCCAGCGCCTCCGCGACCGCCGGGCGGGCGAGATACGCCGTGTCCATGCCCGCGGCGGCGCTGCCTGCGCGCCGGTAGGTGCTCGCAGTCGTCGGTTCACCCGATGCGTCGACCCCCTCGGTCTTCGCGTACCGGCCGGTGAAGCCCGTGGGATCGACGTCCACTGCGGCCGTGTCGACGCCGTGCGCGCGCAGGTGCGCGACGATCCGCCGGCCCTCCGCGTCTCCGCCCACCCGGCTGACGAAGGCGGTGTGCGTCCCGAGCGTGGCGACGCCCGCGGCGACGTTCGCCTCCGCGCCGCCGGCGTGCATGGCGGGCTCGGGTGCGTCGAGCTCGGCGGCCGACACCAGTGCCAGCGGCTCGCCGAGGCAGGCGATCCAGGGTTCCGTCACCGTCTCGCGCCTTTCGGAAATCAGGTGGTTGTGCAGGGCCTTGGAGCGATGCTACCGTCTGTGACACACATCACGCAACGATGATTGCAACATGTGCAACGTAGCAGATGAGGGAGTGAAATGGCCAACGGGATCGACGCGCGACCGGATGTGCTCAGTGTGGTCGACAAGGCAGTCCCCGCGTGGGCGAACGGCATGAACACCGCTGATTTCCTCGGTCGCGCGCCGCACCTGGCCGATCTCTCCACGCCCGTCCTCGTGCTGGATCGGGCCGCCATGGCCGGCAATGTCGCCGAGTTCGCCCGCTGGACCGCGGCGCACGGTTTCGACCTCGAGCCACACGGCAAGACCACGATGGCCCCGGCCCTGTGGCAGGACCAGCTCGACGCGGGGTCCACCGCCATCACCATCGCCAACCTCCCGCAGCTGCAGGTCGCCGTCGCCGCCGGGTTCCGGAACCTGCACGTGGCCAACGCCATCGCCGATCCGGCGGGCCTGCGCTGGCTGGGCGAGGCGCTGGACGCGGACGCGGCGCTCGAGGTCGTGCTGTGGGCCGACGGGGTCGGCACCGTCGACGCGCTCGAGCGAGGCCTGGCGGGCGCGACGCGGCAGCCGACCGTGCTCGTCGAGCTCGGCGGGCAGGGCGGCCGGACGGGCGCGCGGAGCGTGGACGAGGGGTTCGAGATCGGACGGCGCATCGCGGCGTCGGACCGCCTCCGCCTCGGCGGCGTCACGGGGTACGAGGGCGCGTTCGCGCACGACACGAGCGCCGAGGCGCTCACCACGGTCGACGACTACCTCCGCGGGCTGCTCGAACTGCATGCCCGGCTGCGTCCGCTCTACCCCGAGGGCCGGATCGTCGTGTCCGCCGGCGGCAGCGCGTACTTCGACCGGGTCGCCGCGATCCTCGGCGGGATCGACGACGCCCGCGTCGTCGTCCGATCGGGGGCGTACATCATCCACGACGACGGCTTCTACCGCGGCATCACGCCGTCCGGCCGTGCGGCTGACGCGCCGCGGCTGCGGTCGGCCATGCACGTGTGGGCCCGGGTCATCTCCCGGCCCGAGCCCGGGCTCGCTCTGCTCGACGTGGGCCGCCGCGACGTCTCCTTCGACGAGGGCCTGCCCGAACCGCAGGTGGCGGCCGCGGGGCTCGGCGCCGAGACCCGCCCGATCGACGCGGTGATCACGGCCGTCAACGACCAGCACGCCTTCCTCCGGCTCGCCGCCGAGGACCCGCTGGTCGTGGGCGACGTCGTGCGGCTCGGGCTGAGCCACCCCTGCACCGTCTTCGACAAGTGGCGGGTGATCCCGGTCGTCGCGGACGACGGCCAGGACCCCCAGGTCGTCGACGTCATCTCCACGTACTTCTAGGGCGGGAACGCATGCACGACATCCTGATCCGCGGCGCGGCCGTGGTCGACGGCACGGAGACGCCGCGCTACACCGCGGACGTCGCGATCGCCGGCGGCGTGATCGCCGCGATCGGCCGCGACCTCGGCGCGGCGCACCGCGTGATCGACGCGGGAGGCCTGGTGCTCAGCCCCGGCTTCATCGACATGCACGCCCACTCCGACCTGCAGGTGCTCCTCAACCCGGCGCACCCGTCGCGGATCACCCAGGGCGTCACCTGCGAGGTCATCGGGCAGGACGGTCTGAGCTACGCACCCGTCTCCGACGAGACCCTCGCGGTGGTGCGTCGGCAGATCGCGGGCTGGAACACCGACCCCGCGGACTTCGACTTCTCGTGGCGCACCGTCGGCGAGTACCTGGACCGGTTGGATGCGGCCGGCACCGCCACCAACCTCGCCTACCTCGTGCCGCACGGGCTGCTCCGCGCGCTCGCGCACGGCTTCGACGACGGTGTCGCCGCACCGGCCGAGGTGGAGCGGATGCAGGAGATCCTCGCGCGGGGCCTGCGCGAGGGCGCCGTCGGCCTCTCGACGGGCCTCACCTACACCCCGGCCATGTACGCGGACGACGCTGAGCTGGCCGCGCTCCTGCGCACCACGGGCGAACTCGGCGGCTACTTCTCGCCGCACCACCGCAGCTACGGCGCGGGCGCCATGGAGGCCTACGCCGAGATGATCGACCTGTCGCGGCGCACCGGCTGCCCGCTGCACCTCGCGCACGCCACGCTGAACTTCGGCCCGAACAAGGGGCGTGCGCCGGAACTGCTCGCGCTGCTCGACGAGGCGGTCGCCGCGGGCGCGGACATCTCGCTCGACACCTACCCCTATCTGCCCGGTGCCACCACGTTGGCCGCGATCCTGCCCAGTTGGGCGGCGTCCGGCGGGGCCGATGCTACCCTCGAACGCCTCCGCGACCCCCAACCGCTGGCCCGGATCCGGGAACACCTCGAGCACACCGGCTCCGACGGCTGCCACGGCGTGATCGCCGAGTGGGAGACCATCGAGATCAGCGGTGTCGGCAACGAGGCGCTCTCGCACTACGTGGGCCGGACCATCGCGCAGATCGCCGCCGACGAGGCTCGCGACCCGTTCGAGGTCTGCGTCGGCATCCTCCTCGAGGACCGCTTGGCCACGGGGATCCTGCAGCACGTGGGCCACGAGGAGAACGTGCGCGCCATCATGGGGCACCCCACGCACACCGGCGGCAGTGACGGTCTGCTCGTCGGCGGTAAGCCACACCCTCGCGCATGGGGCACCTTCGCCCGGTACCTCGGGCACTACAGCCGTGACCTGGGGCTGATGAGCCTCGAGGAGTGCGTCGGCCACCTCACGGGCCGTCCCGCCCGGCGCCTGAAGCTGGTCCGACGGGGCCTCGTCCGCGAGGGCTACGCCGCCGACCTGGCGCTGTTCGACCCCGACGCGGTGATCGACCGCGCCACCTACGACGCCCCGCGCACGCCCGCCGCGGGGTTCACACACGTCCTCGTGCGCGGCGTCCCCGCGCTCGACGACGGCGAACCCACCGGCGCGCTCGCGGGCGGCGCGCTGCGACTGACCGACGAAGGGGTCCTGTGACCGTGTCCGAATCCACCGCCGGGGCGCCCGGCCTGCTCCACGACCTCGCCACCGACCGGGCGCTCACCGTGGTGCGCGCGCCCGCGCTGCCCGACGCCGCGGCCCTGTGCCGTGCCCTCGCCGAGGGCGGCATCCGCACCGTCGAGCTCACCTTCACCACTCCCGGCGTGCTCGGCCACCTGGAGCGCGCGGCCACCGTCGAGGGCACGAACCTCGGCGTCGGCACCGTCCGCACCGCCGCGCAGGCCCGCGACGCCGTGAACGCCGGCGCCCGGTTCCTCGTGACGCCCGACGTGAACGAGGAGGTCGCCGAGGCGGCCCGCGATCTCGGCACCCCGATCTTCCTCGGCGCCCTCACCCCGACCGAGGTCGCCCGCGCCGCGGCGCTGGGCTCGGTCGCGGTGAAGATCTTCCCCGCCAAGGCCTTCGGCCCCGGCTATCTCAAGGACCTCCACGGCCCGTTCCCCGGCCTCCCGCTGCTGCCCTCGGGCGGCGTCAGTGAGGGCAATGCCCGCGAGTTCCTGGGCGCAGGCGCCGTCGCCGTCTGCGCCGGCACCTCCGTCGTACCCCCCGACGCCGTCGCCGCCGGCGACTGGGCCGACATCACCACCCGCGCCGCGCGCTTCGTCGCCGCGCTCTGACCCTTCCAGAACGGGAGAACCACCCATGTCCTCGGTCATGCACTGGCTGCAGCACGAGACCGGGGGTCTATTGACCCTCGCCGCGGTATCGATCGCGGTCCTGCTGCTCCTCATCATCAAGGTCAAGCTCGAGCCGTTCATCGCGCTGATCATCGTCTCGGTGGGGCTCGCGCTCGTCGCGGGCGTGTCCGTCGAGAAGCTCGTCGGGTCACCGCAGAAGGGGGCCGCGCAATCGATCCTGGAAACGGGCTTCGGCGGCATCCTCGGACACATCGCACCCATCATCGGCCTCGGAACCGTGCTCGGCGCGATCCTCGAACGCTCCGGCGGCGCCGACGTACTCACGAGCTGGCTGCTCAAGCTGTTCGGACCGAAGGGCGCACCGCTCGCGATGGGTGTCACCGGCCTGATTCTGGGCATCCCGGTGTTCTTCGACATCGGCATCTTCATCCTCGCGCCGCTCGTCTACGTGGCCGCCAAGCGCGGTGGCAAGTCGCTGGTGATGTACGCGCTGCCCATGCTGGCCGGCCTGTCGATGACGCACGCCTTCCTGCCGCCCCATCCCGGTCCGGTGGCGGCCGCGGGCCTGCTGCACACCTCGCTCGGCTGGATCATCGTCATGGGTCTCGTCTGCGGCGTTCCCGCCTGGTTCGCCTCCGGCGTCGTGTGGGGTACCTGGATCGGCAAACGCGTCATCGTCGACGTCCCGGAGGAGCTGGTACCCGAGGAGAAGCACGCCTCCGCGAACCCGCCCGGCCTGGGCCTGATCGCCTTCGTGATCCTGGTCCCGATGCTGCTGATCCTCGGCGCCACGTTCGGTAGCGTCACCCTGCAGCAGGGCTCGATGCCCTACTCGATCTTCGTCTTCCTGGGAACGCCGGCGATCGCGCTCACGATCGCCGTCGTGCTGGCCTTCTACCTGCTCGGGATCCGGCGCGGCATCACGGCGGTGCAGCTCGCCGAGATGACCGGCAACGCACTGCGGCCCATCGGCATGATCCTGCTCGTCGTCGGCGCCGGCGCGCTGTTCGGTGCCGTGCTCAAGGCGACCGGCGTCGGCACCGCGCTCACGCAGTCGATGAGCAACCTCGGCCTGCCGCTCATCGTGTCGGCTTACCTCGTCAGCTGCGCGCTGCGCATCGCCCAGGGTTCGGCGACGGTGGCGATCACCGCTACGGCAGGCATCATCGGCGAGACGGTGGCCGCGGGCAACTACTCGCAGGCGCAGATCGCGCTCATCGTGATCGCCATCTCGGCGGGCTCGATCATCCTCAGCCACGTCAACGACGGCGGCTTCTGGATCGTCGCGAAGTACTTCAACATGACGGTCAAGCAGACCCTCATGACGTGGTCCGTTCTCGAGACGGTCCTGTCCGTGGTCGGCTTCGCGATGGTGCTCATCGTCTGGGCGATCGTCTAGCGCCGGGGCACCGCGGTGACCGGTATCGGCCGTCGCCGCGGTTCCCGCGCGCGGACGCGCTCGCGGCGATACGTTTGAGCTCCGGCCCGCGCGATCCGCGGCGCCGCTCCGGACAGATGAGGTGAACTGAAGATGGCCCATTCGCGTGCCGGCCTACCGGCGCTCCCCGAGGACCTGATCGACGTCGAAGCCGTTCGCGCGGCATATTATTCGATCGTTCCAGATCCGGGGAACCCGGACCAGCGCGTCGCGTTCGGTACCTCGGGCCACCGCGGCACGTCGTTGAACGGCAGCTTCAACGAGAACCACATCGCAGCCACCACGCAGGCCATCGCCGAGTACCGCGCCGCGCAGGGCGTCCGAGGCCCGCTGTACCTGGCCAAGGACACCCATCTGCTGTCGGTGCCCGCCTGGGAGACCGCCGTCGAGGTGCTCGCCGCGAACGGCGTCACCACGCTCATCGACCACGACGACCGCTACACGCCCACGCCGGCGCTGAGCCACGCGATCCTCACCTTCAACCGGTCCCATTCCGGCGTGGAGGCCGACGGGATCGTGGTCACCCCGTCGCACAACCCGCCCGCGGACGGCGGCTTCAAGTACAACCCCCCCAACGGCGGTCCCGCCGACACCGACGCGACCGGGGCGATCGCGGCGCGCGCCAACGAGATCCTCGAGGGCGGCCTGCGCGATGTCCGGCGGATCCCGCTGGCGCAGGCGCTGGCGTCGGACTCGGTGCAGCGCTTCGACTTCCTGGACTCCTACGTGGGTGACCTGCCGTCGGTGCTGCACCTGGACAGGATCCGCGACGCGGGCGTGCGGATCGGCGCCGACCCGCTGGGCGGTGCCGCGGTGGGTTACTGGGGCGCGATCGGCGATCGCTACAACCTCGACCTGACGGTCGTGAACCCCACGGTCGACCCGCAGTTCGCGTTCATGACGCTGGACACCGACGGCAAGATCCGGATGGACTGCAGCTCCCCGAACGCGATGGCCTCGCTGATCGCGAACAAGGACCAATACGACATCGCGACCGGGAACGACGCGGATTCGGACCGGCACGGCATCGTCACTCCCGACGGCGGGTTGATGAACCCGAACCACTACCTCGCGGTCGCCATCGACTACCTCTTCGCCTCCCGCAACGGCTGGCGCGACGATGCGGCCGTCGGCAAGACGCTCGTCAGCTCCTCGATGATCGACCGGGTGGTCGCCGAGCAGCAGCGCACGCTCCTCGAAGTCCCCGTCGGGTTCAAGTGGTTCGTGCCCGGCCTGCTCGACGGCAGCGTCGGGTTCGGCGGCGAGGAGTCCGCGGGAGCCTCCTTCCTCCGGCACGACGGCTCGGTCTGGACCACCGACAAGGACGGCATCATCATGGCGCTGCTGGCCTCGGAGATCCTCGCGGTCACGGGCAAGAGCCCGTCGCAGCACTTCGCGGTCCTGGGGGAGCAGTACGGCGTGCCCGCCTACGCGCGCACCGACGCCCCCGCCGGCCGCGAGCAGAAGGCGGTCCTGGCGAAGCTGTCGCCCGAGCAGGTGACGGCCGACGAACTCGCGGGCGAGCCGATCACGGCGAAGCTGACCCGCGCCCCGGGCAACGGCGCGCCCATCGGTGGGCTCAAGGTGACCACGGAGAACGCGTGGTTCGCGGCCCGGCCGTCCGGCACCGAGGACGTCTACAAGATCTACGCGGAGTCCTTCAAGGGGCCGGAGCACCTCGCGCAGGTCCAAGCGGAGGCGAAGGCGCTCGTCGACGGGGTGCTCGGCGCGTAGGCTTCTGACCTGGGAACTCGCCGACTGCCGCTATTGTGGTCGGCGTGAGCAAGCCTAAGAACGCCAAGTACGTTCCTGTCAAGCAGTCCAATACCATGACCTACGTGCTGGGCGGCATCGCCGTCCTGGTCGTGATCGTGGTGGTCATCGGCGGCGTGCTGCTGGTCAGTAAGAACTCGGACAAGCCCTCGGACCAGGTCGCGAGCAAGCTCAACGCCGCGACCCCGACCTTCGTGCTCGGCAAGGACGACGCCAAGGTGACGCTGGACCTCTTCGAGGACCCGCTCTGCCCCGCGTGCGGCCAGATGGAGCAGGCGTACGGCGAGCAGATCGTCCAGGGCATCGAGGCGGGCACGATCAAGGCGCGGTACCGCATGGTCTCGTTCCTCAACCAGTCCAGCGCGTCGGGCGACTACTCGGACCGTGCCAACGCATCCTTCATCGCGATGGACAAGTCGTCGATGCCCGCCGACCAGAAGCAGAAGGCGATGCTCGCCGCGCACAAGGCACTGTTCAACAACCAGCCGCACGAGAAGGGCTCGCCGCAGTACGACGGCAAGGACCACTCGAACGCCGAGATCGCGACCATCGTCGGTGACGCTGCCAAGGCCGCCGGCGCCGAGCTGCCCGCCGACGTGCTCGCGGCGATCCGCGATGGTAAGTACGTCGGCGATTCGGCGACGGCCGCCAGCGCCAACAGCAAGCTGATGCAGGACATCGGCAGCTCCGGCACCCCCACCGTCGTGCACAACGGTGAGCTGATCACCGTGCAGGGCGACTGGCTGACCAAGCTGCTCAGCTGAAACAACCGCTGACCAGCCGATTTGGTGCACGCGAGCTGGCTCCTGTAATGTTCTCCGGGCGGGAAACCGCAGGTGAACAACGCAATACGGGGCTATGGCGCAGCTGGTAGCGCACCACACTGGCAGTGTGGGGGTCAGGGGTTCGAGTCCCCTTAGCTCCACTAACGAAATCCCCTCCGGGTGAACCCTGGAGGGGATTTCGCGTTTTCTGGAGTGAGGCAGGCCGTTTCCAGGGTCGACGTCAACGGTTGCAGGTCCGATCAACGCTCGTGAAAACCGTTGTCGCCGAGCGGATGGCGAAGAAGTCCGGGGCGTCCTCTAGTGACCCGGACGTACGCAGGATTCAATATTTTACTTTCTGAAACCTCCACGGTGGAACGTGACCGCTGTCACAGTAGTGAAGGCAGTTGAACGTTCTATCGAGGAGCGCACCATGAAAGTGTCGTTTCAGACAGCCAGGTTCGTCGTCGGAGACATGGCCCGATCCCTCGCCTTCTATGAGGGTGCGTTGGGAATGACCGTGGTCGGGAGGTCGCATTACAGCGATCCCGACATCGTCGAGGTGACCCTCGCTGACGGCGACGGTCGTCCGAGTCTCATCTTGCTCGCGGGGGAGGAGGCGCCGGTGCACTCGGGGATGTCGACGCACGGTCCGGTGGTCTTCTTCGTCGACGATGCGAACGCTGCGAACGACGAGCTCAAGGCGGGCGGCTACGAGCTCGCGTTCGATCCCCCCGTCGGCATCGGGCCCGCAGTCGCCGCCATGGCGGTCGACCCGGACGGCTATCAGATCGAGCTCGTGTCCATCTCCTCCGACATCGACCTCATCGCCGCGCAGGCGGAGGCGCATCCGGATGCCGAAGTGCACATGCCGCACCCGGTTCCCTGGATTCACCAGGCCGTGCTCCGCTGACGTCGCGGCCGTCACGGCACGGGGCGAACTCCGCGGACACGCCGCCCCGCATCGTCGGTGCGATCTCGTTGAGCCGAGCCAGTACTTGAGCCTTCGAGGCGCCGCGGTAGGGCGTGGGATCCAGGAGGGTTCGACAGGTGTTCAGTTAGATCCGCGAATGAAATCCCTCCGGGTGAAGCTCGGAGGGATTTCGTGCGTCTGGAGTCGGGCGGACCGTGGTGAACTTCACCGGTTCGCTGATCCACCACTTCGAGCACACGCCTGAGTGTGGACGGCAAGAGTTCGAATCCGCTCACCACATGGTTCGTGCGGTCTGACGTCCTCGAGCCGCCGGCGCTCACGACCATCGACCCCAATCTCGCTCACTGCGGCGAGATCCTCGAGAACACCGCGCCGGGGTGCTCCAGTTGGCATGCGTCCGCTGGACCTGCCTACTAAGAGACACTCCCCAGCTAGTGGCGAGCGTGCCACTGATGGCATGCGGGGCCGGTCCTCAACGTCGCCCATGTGCGGCGGGGCCGATGGCAGTCATCGGAGTCAACGGGTTGCCCGGTGCGATGTGTCCGCAGCTGGTCGGTGGGGGCTTGGAGGCGAAGCGGTCCTCGATGAATCCGATGCTCTCGGCCGCTGCGGGTAGCGCGGCGACAGTATGACTCGGGGCGGGGTACTCGATGTATTGCACCGATGTGTTGCCTGAGGCGCAGTACTGCCGCAGCAGGGCGCGGACATCCGCCCCGATCGTCACACCGTCGCCGGCGCCGATGCCCGGTTGGTCGCCTGCCGTGTCCTCCAACCAGCCTCCGAGGCCCTGGGCGACCTGCAGTGGAATGGTGGGGGTCGGTTGCGAGCCGAGGTTGATTCGGTTCGCCGCGTCGACGAACGGCGTGACGCTGCGGGGGCCGCGAACTGCGGCTTGACCAGGTCTCTCCACTGCAATCCGAGGTACGGGTAGAGGACGTCCGCTATGGATGCTCGGTCGATTGCTGCGACGAGCGCTCGTCCGCGTTCGCTCAGGTAGGGGCTGAAATCGATGTTGTACGAGCGCGCGACGCCCGCAATAGCCATCGCGGCGACACCGGAGTACCCGTAGAGTGCGACCTTCGTGCTGGACGAGAGCCCGGTGCCGCGACCTTCCCCGCCGCTCTGATCCCGTCGAGTGTGTTGTGGGCGTATTCCGGGCCGCCGCGAAGTGCGCCCGCTGGCCCTCGGTATCGGTGACGATCACCGGTAGGAACTCATGCGAGACGCGTCGAGAAGGCGGATCCGGCCCCGTCGGCGTGTAGTCCGAACGGATGAATCTCTTCCGGCGCCCGAGGTGTGGTCGCGCGCAGTCCGGGGCGTTGACCTGCTTGAAGATTCAACCGCCTCTCGCCCTCCAGGCTGTGTTTGCGATATCACTACATATATTTGGTAACGCCCATGTGTTTCACTACGAAGGGCCAGGTGTCCGATGGTGCGAACAGTGAGGGGGCGTTGGTGGAGAACTCGCCGATGCTGACCGTGGTCGTCGATGCCCGAGTGTCGTCGTGAGATCGGCGTTCATCGGACTGTTCCTCCAGATCGGGCACATCGTGAAGACCTGGTGGCGCGGCGGGCCCGACTATCAGCAGCGCATCGCGTACTTCGACAGCCGCGGACTGCTCCGCGGCTTCCAACTCGTCGTCAGCGCCTGCGCGCTCGTTCTCGGCGGGTTGGCGGCGAACCTGCTCCTCGTCGATCAGGGTGACGCGCCGCACTTCTACGTCGTCGTACAGGTGATCGGCGCCGTGACCGGCCTGTTCTGGGCGATGCGGTGGCAGGTGCGGCCGGTGCCGTCCGAATCCGGCGCCATGTTCTTCGTGGTGACCTCCGACATCCTGATCGTCGCGGTCTCGGCGACGGACGTCGACGTGATGGCCGACGCCTTCGGGCTGTCGGCGCTCACCCTCGTCGCGATCTTCGTGGCGTTCGTGCTGTCACCGGCGCAGTTCATGGCGAACGCCGGGATCTGCGCGGTCGCGATCGCGGCGTTCGCGGTGGGTATGTACCAGTCGTACGGCTGGCCCGAGACCGTGCTGAAGGTGACGCTGCTCGGGATCACCACGATCGCGGTGCCCGCCTCCGTGCAGATCGGCCTCGCCTTCCTGTCGCAGGACGCCACCGAGTCCGACACCGATCCGCTGACGCGGACGCTGAACCGCCGCGGGTTCCACCGCGCGACCGGGATCCGGATCACCGATCTCGCCGCAGGGCGCCCGCAGGTGTCGGTCGCGCTGCTGCTGGTGGACGTCGACGACTTCAAGGCCATCAACGACGTGCACGGACACGAGACCGGCGACGCTGTTCTCACGCGCGTCGCCGACGTCCTCCGCGACGTGACGCAGGGCGGGCTCGTGGCACGTCTCGGTGGCGATGAGTTCGCGGTCCTCATGGTCGGTCGAGCCCGATCGCGCTATGTGCGGATCGCCAACCGGATCCACTGGTCGATCGAATCCGAAGCAGGTCTCGCCGGCGTGCCGGTCACCGCCAGTATCGGGGTGGCGATCGGCGATATCGCGGTCGCAGACGAGGAGGCCGCCGTCAGTCTCTTGCTGAACCGCGCGGATGAGGCGATGTACGAGGCGAAGCGGGGCGAGCAGCCCGTCGTGATCTCGACGGTGCTCGACTATCCCGCGCTGGGGGTGGTCCCGGTCGACGTCGAGCGCGTCGCTCCGCTCATGGGCCGGACCGGCCGTCAGTGCCGGCGCAAGCGGACGTCCACCGCGGGGCGGGCGAGCTGATCCGGCCGCGGTCCGCGCGGTGTGGCGGAGGTGACGTCGCGTCCCGATGACCGCGCGGCACCGTCGACGGATGACGACGATGACCGCGTCGACCTGCGGTAACGGTGACTACCGTCCATGCGCGGGACGTCAAGCGGACGCGGTCGTGATGAGAATCACCAGCGTGTGATTGTCTCGGCGCGAGCTCTCTAGCTGGGTTGATAGGCATTCGTGATGACTGTCCCAGGACGAATCGACTTGTCCGATAAATTCATCCGACCTACTGTCGATCGCGAACCCACCGGTACCGAACGAAACGAGGACGCACCGTGTCGTTGATCAACAAGCAGATCAAGCCCTTCACCGCCGAGGCATTCAAGAACGGCGACTTCATCACCGTCTCCGACCAGGACATCGCGGGCAAGTGGGCCGTCTTCTACTTCTACCCGGCGGACTTCACCTTCGTGTGCCCGACCGAGCTCGGCGACCTCGCCGATCACTACGCGGAGCTGCAGGGCCTGGGCGTCGAGGTGTTCTCGGTCTCGACCGACACGCACTTCACCCACAAGGCGTGGCACGCCTCCTCGGACACCATCGCCAAGATCGAGTACGCGATGATCGGTGATCCGAGCCTGCAGATCAGCACCGACTTCGAGGTGCTCCGCGAGGGCCAGGGTCTGGCCGACCGCGGCACCTTCCTCGTCGATCCCGACGGTGTCGTCCAGTTCACCGAGGTCACCGCGGAGGGTATCGGCCGCAACGCCGCCGAGCTGGTCCGCAAGGTGAAGGCCGCGCAGTACGTGCGCTCGCACCCGGGCGAGGTCTGCCCCGCGAAGTGGGAAGAGGGCGCCGAGACCCTCGCGCCGTCGCTGGAGCTCGTCGGCAAGATCTAGCGCCCGCACGACTGCGGGGTCGGACCCCTCCCGCCAGGGAGCCGCCTCCGCCTCGCGGTCGCACGCCACTCGCACTCGTATCTGAAGAAGAGGATCGGATCACCATGCTCGAAGCCGCACTCGCCACGCAACTCAAGGGCCTGCTCGCCAACGTCACGATGCCCGTCGAGCTCGTCTCGACGCCGGGCGACGGCCCGAAGGCGGCCGAACTCGTGGAGCTCCTCGACGAGATCGCGGGCATGTCCGATCACATTCGGCACGACCGGACCGGCGACGACCCGCGGACCCCGTCGTTCCTCATCCGTCGCGCCGGCACCGATATCGCGGTGCAGTTCGCCGGAATCCCACTGGGCCACGAGTTCTCGTCCCTGGTGCTGGCGCTGCTCCAGGTGGGCGGCCACCCGTCGAAGGAGGCGGCGGACCTGCTCGAGCAGGTGCGCGACCTCGAGGGGGAGTACCACTTCGAGACCTACTTCTCGCTGTCCTGCCAGAACTGCCCCGACGTGGTGCAGGCGCTCAACCTGATGGCGGTCCTCAACGCGCGGATCACCCATACCGCGATCGACGGTTCGCTGTTCCAGGACGAGGTCGACAGCCGCCGGGTGATGGCCGTCCCGACGGTGTTCGTCAACGGCGAGCTCTTCGACTCCGGCCGGATGAACCTCGAGCAGATCGTCGGCAAGCTCGACTCCGGCGCCGCCGAGCGCACCGCCGCGTCGCTGGGTGAGAAGGATCCGTTCGACGTGCTCGTCGTCGGCGGCGGACCGTCGGGCGCGACCGCCGCGGTCTACGCCGCCCGCAAGGGGATCCGCACCGGCGTCGTCGCCGAGCGGTTCGGCGGCCAGGTCCTCGACACCATGGCGATCGAGAACTTCACCTCGGTCAGTTACACCGAGGGCCCGCGGTTCGCGGCCGAGCTCGAGAGCCAGGTCCGCCAGTACGACGTGGACATCATGAACACCCAGCGCGGCGCGACGCTGGGCCGCGACGAGGAGTCGGGGCTGATCTCCGTCGGCCTGGCCAGCGGGGCCGAGCTGCGTTCGCGCACCGTCGTGATCTCGACGGGCGCCCGGTGGCGCTCGATGGACGTGCCCGGCGAGGCGGAGTACCGCAACAAGGGCGTCACCTACTGCCCGCATTGCGACGGTCCGCTGTTCAAGGGCAAGCGCGTCGCCGTCATCGGCGGCGGCAACTCGGGCGTCGAGGCCGCGATCGACCTCGCGGGCATCGTCTCCCACGTCACCCTCATCGAGTTCGACGCGGAGCTGCGAGCGGACCAGGTCCTGCAGCGCAAGCTGCGCAGCCTGCCCAACGTCGACGTTCTCGTCAGCTCGATGACCACCGAGGTCGTCGGCGACGGCGGCGCGGTGACGGGCCTGGCGTACAAGGACCGCACGACCGGCGAGCAGCGTTCGCTGGATCTCGACGGTGTCTTCGTCCAGATCGGTCTCCTGCCGAACACGGAGTGGCTCGAGGGCGTGCTCGAGCTGAGCCCGCGCGGCGAGATCGTCGTCGACGGGGCGGGGCGCACCTCGCTGCCGGGCGTCTTCGCGGCCGGGGACTGCACGACGGTGCCGTTCAAGCAGATCGTCGTCGCCGCCGGGTCCGGCGCGACGGCGGCGCTCAGCGCGTTCGATCACATCATCCGGACGGACGTCCCGGCGGAGTCCGCCACCGTCGGCTGACCCACTGATCGCCACGAGGGGCCGGGCCGTGCGCCCGGCCCCTCGTTCGCTTCAGTGAAAGCCCGGACACGGGTACCGTCGGACCGCTAATTTCTGAGTTGGCAGACATTGGCTCCAACGATCCCTGGGACAGCCCGGTGGGTCGACTAGCACGGGCTTCACCCTCCGTGCCAGTGATCAGGCGGGAGTTGGCACTGATGCACACAGACGTGATGGCGGTTTCGGGGATCGTCGACTGGGAGAGTCTCACCGGGCAGTCGAAGTTCGTCATCGACATCGTGAGCATCCCGATCTTCAGCGCGATCGCCGGCCTGATCACCAACTGGACCGGCGTCATCATGCTGTTCTCGCCCAGCAACTTCACCGGGTTCTACGTGCCCGGCCTCGCGGCCCTCTTCCGGCTGCTGCCGCGGAAGGTCCAGATCCTGCCGATCTTCGCGCCGGGCGGGATCCTCGGCTTCCAGGGTTTCATCCCCTGTCGCGCGGAGAAGATGGCCAGCCTCCTCGTGGACATGTCCATCTCGCGGATCGGCAGCGTCGGCACGTTCTACCAGGAACTCGAACCCGACAAGATGGCGGAGTTCATGGCCCGCGAGGCCAGGCCGCACGTGCGGCGCATCGCCGTCGACGCCATCGAGACGCAGTACAAGTGGCTGTGGGACACGATGCCGGCGCCCCTGCAGGACAACGTGATCGCGACCATCGACAAGCGTGTCCCGCAGATCTCGCAGCGCGCATTCCGGCGGGTGGGCGAGCACATCGACGAGCTGCTCGACGTCAAGCTGATGACCGTCAACCATCTGCGCCGCAACCCGGCGGTGCTCAGTGAGATCTTCCAGGGCATGGGCAAGCCGGAACTGCGGTTCATGGTGAAGATCGGCGCCCTCGGGTTCTTCTTCGGCATCCCGCTGGCGCTGTACCTGTCCTGGGTGCACATGGCGCACCCGCCCGTGCTCAGCGCGATCCCGTCGTGGCTGGTGGTGCTGTGCGGCGCCGCGCTGATCGGCGTGATCGTGAACATCCTCGCGATCAAGATCGTCTTCGAGCCCGGCGATCCGCAGCCCCGCTACAAGTACCTGTGGAAGCAGGGGATCTTCCCCAAGCGCCAGCACGAGGCCGCGGCGCAGGTCGCGGACATGATGTCGGAGAAGGTGCTCACCGTCAGCAATTTCTCGCACGAGCTGCTGTTCGGCGCCAGCGGCGACAAGACCGCCGCTTACCTCGCCGAGGTCATCTCGGAGGAGCTCGACGCGATCTTCACGCCGGTCGCCACCACGGTGGGCCGCACGACGGGCATCGTCGACCTCGACCTGCTCGAGCGCAAGGTCAGCCAGGAGATCGTGGACCTGACGCCCGAGCTGTTCTACGACAAGGAGTTCAACGAGGAGAAGGCGAAGAAGATCGCCGCGTTCTCCACGAAGAAGTTCCGCGAGCTCAAGCCCTCCGAGTTCAGCGAGATGCTGTACGCGGCCATCGAGCAGGACGCCTGGCTGCTGTACGCGCACGGGGGGCTGCTCGGCATCTTCGTCGGCGGCGCGCACATCTTCCTGTTCGGGGCCTGAGCGGGTCGGCCCTGAGCGGGTCGGCTGCGCCCGTCGGGCCCGACGGTGCCCCCTCCGCCGGTCGGGCCGGGGTCAGCCGGCGTCGGCGAGCTCCTGCGAGCGCTTCCCACGCCCGGACCCCGTCAGCTTCTTGCCGTGGGGGCCGCGCTTGCCGAGGTACTTGTCCCGGCGACCGTCGTCGGCCCATCCGCCGGCGTTGTACTCGTCGAGGTCGAACGCCATCCCGATGAACTGCGAACCGAACGCCGTGATCCGGATGCTCCGGAAGATCGTGTGCGCTTTCGACACGCTCTCGATCGCGTGCACAGCGGCCGGCTGCACCTCGAGGAGCGCGTACCGGCGGTAGTCGTCCACGGGCTCGTCGGACATCTCGAGCAGTCCGAGCCGGTGCAGGTTCGCGAAGTAGCTCCGGTCCTGTTCCGGCCGTTCGCAACCGGCCATCTCGGCGACCATCGACAGGTCGCCGAGGAGGAGCTCCGAGCCGATCATGAAGAGCGTCTTGGTGCGGACGTCGATGAGCGGCTGGGTGCCGGCCTTGCCCATGAATCGGAGGATGCGGGCCTCGTCGGGGAGCAACTGGTCGACGATGTGGCCGAAGGACGGGTGGTGGTCCTCGAGTCCCTTGTTCGGACGCTGCGAGAGCCGGATGAGAGCGTTGCCCCGCTTGCGCAGGCCCGCGGGCGACGATCGCCGCGCCGATCCGAGGCCGCCGAGGAGACCGCCGTCGACCAACCCGGTGATGTCGCCCAGGCCGAGCGCGTCCGCGCCCTGCTGGAGTGGGGCGACCGCGGCGGCGGCCATCGTCGTGGCCGGCTCGAGGACGGGCTCGACGATCGGCAGTGCGGTGTCGCTCAGCTTGCCGACGGCGTCCGACAGTGTGCCACCGGTGATCTGCTCGAGCGGCGCAGTGAGCCCCTCGGCGAGGTGGCCGAAGAGGGGGATCCCGCCCAGGCCGCCGCGAGCCCGGGGGGAGTCGCCACGTGCGGCGTCGTCCTGCGACGGCGACCCGCCGGTCTGCGACTTCTTGTGCTTCTTACCTTTGTCCGACATCCGATTCCCGCCCGTCGATGGCCCGGCCCGTTCATGCTAGCCAGGCCGCCGCCCGCCCGGATCCTTTCCGCGGAGAACCTGTAGCGAAGATACCGCTTTGCAATGGTGCGAGGTTCATCGACGGACGGCCACGACATGCGCAGTCAGGGCTGGTGCGAACTCCGCCGAACCGCCACGGGCGCTGCCTTCGCACGCACACAATACGAGGCACTGCGCAACCCGGAGGTGTCCATGCAGTCCTGGTCAGAGATCGTCTCCGACTTCGGCCGGAACTGGCCGGTGTACGCGTCCATGCCGATCATCGCGGCCCTCATCGGCTACGGCACCAAGCTGGTCGCGATCAAGATGATGTTCCGGCCCCAGCGGTTCAAGGGCATCGGGAAGGTCGGCTGGCAGGGTATCATCCCCCGGCGCTCGCAGCAGATGGTCGACGTCCTCTGCGACACCCTCACGGGGCGCCTCATCTCCGCCCGCGAGATCGCCGAGAAGGTCGACGGTGCCGAGGTCGCGGCGCTGATCGAGCGGCCGCTCCGCGCAGAGGTGGCGCGGATCGCGCGCGGCATTCTCCCCGAGTACCAGCCCGCGCTGTGGCACGTCCTGCCCCCGGTCGCCCAGGACCTCGTCATCGAGCGGGTGCAGGACGCAGCACCCGATGTGGTCGTCCGGATCACCGAGGCGATCACCGACGACGTCGACGAGCTCTTCGACCTCAAGGCCATGGTCACCGAGGAGTTCCTCGCCGATCCGGACACCCTGGAGTCGATGTTCCTCGACGTGGGCCGCCGTGAGTTCGCGTTCATCCGGCGCAGCGGCCTGGTGTTCGGCTTCTGCATCGGCCTGGTGCAGTTGCTGGTGTGGGCGCTGTTCCACAACCCGTACGTGATGCCCCTGTTCGGCCTGTTCACCGGCTGGTTCACCGACTGGGCTGCGTTGCGACTGATCTTCAACCCGAAGGAGCCCACGAAGTACCTGGGCGTGATCACCTGGCAGGGACTGTTCCTCAAGCACCGCATTCCGGTCTCGCAGGAGTACGGCACCCTCATCGCCACGCGCGTCCTGACCTCCGACCGTCTGATGCGTGCGGTGTTCACCGGGAAGAACTCGCCGAAGGTGGTCCTGGTGATCGCCGACGTGATCGAGGACGCTCTCCGCGACGGTCTCGGCGACCTGCAGCAGCTCGCCGGGATCGATGCGGTGTCGATGCCGGTTCTCAAGGACCTGGGCCTCGAGGCGCTGCCCGGGTTCGGCGCGCTCGGTGGTGACGAGGGCGAGCTCCCGGTCGGGGCGCTGCTGGGACTGGTCTCGGGAGTGCTGAGCAGTCCTGTCCGCGGCGCGACGGGGTTCGGTCTCGACCTGGTGCACGTGCAGTCGATGTGCCAGGCCGCCGCGTCCGACATGGCCGCCGTGCTGCCGAAGGTCCTGCACGGGGCGGAGGAATACCTCACCCGCGCCATGGAGATCCAGCCGATCATGGCCGAGAAGATGGCGGCGATGACGCCGGAGGAGTTCGAGGGGGTGTTGCGGCCGGCGTTCCAGGCCGACGAGCGGACGCTGATCGTGGTCGGCGCGATCCTCGGCTTCTTGGTCGGTGAGCTGCAGGTCGTGCTGGTGGAGCACCTGACCCACTGATGAAATGTGATGTGTGTCACAACGCGTTGCGTCATGTTTACGCGGCGCGTAATTTCTTCATTACGCAAACGCGTAACAAACGATCACAGCAGGAGGACATCATGGGTAACAGCACGAAGTCGAAGAAGGCCGCCACCGAGCCGTCGATCAGCAACTTCCTCTCGGGCGTCGTCGGCAACACCAAGGACCTCGTCGACAACCTCATCGAGAACGTCGAGAGCGCCGAGAAGAGCGCCCGTAAGGGTGTCAGCAAGATCGCCAAGCAGGACATCAAGAACCTGCGCAAGCAGACGGAGAACCTGAACGACCAGGTCAAGAAGCTCTCCAAGGTCACCAAGGCCAAGTGACTCGGGAGCTCGATTCCCACGATCTTCGAGGATCACCCGGAGTGCCCGCCGTGCGGGTCCCGGGTGATTCTGCGTTCGGGCCCCCGGCGGTAGGCTCGGGACCGGGCGACGCCCGACGAGGAGGGGTCATGAGCGACGACGAACCGTACCTGATCAAGCGGTACTCGAATCGCAAGCTGTACGACTCGGTCCGGCGCAGATTCACCACGCTCGACGAGATCGCGTCACTGCTCGACTCCGGCGTCCGCATCGTCGTGCGCGATCACGACATCGGCACCGATCGCACCGACGAGGTGCTCGCGCAACTCCTGCGGCGCCAGGCGCAGAGTCGTCCGCGCGCCGCCGGATCCGGCGCATCCAGTCTGCTTGCCGAGCTGCTCCGCGCGCCGGCAGGGGTGGCTCAGTCCGTCGTCGACGGGCTGTCCGCGCAGGCTCAGGGGTCCGACGGTGCGCCCGCCCCCGGTCCGGAGCCCGACGGGGCGGAGGCGCCGGTGGAGAAATCCGAACCGAAGAAGTCCAAGACCGGCGGGAAGTCGAAGTCGAAGTCCGCCACAGCGAAATCCGATGCGGAGGCGGGCGGCGGCGACCAGCGCGACGAGGAGATCCGCGAGCTCCGGGAGCAGGTGAGCGCGCTGACCGAGGCGGTCACGCTCCTGCTCAAGGAGAAGACCGACCGCGCGGAGTAGGAGACCGGGGCGTGGCAGGATCGAGTCATGACTGACGACGCCATTCACACCCGGATCGATTCGCTCATCGCGGAGGAGCACGACCTGCGCACGCGGCTCGGGGCCGGCGAGATCACCGAGAGCGAGGAGCACGCGCGCCTGCAGGTGCTCGAGACCCAGCTCGATCAGGCCTGGGACCTCCTGCGGCAGCGCCGGGCGCGGCGCGAGTTCGGCGAGAACCCGGACGGCGCGGAGGCGCGGTCGGCGAACACCGTGGAGAACTACCGCAACTGACGGTCCCCGGGCCGCGTGCTCCGACGGAGGCGCGATCTACCGCAGGCAGACCCGCCAGCCGTCCTCCTTGACGTACTCGAACGTGCCGGTCTTCTTCTGCTGCGGCTTGCCGGCGAAGGTCGCGGTCATGGTGACCTTCGCAGTGGCTTTGTCGCCGTCTACCTTCACCTCGGCGATGTCGTCGAGGCTGACCGACTGCGGGTTGCCCTCGTCGTTCATCGTCGAGATCTCCTGATCGATCATTTCCTTGCATGAGGAGGCGCGCAGTTTGTCGGCGTCCTTACCGCTCTGCCCCTGCACGTAGGTGGCGGTGACCTGCTTGATCTGCTCCTCGGGACCGGTGGCGGGGGCGTCGCTCGTCGCGTTCCCGCAAGCGGCGAGTGCGATCAGGGCGATCGCGCCGAGGGTGCCGAGGGTGCCGGCGGCTCCGGTGCGCAAGGGTGTCCGATTCATGCCGGAACTGTAGCCCGGCCCCACCCTCCGCGGCGTCGTCGCCCCCGGGGCTTCAGGGCAGCGGCGACAGCATCCGGTGCCGCTCCCGCAGTGCGATGGCCACCGGGTCGTCGCGCCGTCGCGGGTTGATACCGGGGCGCGGGCGCGCGTCGAGGTCGCGCACCGTCGGGACGACGCCGCACCGCGGGCACAGGCCGGACTCCTCGATGTCGGTGCCGCACGTCGCGTGGGCGAACACCCGGCCGGGGAAGTCCGCCTCCAGGTGGCGTTCGGCCCACCGGATGAGGCTGTAGACGGTGGGCCACAGGTCCTCTCCCGCGGCGGTCAGCTCGTACTCGACGGTGCGCCCCTCCTTCCGGCGCACCACGACGCCGGCGTCGACCAGGGTCTCCAACCGGTCGGTGAGCACGGCGCGGGACACGTCCAGGTGGGCGAGCAGGTCGCTGAAATGCCGTACACCGAAGAAGAAGTCGCGCAGGATCAGCAGGGTCCACCGCTCGCCCACGACCTCCAGTGCGCGGGCGAGGTAGCAGCCCTGCGCCTCGTATCCGATTCCCAGCGCCATGGCCTCATCGTACGCGCCTCGAGTCTTGTGAACAGACTGAAAGTGGGTCATGATGAGTCTTGTGAACAGACTGGATTCGCCGTACGGCCGCGTGCTGGCGACCGTCGCCGCCAGCACTCTCGTGGCGATGCTCGCCTACTCGGGCCCGCTGGGCAATGCGGTCACGCTGAACGGCGCGCTGCGCGCCGGCTCGGCGAGCGCCACCTGGATCCTCGCGTCGATGAGCGTCGGGCTCGCAGCGGCGCTGGTCACGGCGGGCGTGGTCGCCGACCGGATCGGCCACCGCCGGGTCTTCCTCGCCGGTGCCGTGGTTTTCGTCGCCGCGAACCTGGCGTGCGCGGTGATCGCGACCGCGCCGCTGTTCGTCGCCGCCCGCATCGTGGCGGGTATCGGCGCAGCGGGCATGATCGCGACGGGTCTCGGACTGGTCGCCGCGGTCAGTGAGCACGACGGCCACCGCGCTCGCACCGCCGTCTGGTGGAGTTCGTCGATGGGCGCGGGCATCGCGCTCGGTCCGATCCTCACCGGTGCGCTCGATCTCGCAGGCGCCTGGCGCCTGTTCTACCTAGTTCTGGCTGCTGCTGGTGCGGCGCTGTGGTTCTCGGCGCGGCGGATCCCGGCGCAGCCGCCGCACAACCCCGATCGCGCGCAGAGCGTGCTCGGCTTCGTGCTGCTCACGGCCGCGCTGAGTGCGGCGGTCGCGGCGCTCGTCGAGGTCCGCGCGCGGGACGCTCGCCTGGCGATCGCTCTCGCCGTCGCCGCAGTCGTCCTCACCGTGGCGCTCGTCGCGAGCCAGCGCTACGGCTCCGCGCGCCTGGTCGACCCCGCGCTGTTCCGTCGCCGGCGCTTCCTCTCGGCGACCGTCGCCGGTTTGGGCACGGGCATCGGCATCATCTCCGCGATGTCGTACTCCGGCACCTTCGTGGTGCACGGTCTGGGGTTGAGCACCTTGCAGGCCGGCGCTCTGCTCACGTTGTGGGCGGGTACGAGCGCCGTGGCCGCCCTGGGCTTCTCGCGCCTCGCCGGCGTTCTGTCCGACCGTGTGCACCTGGTCGGCGGACTGGCCGGGGTCGCGCTGGGCCTGCTCCTCATGTCCGGCCTGTCCGGCGGAGCCTCGCCCGCGCGCTTGATCCCCGGGCTCGTGGTCGCCGGCATCGCATCCGGACTGCTGAACACGGGCCTTGCCCGCGAGGCGATCGCTAGCGTCCCGGCGGGCGACGCCGCGATGGGCAGCGGCGTCAACAACACCGCCCGCTACGTCGGCTCGGCGCTGGGCATCACGATCGCGGGTGTGCTCGCCGCAGGTACCCCCGACGCGATCGCCGGCTGGAACCGCATTGCGCTCGCGGCGGCGGCGGCCTCGCTCGTGTGCGCCGCCGGTGCCGGCCTGCTCACGCTCCGGACAGGTGCTCCCGCAATCGGTTCAGGAACGCCGATTGCGCCTGCACCAGCTTCTCGGCGGCCTCGTCGAGGCTGAACCAGTCGGCGCGGGCGATCTCCGGGAAGGTCTGCATCCGTCCCGATCCGCGTGGCCATTCCAGCTCGAACTCGTTCGAGGTGATCGTGGCGGCGTCGAAGTCGCCCTCGCGGGCGAACACCGTCACCGTCTTGCCGCCGGACTGCCGGACCGAGCCGAGCGGCACCGTCGGCCCCGCCGGCGCCGGGGAGCCCAGTTCCTCGGCGAACTCGCGCTCCGCGGCAGCGAGGGGCTCCTCATCGGTGTAGAGGCCCTTGGGGATCGACCACCCGTGCGCGTCCTTGCGCGCCCAGAACGGGCCGCCCATGTGCCCGATGAGCACCTCGACGGTGCCGCCGTCCCGGCGGAAGAGGAGCAGTCCGGCACTGGTCGTGGTCATAGCGGCAGCCTAGATCACACAACTGGTCCAACCAGTTGACCAGATGTGGCTCGCGGTGCCATGCTGTCCGGCATGGATGTCACCCCGATCGCCAGGACAGCGGTCTCGGACGAGTTGCTCGCGCGCCTCGTCGACGAGATCCTCTCCGGCCGCCTCGTCCCGGGCGACACGCTGCCGGGGGAGCGCGACCTCGCCGAGAGGTTCGGCGTGAACCGGCACGCCGTCCGCGAGGCGCTCAAGGGCGTGCGGCAGGCGGGGCTGGTCCAGATCGCGCAGGGCGGCAAGACCCGTGTCCTGGACTGGCGGGAGAGCGCCGGACTGGACGTGCTCAGCGCCGTCGCCGCAGCCGGCGTCGTGCCGCCGCTGCGCGTGCTGCGCGATGTCACCGAGATGCGCCGCGCGGTCGCCGCCGACGCGTCGCGGCTGTGTGCCGAGCGGGCGAGCACACAGCAGCGGGCCGCGATCGTCGAACTCGCGCAGGGCTATCCGGACGGCGGGTACGCCGCGGACGCCGCCTTCTGGACCGCCGTCATCGACGGCTCCGGCAACCTCGCCTACCGGCTCGCGCTCAACACGCTGCTCGCGGGCATGCGGGGCGTGGGGGAGCGGATCTTCGGCGCGCTCGGGCTCGACGGTGAGCTGCTGGACCGGCAGGCGCACCTCGATCTGGCCCGGCACATCGCCGACGGTGACGGCGCCGCCGCGCACCGCACCACCTCCGACCTCCTGGCCGGCGTCGTCGCCGCCCTCGACGCCGCTGCGGCGAACTCCTAGAAAGTCACAGGTACCACCGTGTTCGACCTCGTCCGCGCCGCCATCCCGGTGTTCGTCCTCTGCCTCGTTCTCGAGTACCTCTCGTTCCGGTTCCTGCCGGACGACGACGAACTCGGGTACGACCTGCGGGACTCGCGCACCAGCCTGACGATGGGCATCGGGAACGTGGTCATCAACCTGGGCTGGAAGCTCGTGGTGCTCGCGGCGCTGGCCGGCGCGTACCTCCTGGCGCCGGTGCACCTCCCGGCCACGAACCCGCTGACCTGGGTGCTGCTGTTCCTGGCCGACGACCTGGCCTACTACTGGTACCACCGCACCCATCACACGGTGCGGGTGCTGTGGGCGAGCCACGTGGTGCACCATTCGAGCCGCTTCTACAACCTGTCCACGGCGCTGCGCCAGACCTGGACGCCGTTCACCGCGCTGCCCTACTGGATCCCGCTGGCGCTCATCGGCATTCCGCCGTGGATGATTCTGCTGCAGCAATCGGTGAGTCTGCTCTACCAGTTCTTCATCCACACCGAACGGGTCGGGAAGCTGTGGCGCCCGATCGAATTCGTGATGAACACCCCGTCGCACCACCGCGTGCACCACGGCTCGAACGAGGCGTACCTCGACCGGAACTACGGCGGAATCCTCATCGCGTGGGACCGGCTGTTCCGGACCTTCGAGCCGGAGGGGGAGCGGGTGCGTTTCGGCCTGACGAAGAACATCGACACCCACAACCCGCTGCGGGTCGCGACGCACGAGTACACGTCCATCTGGCGGGACCTGCGCGCGGCGGGCTCGTGGCGCGAGCGGTGGGGCTACGTGGCGAAGGGGCCCGGCTGGTCGCCCTCGCCCGCGCGCGTCGCCGCCTCTGACTGACGCCGCATCAGGCCCGCGTTGACGAGGCCCGCGCTCAGCACGATGAGGGTGGCGACGAGCGGCATGCACTGCGCCACGCCGGTACCGAATCGTTCCGCGAGTTCGCCGTTGACGGCGGAGGCCAGCGACTGACCGAGGATGATCGCCGACCCGAGGATCGTCATCACCGTGGCCGAGCGGCCGCGCGGACTGCGGGCGGCGCCCAGGCTGAACTCCGTGACGAGGGTGGGGCCCACGCCGATCCCGGCGACGGCGAGCCCCACGACGAGCCAGAGCAGCGACGGTGCGGCGGCGATGAGCGACGCACCGGCGACCATGGCGAGGGAGAAGGTGATCCACCGCCGACCGAGGGTGAACGCGTCGGGCAGGAGCGCGGATCCGAGCGCGAGGGCGGCCGATCCGACGCCCATCACCCCGTAGAACAGGCCGGCCGACTCGGCATCGCCCGCGTCCCGCATGAACGCGGTGAGGCCGGTCAGGGTGAAGCCGAAGAACAGCCCCACGCCGAAGACGCCGGCCACGACGGTGATCAGGGCGGGGGCGCGCAATTCGCGTGCCGGGGCCTGTTCGACGGTGCCGGCGGTGTGCTGCTCGGTCGCGCGGCCGGTGGGGTGGAGGGCGAACGCGCCCACGAACAGGATCGTCAGTACTGCCGCGCCGACCATCGGTGCGGCGGGCGACATGGTGGTGGCGAGCAGCCCCACGATCACGGGGCCGAAGACGAAGATCACCTCGTCGGCGGCGGACTCGTACGCCATCATCGAGAGCAGGGTGCGCCCGCGGCGACCTTCGGGCAGCTCCGTGGTGATCATGGCGACCACCCGGCTGCGCGACATGGGGCCGACCTGGGGCGCGCTCGCGCCCACGAGCGCGGCGGAGGCGAGCACCGTCCAGCCCGGCAGCGGGCTGAACACGACCCACGCCATGAGGAGCAGGGCGAGGCTGTTGACGATCCCTGCTGTGAGGACCGCGCGGCGTTGCCCGAACCGGTCCGCCGCGGCGCCCACGAGTGGTCCGACGGCGGCGGAACCGATGCCGACCATCGCCGAGCTCAGTCCGCCGAAGGCGAGCGAGTCCCGGCCCGCGACGACGAGGGTGAGAACGCCGACCACCATCATCGCGAAGGGCAGCCGGGCGACCAGCGCGATCGGGAAGTAGGTGGGTCCCGCGATCGACAGCATCGATGGATCCTTCGATCCGGCTGCCTGGGGGGAGGTTTCGTGGGGCATGATGGCGGTCACCGGAGGGGCCCTTTCCGCGGCGCCCGGCCGCATCTCTCGACGTGCCGCCTTGGGTGCCCGCAGGCCGTGCCAGGTAGATACACGGGTTCTCGCTGCGGCGTGGGCCGCAGCGGAAACATCCTATCAATTCTCCGAGCGTCGCGCCGATCGCGACGAAGTGGACACGTTGTCAAAACTAATGAAACCCCAGGTAGGGAGGTGTTTTGCCCGAATGGTCACAGCGGATGAATAAGGCTAGTCTCACATGACTATGACTAGCCTTACCTTGCATTTCGCGGCGGCCGCCCCCGCCGCTCCACCGCTGTGGCGCATCCTCACGCAGATGGGCTACTTCGGCGCGCTCGCGCTGTCGGGCGGGCTGTTCCTGGCGTTGGCGTTCCTGTTGCCCGCGGGCGCGCGCGGCGGGGCGGCCGATCGCAGTCTGCGGGGCCTCGCGCCGGCCGTCGCGGTGTTCGTCGTGATCGCGGGGTACGCCCAGTACGCGGGGCGCATCGCACGCACCAAGCTCGGCTTCTCCTTCACCGAGTCGCTCTCGCCGAGCCGGTTCGGCGCCTATCTGGACCTCCCGCTCGAGAAGGGCGCCTGGATCTCGGCGTCGGTGATGGCCACGGTGCAGCTCGGCCTCTTCGCGCTCGCCGCCGTCCTGCTGCTCGCGGTCCGGCGCCTGCACGGACGGGCCATGGCGACCGTCGCGACGGTGGGCTTCGCCGTCGTCGTGCTGACGGCATCGGCACCCAGCCTGACCACGGCGGTCGTGGGCATGGACGCGACGGCCAACCGCGTGCTCAAGCTCGCGCACATCCTGGCCTGTGTGGTCTGGCTCGGCGGGGTGTTCGTGCTCGCCGCGGCGGGTCTGAGGGCCCGGCGTTCCGGGGGCGACGGTGCCGGCGCCTTCGAACGCATGTGGGTGCGGTTCAGTGCGTGGGCCATGGGTGCGGTGATCACCGTCGGCGTGAGCGGCCTGTGGCTGACCTGGGTGCACCTCGGATCCTTCGCGCAGTTCGTGACCACCCCGTACGGGCGTTACCTGCTGATCAAGCTGGTGCTGGTGGCGGCGATGGTCGGCGCCGGCGTCTACAACGTGCGTGTCCTCATCCCCGCGATCGCGCGGGCCAGGCTCGCGGGGGAGGACGACACCATCGTCCGGCTCGCCCTGCACCACTTCCCCAAGGTCGTCGCCGCCGAGGCGGTCGCCGGCATCGGCGTGCTGCTCATCGTGCCCTTCCTGTCGGGCTCGGCTCGTAAGCAGGCCGACGGTGCCGCGGCCGGCCCGTTCGACTGGGAGACCTTCGGCATCGGCGCGGTCCTCGTCGCGCTGCTGATCGGCGCGTGTGTCGTGGCGGTGCGGACCGTCCCGGAGTCGCGGGTCGCAGCCTGATGGATCCGGCCCGCCGGGCGACCGGCGGGCGTGTCAGCGCGGAGGCGCCTGCAGCACGTCGTTCAACGTGACCAGCTGCAGGTTCCGCGAGCGGATGATCTCCGTGAGCTGACCGTAGACGTGGGTGACGGTCGCGTGATTGGCGTGGCCGATCACGATCGCCTGCTCCCGCAGGTACTTCCGTGCGCACTCCAGCAGGTACTGCTCGGTGACGAGTCCCGAGTCCGAGAGGGAGCCGTACCAGAGCGTGGGCACCGTGTAGCCGAGGTCAGCGGCGACGGCGTCGACGGCGGCGTTGTGGTACCCGAAGGGCGGCCGGTAGTAGGGCGTACCGTCGGTCCCGAAGTTCTGGCGGAGGAAGTCCTTGGTGCGCTGGAGCTCTCGTGCCACCCCCTGTGGACCGAGCGAGACGAGCGAGGGGTGGCTCCAGGTGTGGTTGCCCAGCTGTACCTGGCCGGAATCCACCAGAGGCCGCAGCGCGTCCCGGTGCGCCGTCCACCCCTCGAAGCTCCCGGTCACGAAGAAGGTCAGGCGCGCACCGGTGTCGCGCGCGAACCGGGCGTAGGCGCCCACGACCTCGGCGCTCGCACCGTCGTCGACCGTGAGCGCGAGGTTGCGGCCCTCGCCCGGCAAGCGCGTGATGGGGCGCGCTGGAATCCGTGCGCGGGTCGTGCCGGCGGGCGGCGGGCCGAAGGGCTTCGACGGTGCCGCGGGCGCGACACTCGTCGACGAACGGTCGTCGTCGTCGGGCAGCGCGGAGACGGGGGCGCATCCGGCCAGCGCCCCGACGGTCCCGGCCGCGAGCAGTGCCAGCAGTCCGCGCCGGTCCAAGTCCCTGCGGTTCACGCGCCGTCGACCCGGAAGACCTCGAGCGGGACCACGCTGGTCAGGGTGAAACCCATGTCCTCGTAGAGCTTCTGCGCGGGGTTGTCGTCGGAGGTGTGCAGGAAGGGCTTCTCGCCCCGCTCGCGGATGCCGTGGGCCACCGCGCGGATCAGCCGTGATGCCAGGCCGCGGCCGCGGGCCTCGGGCGCCGTGCAGACGGCGCTGATCTCCGTCCACCCGGTCGGGTGCATGCGCTCGCCCGCCATCGCGATGAGGGCGCCGTCGGTGTCCCGGATCCCGATGTACGCGCCGAGTTCGATCGTGCGCGGCAGGAAGGGGCCGGGCTTCGTGCGCTCGACGAGGGCCGTCATCTCGGGAACGTCCGCGGCCGTGAGCAGCACGGCGGCCGGCTCCGGTGCGGATTCGATCGCGCTGCCGTCGTATTGGAGCAGCCCGATCTTCTCGATCCGGGCCCACCCGGAGGGCACGTCCGTGGCCCGGTCGCGGAGGAGCACGACGCCGTCGTCCCCGGCGAGCCGGGCGGTATCGGCGTAGTCGTCGGCGGTGAGCTCACGGGGGTGCCCGAAGAACACGGACACCGCGGGATCATACCGCCGAATTCGGCCACTGATCTGGGCGAATCGGGCGTGCGGACCCGACAGTGCGGCGTTCACGGGGTCCGCGAGGACACTCTTCTCGGTCACGCCACGATCATCCCAGACGTGGTGATGTGGCTCAGCTCTCGGCGGCCACCTGGTCGAGGCGGGGCGGCACCGCATCGCGCCGGCCCGGTCCCATCCGCGCGGTCGGGCGGCTCAGTCGAAGGAGACTCCCTCGAAGTCCTCCGGGGTGTACTCCCGCGCCTCGACGAGCACCATCCAGTTGCCCGAGTTGTCGCGCATCAGCGCCTCGACGCCGTAGGGGCGTTCCTCGGGCGGCTGGATGAACTCGACACCCTTGGCGGACAACGCCTCGTAGGTCGCCCGGCAGTCGTCGACGGCGAGGCCGAGGCCGGGGAGTCCGCCATCGGCCTGCGCGCGCTGCATCGCGGCGATCAGGTCGTCGGAGAGCGGCTTCGACGGGGTGGTCAGGTGGATCTGCAGCTCGGGCTGCGCGGGATGGGCGACGGTGACCCAGCGGAAGTCGGGCCCCATGGTGATGTCGTCCTTGGGGTCGAAGCCGAGGATCTCCGTGTAGAAGCGGAGCGATTCGTCGAGGTCCTGGACCCACACCGACACGAGCGAGATGTTCTTGATGATCATGGCCCCGAGCCTAGGAGCCGCTCGGCCCCGGGCGCTTCTCCTCGCTTGCGGAGGTGTGGCGCTCGGCGAGGCCCGCCATGAACACGAAACAACTGGGGATGCGCGGCGCACCGTCGGACCACCGGGCCCGGAACCGACTGGGCGACTCGCCCACGAGCTCGCGGAACCGGCTGCTGAACGACCCGAGGCTCGAGAAGCCGACCGCGGCGCAGATCTCGGTCACCGTGAGGTTGGTGGTCCGGAGCAGGTCCTGGGCGCGTTCGATGCGCCGGCGCGAGAGGTGCTCCGCGGGTGACACGCCGTAGGTGGCGGTGAACAACCGCTGGAAGTGGAACTTGCTGATCCCCGAGACCGCGGCCAGCGCGGCGAGGTCGAGCGGCTCGGAGTAGTTGCGGTCCGCGTGATCCCGGGCTCGCCGCAGGTGCGGGAGGAGGTCGTCGGACGCGCGCGTGGTCACCTCGAGCCGCCTCCGCCGTCGTGCAATGAGTGAATTCGATCTTGATCCTCTCACTCCGCCCCCTACGATGGGCGGCTATGGACCTCAAGGGCATCGTCACCACACCGCTGCGCGTCGTGTTCTCGACCGCCGACGCCGCGATGTCGGCGATCGAGGGCGGCGTCGCCGTCACCCGCTTCGCCGTGCAGAACGTCGACTCGGAGGTGAGCAACGCCCTGCACGTGGAGGCGGGGATGTCCTCGGCCACGCCGATGCAGCTCCTGCAGCGCCTCGCCTCGCTGCTCGAGCCCGACCGCCCCGTCGGGATCATCCTGTCCCGCGGTGGACCGCTGGACCGTGTGCTCAAGCAGGGCGGCGTCGTCGACCGGCTGACCGAGCCCGGCGGCATGCTGGAGAAGCTCACCGAATCGGGCGGTCTCCTCGACCAGGTGACCAAGGACGACAGCCCGATCACCCGCCTCACCTCGGAGGGAGGCCCGCTGGACCGGCTCACGCGCCCCGGCGGCGTCGTCGACCAGATCACCGAGTCGGAGGGCGTTCTCGAGCGGCTCACCTCCGAGGGCGGCGTCATCGACAAGCTCACCGCACCCGACGGCGTGCTCGAGAAGCTCATGACCAAGGACGGTGTGCTGGACAAGCTCACCGAGAAGGGCGGCGTGCTCGACAAGCTCGCCGCGAAGGACGGAGTCCTCGACAAGCTCACAGGCCAGGACGGCCTCATCGACAAGCTCACGGAGCCCGGCGGCATCATCGACCGCGCGATCGCGGACGGCGGCATCGTCGACCAGCTCCTCGGTCAGGAGGGCGCCATCGAGCGCGCCATCGCCCCCGGCGGCACCCTCGACGCCGTCTCCCAGCTCCCCGACGTGGTAGCCGAACTCAACGAGGCGGTGGCCCTCATGACCGCCGCCGTCAACCCCATGAGCGACCTGGTCAATCGCCTGCCCAAGCGCATCCTCAAGGGCCGCGAGGGCCGGGAGCCGCGGCGCGGCTCGTCCTCCTACGACGGTGCCGGCCCCGCCGGCGGGAACGGCGCGCCGTCGGACGGTCCCGAAGTGCTCTGACCCGGCCGGGTGACCGGGTGGCGAAGCTCGGGCGAACGCCCGGCGAACGCGACGGTGCCGTCGCCGCCCTGCGTGTGAATCCCCGTGTAACCCTTGCCGAACTCCGGCCCGGCGCCCTTCCGTGGCGTGCCGTGCCGCGCTTACCTTCGGCGCATGAAGATCACAGTGCTGGGTACGGGGTACCTGGGAGCCACGCACGCGGCGTGCATGGCGGAGCTGGGCCACGAGGTGCTCGGCGTCGACGTCAACCTCAGCAAGATCGCCGCGCTCTCGGAGGGCAAGGTGCCCTTCCACGAGCCCGGCCTGCCCGCGGTGCTCAAGCGGAACATCGAGGCCGGACGCTTGCGCTTCACGGACTCCTACGAGGAGGCCGGCGCGTTCGGCGACGTGCACTTCATCGCGGTCGGCACCCCGCAGCGCAAGGGCGAGTTCGCGGCCGACCTGACCTATGTGAACTCCGTGATCGACTCGCTCGTGCCGCACCTGCGCCGCGACGCGGTGATCCTCGGCAAGTCGACGGTCCCCGTCGGCACCACCGACCTGCTCCGGGCCCGCGCGGCCGAGCTGGTGCCGGCGGCGGTCAGCGTCGAATTCGCCTGGAACCCCGAGTTCCTCCGCGAGGGACACGCCGTCAAGGACACGCTCGAGCCCGATCGCCTCGTGCTCGGCGTCGAGCCCGGCGGCCGCGCCGAGGAGGTCGCCCGCGAGGTCTACGCGGAGATCCTCGCCCGCGACACCCCGTTCTTCATCACCGACACCGCGACCGCGGAGCTGGTGAAGATCTCCGCGAACGCCTTCCTGGCCACCAAGATCTCGTTCATCAACGCCGTCGCCGAGGTCTGCGAGGCGGCGGGCGCCGACGTGGTGGCCCTGGCCGACGCGATCGGCGTCGACTCCCGCATCGGCCGCAAGTTCCTCGGCGCCGGAATCGGTTTCGGCGGCGGCTGCCTGCCGAAGGACATCCGCGCCTTCATGGCCCGTTCGGGCGAGCTCGGCGCCGGCCACATGCACGGCCTGCTCCGCGAGGTCGACGCGATCAACATGAGCCGCCGCACCCGTATGGTGGACCTGGCGCGGGAGGCCTGCGGCGGCTCGCTGCTCGGCGCGAAGGTCGCCGTGCTCGGCGCCGCCTTCAAGCCGGACTCCGACGACGTGCGCGACTCGCCCGCGCTCAACATCGCGGGCCAGATCCAGCTGCAGGGCGCGGCCGTCTCGGTGTACGACCCCGAGGCCATGGACAACTCGCGCCGCGTCTTCCCGACGCTGGACTACGCCACCACCGCACTCGAGGCCTGCGAGGGCGCCGACGTGGTGCTGGTGCTCACCGAGTGGACCCAGTTCCGCGAGCTGGACCCGGCCGTGGTCGGCGCGGTCGTGCGCAACCCCGTGCTGCTCGACGGCCGCAACTGCATGCCGTCCGCCGAGTGGGTCGCCGCCGGCTGGGAGTACCGCGCCTGACGTCGCCGCTGGACAGTTCGAGTGCACACTCGTACACTCGATCTTCGTGAGTGTTGTCGAAGATCGCCGTCGCGCCGAGGTGCGTGCTCTCGCTGAGCTGGGCTGCAGCGAGATCGCGGGCGCCGCTGACGGCGTGCACGGCGTGCACCGGGCGATCTCCGACCGGGTCTTCCGCTACGTCCGCCTGGGCGTCGGCCCTGCGGTCGCGCCGGTGCGCGCCCTGCACGACGGCATCACCGACGGCGTCTACGCGACCATCAGCACCGTCGCGCGGACCGTCGGGCGGGTCGCCGCCGTGGGTGCGGACTGGCCGGGGGACCGGCCACCGTCGGAGACGGTGCGCGGGGCGACGGTGATCGGCGCCGTGCTCGGGCTCATCGGCGACGACCTCGCGGCCCAGGGCTCGCCGCTGGCCGCGGACCCCGTCACGGTCCGGGTCGACGGCGCCGTCGTCCACCTGGGCGAGGGGCCCGTCCCGCCCGGCCGGCTCGATCCGGCGGAGGTCTTCGACGGCGCGACGGGCCGCGTGGTGGTGCTCCTGCACGGGCTCACCGAGACCGAGCACGCGTGGGGCGTGGGCGGCCTGGAGGCCGACGACTACGGCGTGCGGCTGGCGGTCGACCTCGGCGCCACCCCGGTGTACGTGCGCTACAACAGCGGGCGACACATCAGCGACAACGGGCGCGATCTGGCGGAGCTGCTGGAGCGGCTCGTCGCGGCCTGGCCGGTCCCCGTCACGGACCTCGTGCTCATCGGTCACTCCATGGGCGGCCTCGTCGCCCGCAGCGCGACGCATCGCGCCGACGAGGCGGTGATGGCGTGGCCCGCAGCGGTATCGGCCACCGTCAGCCTGGGGACGCCGCACCTGGGCGCCCCGCTGGAGCAGGCCGCGCACTACGGCAGCGCGGCACTGACCGCGATCCCGGAGACGGCGCCCTTCGGGCGACTCCTGCGCCGACGCAGCGCGGGGATCCGTGACCTGCGCGGGGGTTCGATCGTCGACGAGGACTGGCGGGGCCGCGAGGCCGACGCGCTCGGCGCCGCCGCCGCGGCGGAGATCCCGCTCCTGGAGGGTGCGGAGCACTACTTCGTCGCCGCCACCTTCACCCGCGACGCGCGGCACCCGGTGGGGCGCCTCCTGGGCGACGGCCTCGTGCTCGCGCCGAGTGCGGCGGGCCGGAACGCAGCCCGCCGCATCGGGTTCGCCGCCGAGGCGGGGATGCACCTCGGCGGAGCCCATCACTTCACCCTGCTCCGCTCGGACGCCGTCTACGAGCAGATCCTGAGCTGGCTGGATCAGCCCCGCGAGCGCGCGGGGGTCACCGGCGCGTAGTCCGAGGCATCGCCCTTGAGCGCCACGCCCTCCCGCCCGTCGACGCCCACGGGCAGGTCGCCGGCGAGCGTCACGCGGCGCAGCAGGCGCTGGTGGTCGCCGTAGTCGTTGATGCCGAAGTGCTGCGTGGAGCGGTTGTCCCAGATCGCCACGTCGCCCGGCTGCCACGCCCAGCGGACGGTGTTGTCCGGGTTCTCGATCCGCCGCTGCAGCAGCGCGAGGATCGGCGCCGAGTCGTGGCTGCTCAGGCCGGCGAAGGACTTGACGAAGTGGCCCAGAAGAAGGGAGCGGCGGCCCGTCTCCGGGTGCACGCGCACCACGGGGTGCTCGGCCTCGAAGATGTTCCGGATGAACTCGCGGTGGTACTCGGCGCGCTGGTAGGTGGCGTTGTGGCCGGCGTAGTCGTAGTCGTTGGTGTGGATCGCCCGCAGGTTCTCCGCGAGCGCCTTGAGCGGCGCGGGCAGCCGGTCGTAGGCGCGCGTGGTGGACGCCCACGTCGTGTTCCCGCCGTGCGGCGGCAGCACCACGGGCCGCAGGATCGACGCCTTCGGCACGCGATCGACGAAAGAGACGTCCGTATGCCAGCTGTTCGCCGCGCCCTCGATGGGCAGCAGGTCCGAGTCCGAGCGGACCGTCGGGTGCGGGGTGGTGGGTACGCCGAGGCGCGCGGCGAAGGCGTGCTGGCCGGCGTCGTCGAGGTGGTCCTGGCCGCGGAAGAAGATCACCTCGTGCTCGGCGAGCAGGTCGAGGATCGTCTCCGCGGTCGCGTCGTCGATGTCGCCGCCGACCCGGACCCCGTGCACGATCGCCCCGATGTGCTCACTCAGCTTGGTCACGGTGATGTCGGGTGCGGTGGTGGTGGGCTCGAGCGTTGCGGTCATGGCTGCCTCCGTCGGTGCGTTGCGTGCGTGGTGCACCCAGCTCACCCGATTCGGGCCGACGGGGCCAGGGTTGCGTTCAGCGCGGGCGCAATCCGCTCAGTCCGCCTCCTCCTCGGCCTCCTGCTGCAGGCGGTCGATGTCGTCCGACGGGACGCCCACGGGGCCCGGCGTGTACGTGACCGCGTGCAGCGCACCGGAGTACGGGAACGTGCCCCGCCGCTCGCGCAGCTCCCACGCGACCGGCCCGCGGGCGTCGAGGCCGACGGAGATCCCGGTCCACGGCGCCATGCCGATGAGCTGGACGCGGTCCGGGAGCACGGTGGACTCGGTGCCGTCGACCGCGAGCGCGAGGTCCCAGCGGAGGTTCGGGCGCACCGTCGCCGTGAGCGTGACGGTGCGCCGGCCCGGCTCGACGGGGCCCGAGCGGGCCTCCGCGTACCGGCCGTAGGCGTTGTAGCCGAGCACGACTGCGCCGTCTTCGACGTAGACGAGGTAGCCGCCCAGCGCGTCGCCGTGCGCGACGAGGACGCCCTCGGCGCCGCCACCGGTACCACTGCCGATCTCCACGTCGATGTCGACGCGGAAGTCCCGGTACTGCACGAGTTTCGCCGAGCGGTACCGCTCGAGCACGGGCGTGCCGGGCAGCAGTCGCACGGGATCGGCGAGGCGCCGCTCCGCGGGGTTGCGGGTGGACCCGTCGATCACGATGGGGAACACCGTGTTCCGCCAGGCCTCGTGCTCCCACTCGGCGGCCAACTCGGCGACGAGGTCGGGGTGCTGCGCGGCGAGGTCGGTGGTCTCGGCGGGGTCCGCGCGGTTGTCGAAGAGCTGCCAGCGCGGCGCGAGCGGATCGTCGCCCCGGCCGTGCAGGCTCAGCAACTTCCAGCCGTCGCGGTAGTAGCCGCGATGCCCGCGGAACTCCGAGTACTGGCGCGTGCGGGCCGACGGTGCGCCGGCGTCGGCCCAGGCGGCGCGCTGCGAGAGGCCGTCGCGTTCCTGCGCGGGGAGCCCGTGCCGCGCGGCGGGCGTCGGGACGTCCGCCAGGTCCAGCAGCGTGGGTGCCACGTCGGTGACGAAGGAGAACTGCTCGCGGACGCCGCGCGCCTCCGGCAGGCCCGCGGGCCAGGACAGGACGAGGGGCACGCGCACGCCGCCCGCGAAGGTCTGGCCCTTGTAGAACCGGAAGGGCGTGTTGGACACCTGCCCCCAGCCGCGCGGGTAGTGCACGCCGAGCCGAGCGGTGCCGATCAGCTCCTCCGGGTGATCGACGTCGCCCTCCCACCCGTCGGGTCCGATGCCGTCGGCGAACTTCACGAACTCGGCGAAGTAGCTGCGCGTGCCCTCCGGGCCGACCTCGGCGGTGCCACCGTTATCGGAGGTGAAGACCACGATCGTGTTCTCCCGCTCGCCCAATCGCTCGACCGTCTCCAGCAGCCGACCCAGGCTGTCGTCGACGGTGCGCACCATCGCCGCGTACACCTGCATGTACTTCGCGAACCGCCGCTGCCGTTCGGGATCGAGCTCATCCCACGGCGGCACGTCGTAGCCGGGCTCGCTGTTGCGCCGCGCCGGCCGCACGTCCGGGCCGAACAGGCCGAGCTCCTGCTGCCACGCGAACCGCTGCGCGCGCACCGCGTCCCAGCCGCGGGCGTAGTCGAGGTCGCCGCGCGGCAGATCCTCTTCCTTCACCTGCAGCGGACCGTGCATCGCGATGTGCGCGAAGTAGAGGAAGAAGGGCTTCTCCGCGTCGTGCGCCCGCAGGTCCTTGATCCACGAGACCGCGGTATCGGTGAGCGCGTCGGTGACGTAGAAGTCCTCCGGGTACTCGGCCACGGGGTCGACGGTGTTGTCCCGGACCAGCTGGTTCGGGTGGAAGAACGAGTTCAGCCCCTCCAGGGAGCCGTAGTAGTGGTCGAAGCCGCGCTGCAACGGCCACGACGAGCGGTCCGCGTCCGGCCCGAGCCGCGAGTCCTTCGCCAGGTGCCACTTGCCGACCGCGTAGGTGGCGTAGCCGGATTCGCGGAGGATCTCCGGCAGGGTGAGCACGTCGTCGGCGAGGCTCAGGCGCGGTTCGGGAAGCCCGGATCGGAGTTCGCGACCGAACCGTAGCCCGCCCGGTGGGGATTGAGCCCCGTGAGCAGCGCAGCGCGGGCGGGCGAGCACACCGGTGTGGTGTGGTGGTTGGTGGAGACGATGCCGCGGGCGGCGAGAGCGTCCAGGTGCGGGGTGGGGATCTCCGACCCGTACGGACCGATGTCCGAGAAGCCCATGTCGTCGACGAGGACCACGATGATGTTCGGCGCCCCGGGTCGCGCCCGTGTCTCCGCGGGCCAGGCCGGTTCCGATTCGGTCTCGGAGCGGCCGATCCGCCCGGTGAAACCGTCGTACCCGCGGGCGTGATCGGGGATCGTCATGCGGTGGTGGCCACCCTCCGTCCCCGCTCGACGCCCAGGGCGTCGAGCAGCGAACCGCGCAGCTCCGCGAACCCCGGCTCGCCGGGCCCACGCCCGGCACCGTCGGCGAGGGTGACGTCCACGGACAGGATGCCGTGGTCCAGCACGAGGATCCGGTCGGCGAGCGCAATGGCCTCGTCGACGTCGTGCGTGATGAGCAGGACGCCGGGCCGGTGCCGTGCCACGAGGCGCCGGAGCAGGTCGTGCATCTTGCGTTTGGTGAGTGCGTCGAGCGCGCCGAAGGGCTCGTCGGCGAGGAGGACGGCGGGTTCGCGGACCAGGCTGCGGGCCAACGCGACCCGCTGCTGCTGTCCGCCGGAGAGCTCCCTGGGCCAGGCCCTCTCGCGTCCGTCCAGTTCGACCTCCCGCAAGAGTTCGCGGCCCACGTCCTCGGCATCGGCGCCGCCCAGGCCGAGGATGACGTTGTCGAGCACGCGCGACCAGGGGAGCAGCCGGGAGTCCTGGAAGACCACGGCGCGCCGCGGATCGACCTCGAGCACACCGGATCCGGGGACCCCGTCGTCGAGGCCCGCGATGGCGCGGAGCAGCGTCGACTTGCCGGAGCCGGACCGGCCGAGCAGCGCCACGAACTCGCCGCGCCGGATGGTCAGGTCGATACCGCGGAGGACCGCGCGGCCGTCGAAGCCGCGCACCAGGTTCCGGGCCTCGATCACCGGACCGTCCTTGTCTCCGTTCGCGGTCGGCGTGGTCAGTGGGCCAGGGTGCTCTGCCATGACAGGGCCTTTCGTGCGGAGAAACGGACGAGGAGGTCGGTGCTGAAGCCGAGGATCGCGTAGACGGCGAGGCCCACGACGATGACGTCGGTCAGGCCGTAGAGCCGGGCCTTGTACATGAGGTAGCCGATGCCGTCGGAGGCGCCGACCTGCTCGACGACGACCAGGGCGAGCCACGCCACCGTCGCCCCGAGGCGCAGGCCCGTGAAGAAGCCGGGCAGGGCATGATCGCGCGCTGCGCGGAGGCCCAGATGTTGGACCACAGTGAGCCGTCGACCGCGAGGTTCCAGGCGGTGTTCGCCACGGTCCACGGCGCGGACAGGACGGTGTCCGGGATGATCCCGGTCGCGGAGCCCGCGGCCCACAGGGCGACGACGAGCGCGGGGCCGGCGAGGATCCACGCGCCGATGGGTCGGGAGTCGACGAGGGCGCGGCGCGTGGACGTGCGGGGCAGCAGCTCGTGGTCGGGATCGAGAGCACCCGGTCGCTGCTCGGGCGCCGAATCGTGGGCGAGGCCGCTGCCGAGGCGGCCGGTCGGGGGAGAGGTCACGGGAGGGCCCTTACGTTGCGGGATGGGTGTCGAACCGGAAGTCGACGGAGCCGTCGGCGGAGACGCGGCCGCCGGGGATCTCGCCGAAGTCGGCGAGGACGTCGATGGTGCTCTGCTGGCGCGCGACGAGGGCGCGGTCGAGCGGCACGGACCGCCAGCTGCCCTGGCCCTCGTAGGCGACGCGGCCGACGGCGGCGGGGATCTTCAGCGCCCCCGCGTAGTAGGTCTGGATCCAGCGGCCGGAGTCGGCGTCCACCCACGCGCGGGCGCGGTCGACCGCCGCCGAGAGTCGCTTCAGGGCCGCGGCCCGGGCGGGATCGGCCAGCGCGGCCTGCGGTGAGTAGAGGAACATCAGGCCGGACTGCGCGGCCTGGTTGAGCTGGTCCGGAAGCACCTGCGCGTCCGGGTGGGCGAGCCGGTACTTGGTGCTGATCGGCTCCATCAGCGGGGCGATGTCGATCTGGCCGGCGCCCAGGGCCTCGCCCACCTCGGTGAGCTGCAGCGGTACGAGCTGGACGTCGTGCTTGGACAGGCCCGCGGCGCGGAGCAGACGCAGCACCATCGCCTGGTGGGCGGTGCCCTCCGCGTAGCCGATCTTGCGGCCGCGCAGGTCGGCGGGAGTGCGCAGCGGGACGCCCGGTCGCGCGACGGTGGAGACGCCGCCGCGGTCGAGCTGCCAGGCCTTGATGATCGGGCTGGGGAACCGGGCGATCCGCGCGTGGATCGGGGGCACGTCGGCGACGATCGCGACCTGCGTCGCATCGGCGCGGAAGGACTCGAGGATCGCGGGGCCGCCCGCGAAGTCGGCGAACTTCACGCCGAACCCCAGCTTCGCGGCCTCCCCGGATGCGGCGAGCATCGTCTTGAGGATGGACTGCTGGTCGGCGACGGTGATGACGGTGCCGGCCGGGACCTGGTCGGCGATCGGCGCCGACGGATCGTACGCGGGCCCCGTCGACGACGCGCACGCGGAGACGCCGAGCACCGCGACGAGGGCGGTCGCGAGCGCCGCGGCGCGGCGGGGGAGGCGAAATGGCATGGGGGCCATTGAAGGGGAGTGGGGGCACCGTCGGAACCCTTGGACGCAGGCTGAGCCCAAGGCGTTCGGAGATAGAATGGTGCGCGTCATGGGCAAGATCGTGCTGTTCTACGTGTTCGCCCCGCTGGCCGATCCGGACGCGATCCGGTTGTGGCAGCGGGCGCTGTGTGAGGCGAACGGTCTCCGCGGCCGGATCATCGTCTCCCGGCACGGGATCAACGCCACCGTCGGCGGAGAGATCCGTGCGGTCAAGCGGTACGTGCGCGCCACCCGCGAGTACCCGGCCTTCAAGGGGGCCGACGTGAAGTGGTCCGACGGCTCCGCCGCGGACTTCCCGAAGCTCTCAGTGAAGGTGCGCGACGAGATCGTCACCTTCGGCGTCCCCGACGAGATCGAGGTCGACGGTGCCGGCGTCCACGGCGGGGGAGTGCACCTGACGCCCGATGAGGTGCACGCGTTGCTCGCCGAGAAGCCCGACGCCGTGTTCTTCGACGGCCGCAACGCCATCGAGGCCGAGATCGGCCGGTTCGCCGGCGCGGTGGTGACGCCCGCGAAGACGACCCGCGACTTCGTCGCGCTCCTGGACTCGGGGGACTACGACCACCTCAAGGACCGCCCGGTGATCACCTACTGCACCGGCGGCGTGCGGTGCGAGGTGCTCAGCGCGGTGATGCGCACGCGCGGCTTCGGCGAGGTCTACCAGCTCGACGGTGGGATCGCCCGCTACGGTGAGCGATTCGGCGACGGCGGGCTCTGGGAGGGCTCGATGTACGTCTTCGACCGGCGGATGAGCGTGGACTTCTCCGACGGCGCGAAGCGGATCGGGCGATGCGCGGAGTGCGGCGCACCCACCTCGAAGGTCGCGAACCTCGCGCCGCCGCAGGACCGGGAACTCGCCGTCCTGTGCGAGGACTGCGCACCGTGAGCCCCCGCGCCGTCCCGGTCGTCGTGGTCGCCGGCTACCTCGGGGCCGGCAAGTCGACGCTGCTCAACCACCTGCTCGCCGGCGCGGGTGAGGCGCGGATCGGCGTCGTCGTCAACGACTTCGGCGCGGTGAACATCGACGCGATGCTGGTCTCGAGCGCGGCCGGCGGCGGGTCGGTGCGGACGGTGTCGCTGAGCAACGGCTGCGTGTGCTGCACCGTCGACGACGACGAACTCGAGGACGTGCTCGGCACTCTCGCCGGCCGCGGCCTCGACCTCATCGTGGTCGAGGCGTCGGGCCTCGCCGAGCCCGCGGCCATGGTGCGGCGCGTGGTGCTCGCGCCCGATCCCCGGATCGACTACGGCGGCCTGGTCTACGTGGCCGACGCGGCGCATCTGCCGGACACGATGGAGCGGCACCCGTCGCTGCGTCACCATCTTGCGCTCGCCGACCTGGTGGTACTCAACAAGATCGACCTCGCCGACGACCCCGACGCGGCACGTGCGCTGGTCCGGGCACACGCACCGTCGGCGCCCGTGGTCCGCACCGTCGACGCGGTGGTTCCCGTCGAACTGCTCATCGATCCGGACGTGCTCGCGCGCCGCGCCGCCGAGCGCGTCGGCACCCCGCGTCAGCTCACGCTCGACGAAGCACTGCGGGAGCACGAACACGATCACGACCATGCCGGGGAGCACACGCACCTGCACGACGAATACTCCGCGGTCGACGTGTCCGCCGGGCGTCTCGATGCACGCGCGGTGGCCGAGTTTCTGGCCGATCCGCCGCGCGGGGTGTTCCGGACGAAGGGCTTCGTCACCGTCGCCGACGGGACGCGGCTCGAGGTGCACTCCGTGGGCCGGCACGTGCGCACGGCGCCGGAGCGCGGGCGCCGGGGTGGGCCGGAGTCGGTGCTCGTCTTCCTCGGGATCGGGCTCGACGGTGCGGCCGTCCGGGCGCGGGTGGAGGGTTGCGCCGCCGACCCGATGGCGGCGCCCGACGCCCAGGCCGTGCTGTCCCTGCTGCGCTACTCGGATGCGGCGCAGGCGGATTCGGCGTTCATCGAGGACTGACGCCGCCCGCTTCGGGTAACGGTTCGGTAACGATGCCCTTCGCAGATTTTCCTAAAGTCTCAATTGATGGTTGACTGTTTCTCGTGTGACTGATGTGACGAAAGTTGCACAAGAGACTTGGAAGGAGAGCGGCGCCACTTCCCCGGCGCCCAGCTGCCCATGATGAAGACCCGTGTTCTCGCCGGTTCCTTGGCGACCGCGGCCGTCGCGCTGTTCGGCGCGCCCGGCTTCGCGTCCGCCGACCCCGCGCCCGCCGCCCCCGCACAGCCGCTGAGCGGCAAGACCGTGTTCCTCGACGCCGGATCGTCCCTGTCCTCGGCGGCCGAACAGGCCCGACAGGTGGTGGACGGCCGCGGCGGCAAGGTGCCCTGCGTCAACCCCACGGCGATCGCCTCGAACGGCACCGCCGACCACACCGTCAACTACGCCGTGGCCAAGATGGTCGAGGCGGCGCTCAAGACCCAGGGCGCCAAGGTGATCATGTCCCGCGCGGACGACGCCGGCTTCGGCGGCTGCGTCGACCAGCGCGCCACCGCTGCCAACGCCTCCGGTGCGGACCTCGCCGTGAGCATCAACAGCGCGGTCCAGGACGCGGCCCAGCGTGGATTCCTGCTCGAGACGGCCGCTCCCGGCGCCTCCGATCCGAAGGTGACCGCTCAGCAGGCCGTGAGCGATCCCGCCACGACGGTCGTCCGTAACGCGACGGCCGCGGGCGGCTTCGTCCCCGCGCAGTACCTCGGCGGCAAGGACGGTATCGCCAAGACCACCAACGCCTTCGCGTCGCTGGTGAACATCCCGCTCGTCTACGCCAACCTGGGCAACCTCGCGAACGCGGACGACGCCGCGCTGCTCACCTCCGCTGCGGGCCAGACCCAGTACGCCTCCGTGCTGACCAACGGCGTGATCCAGCAGCTGACCGGCAAGGTGGTGCCCGCGGGTGCCGTCGCCGAGCCGATCGTGCAGCAGCCCGTCGCACCGCAGGTCGATCCCGCGGTCCCGGTCACCCCGGCCGCTCCGGCGACCCCGGCCGCTCCTGCCGCCACCGCGGTCACCCCCGTCGCGCCGACCGCGGCCGCAGTGCCGACCGCGCCCGCACAGACTCCCATCGTTCCGGCGGTGCCGGGCGCGGCCGCACCGGCCACGCCCACCACGGGCACCGGTGTCTCGCCGATCGTCTCGGGCGTCCCGATGCTGACCGGTGGGGCGACCCCGTCGGGCGGCACCCCCGCGGTCACGGCGCCGAGCGCCACCGCCCCGGCGGGCACGTCGGTCAACATCCCCGGTCTCGGACAGCTCGCGCTGCCCCAGCTGCCGCAGATCACGATCCCCGGCCAGAGCCAGGCCCTCGGCGTGAACACGCTGTTCGAGATGGGGCCCAAGGCCACCGAGTTCCTGACCAGCTCGCAGGGCCAGCAGCTCGTGACCACCCTGCTGTCCAGTCCGCAGGCCTTCAACTCGCTGCAGTCCGCGCAGGGTCCGGCCGCCGCCCAGGAGATCCTCAAGGCGATCCTGAGCGCCGGCGCGATCCTGCCGAAGTAGTACCGCACCGACTTCCGCCGGGGACGTCACGCCCCGGCGGGAAGCGGTAGCGCGGACCGATCTGGCAAGCTGGCTGATATGGCACTCCGCAATGTCGTCCGGCTCGTCCACATGGCCACGCCGATCAAGGACCTGAAGGGGAAGAAGGTCCTCGTCACCGGCGCGGCCAGCGGGATCGGCCGCGCTACCGCGAATCTTCTCGCGGCGCACGGTGCCGAGCTGGTGTTGACCGACATCAACGCCGAACAGCTCGACGCCGCCACCCGCCACGTCACGGCCCTGGGCGCGAAGGTCATCGCGTCCAGGGCCTTCGACGTGTCCGACTACGACGCCGTGCGGGCGTTCGCCGAGGAGGTGCACGCGTCCGTCGGCTCGCTGGACATCGTCATGAACGTGGCCGGAATCGCGGTGTGGGGCACCGTCGAGAACCTCACCCACGAGCAGTGGCGCAGGACCGTGGACATCAATCTCATGGGGCCGATCCACATCATCGAGGAGTTCGTCCCACCGATGATCGCGGCGGGGCGCGGCGGCCAGCTGGTCAACGTCTCGTCCACGGCGGGCTTGATCGCGCTGCCCTGGCACGCGGCCTACTCGGCCGCGAAGTTCGGCCTCGTCGGCGTCTCCGAGGTGCTGCGCTACGACCTGCGCCGGCACGGCATCGGGGTCTCGGTGGTGGTTCCTGGGGCCGTGGAGACCGGGCTGGTGAAGTCCGTCCAGATCAACGGCGTCGATCGCAGCAACCCGAAGGTGGACAAGGGGATCGACGCGTTCCCGAAGGTGACGGCGGAGAAGGCGGCGCAGGCGATCATCGACGGGGTGTTGAAGAACCGGTTCCTGGTCTACACGTCCTTCGACACCCGCTTCGGGTACTTCTGGAAGCGGAAGTTCGCGCTGCCCTACGAGATCGCCATGCGCGTGGCGAACGACCGCTTCGCCTACTTCGCGAAGATCTCAGCCCGCGGCCAGTAGCCGGACGTGCTGGGCCCAGACCACCTCGAGCTCGTCCTGTGAGACGCCCGACGCGAGTTGGTGCAGCACCCAGGCGGGGCTGAGCGTGGCCATCAGTGCCGCCGACCACACGTCGGCGTGCGTCGTACGCCCGGCCTCGGTGAGCATCGCGCGCACCGTCATCGCCGAGACGCGCCACGGCGGCTCGTCGTACGGGTCGCGGGCGGCCTGTTCGGCGCCGCGCAGGAGGTCGCCGTGGCGTGCGATGAGCTGCATCCGTGCCTTGCCGTACTCGGTGAGGCGGTGCACGGGATCGCCGCCCGGCCCCAGCGGGGGCGGGCCGAACATGAACCGCTGCTGCAGCTCGATCTCGTCGTGGTCGAGGAGCGCCTGCAGCAGCCCCGCCCGGGAACCGAACCGGCGGAAGACGGTGCCCTTGCCGACGCCCGCTGCCTGCGCCACGGCGTCCATGCTCACCGCGTCGACCCCGCGCTCGGCGAACAGGCGCTGCGCGGCCTCGATGAGCAGCTCGCGATTGCGCGCGGCATCGCGGCGCGGTTCGGTCTGCGGCTGCGCGAGGGGCAGGAGTGGTCCGGTCATCGGAGTGAGCCTACCGTGCGCGTTTTCGAGTCACCATGATCCTGGGGAAGAAATCCGGACCGAAGTCCGTTAACTTGTGCGGATGCGGCCCGGTGGGGCCGCGCACAGAACGTCAGGAGAACTGAGGATCATGTCGGACATCATCGTGCTCGCCGTCGTCGGATCGCTGCGCAGCAGCTCGCTCAACCGGGAACTGGCGGAGGTCGCCGTCGCCAACGCGCCCGAGGGGGTGCGCGTCGAGATCGCGGAGGGCATCGCGGAGGTGCCCTTCTACAACGAGGACATCGACGGTGAGGCCGCGCCCGCCGCCGCGGCCGCGCTGCGCGAGCGGATCGCGGCGGCGGACGCTCTGCTGCTGCTCGCGCCGCCGAACAACGGCACCGTCAGCGCCGTGCTGAAGAACGTCATCGACTGGGGCTCGCGGCCCTACGGTGCGAGCGCCCTGTCGGGTAAGCGCGTCGCTCTGGCGGGCGTCGGGCACCGGCTGGACACCACGCTGGCCGACGCCGAGCGTGCCGTCACCATCGCCGGCGGCGAGGTTCCCGAGGGGCTCGTCGAGGAGTTCCCGATCTCGGGTCTGGAGGGGCGATCGCCCCGCGAGCACGACGCCGTCGCGCAGCGCGCCGGCGACCTCCTCGAGCGGCTCGTCGCCCCCGTTCGCTAGGGGCCGTCGCTTCGGTCCGGAGGGGTGCGCCGGGCCGATTCCGACGGTGCCGGGCGTGTCGGACCGGCGTGTCGCGGAACCTCGGCGTGTCCTGGGGATTCACGATGAAAAACGGCCGAAAGAGCGTCTTGCGAGCTGGTAATTTCACGAATGTTGTTCGCAAGTGGTTGTGTCGCTTCCGGAGGGCCACCACTAGGTGTAGTGTTCTGTCCACTGCGCGATCGGAGATCCGAAACGGGGATCCGGGGGGCTTGAGGACGAGCTGGAGTGTCCGCTGGGCTGCCCGAGTTCACGCAGGCAAACGTGGCGAAGAACTTGTCAGTCGTCAGGTCCATACTGGGATTCCGAGGCAGCCGTGACGGCTGTCGGGCACTCAGTCGAACGAACGGGAGCCGCTATGAGCCAGGTCGAGATCACCGTCTACACCAAGCCCGCGTGCGTGCAGTGCAACGCCACCTACAAGGCCCTCGACAAGGCCGGCCTCGAGTACCGCGTGGTGGACATCACGGAGGATTCGGATGCCCGGGACTACGTGATGGCGCTCGGCTACCTGCAGGCCCCCGTCGTCGTCGCGGGCGATGCGCACTGGTCGGGCTTCCGACCGGACCGGGTGAAGGCACTCGCGAGCGTCGCCGCCACGGCGTAGTCATGGTCTCGCCGCTCGTCGTCTACTTCTCGTCGGTATCGGAGAACACACACCGATTCGTGACGAAGCTGGGCCTGCGCGCCGTGCGCATCCCGGTGACGCGGGCGGAGGATCCGATCACCGTCGACGAGCCCTTCGTTCTGATCACTCCCACCTACGGCGGGGGGAAGCAGGCCACGGCGGTCTCCGGCGGGGGATACGTCCCCAAGCAGGTGATCCGGTTCCTCAACGATCAGCACAACCGCTCCCTCCTCCGGGCCGTGATCGCGGCCGGCAACACGAATTTCGGCGAAGAGTTCTGCTATGCGGGCGATGTGATCGCCCGCAAATGCCGGGTTCCGTACCTGTACCGCTTCGAACTGATGGGCACCGTGGACGACGTGCAGCGCGTCCGCACGGGGCTCGTCGATTTCTTCTCCCGCACCAACAGCAAGGAAATCGCGTGACCGCAACTCAGGAAGACCTCGTACCGTCGGCGAGCCAGTCGGGTGTCCACACGGGCCCCGGCCACAGTGAGCTGGACTTCCATGCGCTCAACGCGATGCTCAACCTGTACGACAAGGACGGGCGCATCCAGTTCGAGAAGGACCGCGAGGCCGCGCGGCAGTACTTCCTGCAGCACGTGAACCAGAACACGGTGTTCTTCCACAACCTGGACGAGAAGCTCGACTACCTCGTCGAGGAGAACTACTACGAGCCCGAGGTGCTGGCGAAGTACAGCCGCGACTTCGTCAAGGGCCTGTTCGACGCCGCGTACGCCAAGAAGTTCCGGTTCCCCACGTTCCTCGGTGCGTTCAAGTACTACACGAGCTACACGCTCAAGACCTTCGACGGCAAGCGCTACCTCGAGCGCTTCGAGGACCGGGTCTGCATGGTCGCGCTGACGCTGGCCGACGGTGACGAGAAGCTCGCCGTTTCGCTCGTGGACGAGATCATCGCCGGCCGGTTCCAGCCGGCCACCCCCACCTTCCTCAACTCGGGTAAGAAGCAGCGCGGCGAGCCCGTCTCGTGCTTCCCGGCCGGGACGCCGATCGACACGGATCGGGGACCGCGGGCGATCGAGAGTCTCGCACCCGGTGACCGCGTGCTCTCCCACGACGGCAGCTACGCCCGGGTCGAGCGGTTGATCGAGAATCCGAACTCCGAGAAGCTCATCTCGCTATCGCATTTCGGGCACAAGGAGCCCATCCGATGCACACCGGAGCATCCGGTGCTGGTGTGGACGAGCCGGGACGTCGATAGCTTGATCGAGGGCGACGGTGCGGACTCCGCTCGCGGCTTCGTGTGGCTCGCGGCGCGCGACATCCATCCGTCGGACTTCATCGTGACGACGGCGCCCGCCGAGACGCATCCCGTCGCGCGTTTCGATCTGATGGATCACGTGGGCACCGGATCGTATGAGGATGTCGACGGCCAGATCCGGAAGGTCAACGCTGACGCTAAGCACCGGAACAAGTTCCGTCACTCCCAGCGGTTCGTCGGTGTCAACAGGTACGTCGACGAATCCTACGATCTGGGCCTCATCCTGGGCTGGTACGTCGCCGAAGGGCACGTCTCGAAGCGGTCGACTGATCGAACTGTCCCGAACGGAGTGCACTTCACGCTCGGTGCGCACGAGACGCGGCGTCATGAAGAACTCGCAGGAGCCTTCAAGCGCGTGTTCGGAGCCGATCTCACGCTGTACGTCAGCGGTGCGGACCAGTCTGTTCGGATGGTCTGCAACAGCAAGGTGGTCGCTTCCTTCTTGTTGTCGATGGCTGGTACGGGCTACAGCACGAAGCTGCTGGGCCCCGAGGTGCTGACTTTCGGCGACGAGTTCCAGCGCGGAATGCTCGCGGGGATTTTCCAGGGTGATGGGTGCACCACAACCGGTGGCATGGTCCTCGACCTCGTGAATCCCGCTCTGGTCGATCAGGTTCAACTCGTGCTGCGGCGGCAGGGGATCATGTCCACCGTGCGCCGGTACGTCAACCAGGCTGGGAACGTCACGGGGCAGGTCATGGTTCCCGGTCTGCCGGGGGCCAACGAAGAGTTCATCTTCGACGTCGACAAGAATCTGCAGAACTACGTCGGCCGTAAGGGGACTCGGCGCGCCACCTACCAGGTCGTGCACGGGCGCCACGTCTATGGGGTGCGCGAGATCACGGTGATCGAAGACGCTCCCGACACCGTGTACAACCTCCACGTCGAGGGCACGCACACCTACTCGATTCATGGCACTGTCGTCCACAACTGCTTCCTGCTCCGCATCGAGGACAACATGGAGTCGATCGGCCGGTCCATCAATTCGGCGCTGCAGCTGTCCAAGCGCGGCGGCGGAGTCGCACTGCTGCTCAGCAACATCCGGGAGCACGGCGCACCGATCAAGAAGATCGAGAACCAGAGCTCGGGCGTCATTCCGATCATGAAGCTGCTCGAGGACTCGTTCAGCTACGCCAACCAGCTGGGCGCCCGGCAGGGCGCGGGCGCCGTGTACCTGCACGCGCACCACCCGGACATCTACCGCTTCCTCGACACCAAGCGGGAGAACGCGGACGAGAAGATCCGGATCAAGACCCTGTCGCTGGGCGTCGTGATCCCGGACATCACCTTCGAGCTCGCCAAGAACAACGACGACATGTACCTGTTCTCGCCGTACGACGTGGAGCGCGTGTACGGCGTGCCCTTCGCGGACGTCAACGTCTCGGAGAAGTACCACGAGATGGTCGACGACTCGCGGATCCGCAAGACCAAGATCAACGCCCGGGAGTTCTTCCAGACCCTCGCCGAGCTGCAGTTCGAGTCTGGCTACCCGTACATCATGTACGAGGACACCGTGAACCGCGCGAACCCGATCGCCGGCAAGATCACCCACTCCAACCTGTGCAGCGAGATCCTGCAGGTGAGCACCCCGTCGACCTACAACGACGACCTGTCCTACGCCGAGGTGGGCAAGGACATCTCCTGCAACCTGGGCTCGCTGAACATCGCGAAGACCATGGACAGCCCCGATTTCGGCGCCACCATCGAGACCGCCATCCGCGGACTCACCGCCGTCTCGGACCAGACCGACATCAGCTCCGTGCCGTCGATCGAGAAGGGCAACAACCTCTCCCACGCGATCGGCCTCGGGCAGATGAACCTGCACGGCTACCTGGCGCGCGAGCGGGTCTTCTACGGCTCCGACGAGGGCGTCGACTTCACGAACATCTACTTCTACACGGTGCTCTTCCACGCGATCCGCGCGTCGAACCGCATCGCGCGCGAGCGCGGTCAGTCGTTCGGCGGCTTTGAGAACAGCAAGTACGCCTCGGGCGAGTTCTTCGACAAGTACACCGAGCAGGAGTGGAAGCCGGCCACCGAGAAGGTGTCGACGCTGTTCGCGGACGCCGAGATCCACATCCCGACGCAGGACGACTGGCGTGCGCTCAAGGCCGACGTGCAGCAGTACGGCCTGTACAACCAGAACCTGCAGGCGGTGCCGCCCACCGGCTCGATCAGCTACATCAACCACTCCACGAGCTCGATCCACCCCGTCGCGGCGAAGGTCGAGATCCGCAAGGAGGGCAAGATCGGCCGCGTGTACTACCCGGCGCCGTACATGGACAACGACAACCTGGAGTACTACCAGGACGCGTACGAGATCGGCTACGAGAAGATCATCGACACTTATGCCGCCGCCACGCAGCACGTGGACCAGGGGCTGTCGCTGACGCTGTTCTTCAAGGACACCGCCACCACGCGCGACGTCAACCGCGCGCAGATCTACGCGTGGCGCAAGGGAATCAAGACGCTCTACTACATCCGCCTGCGCCAGATGGCGCTCGAGGGTACAGAGGTGGAGGGCTGCGTCAGCTGTATGTTGTGAGCGTTGCTAATTAGATGCCCCGTTCTCCTCCCGAAGGAGAGCGGGGCATCTTGCGCTCGACGATCGTAGTGAGATCGGCTGTTTCCGTGGATGCCAGAATCCGACCCGTCCTCAGCCCGGTGGCCGATCGAAAACAAGAAACTCGGCCGCGCGATGCGGTGGACGGCATAGTTTGGTCACGTCCACGTATCTTCGTCCGCAAGGCGGTTGGATGAGCTTTCTCGAGCGGGTCATCAACAAGGCCCAGGCAACCATTCCGATGGAATTGCAAGTCCAGGGCCTGCACCTCTTCCAGAAGGCCAAGACGCTGGCTCTTGGCAATCGGCAGCCCGAGTTCGTCGAGGACGAGATCCCCGACGTCGACACGGTGACGCTGACCGAGATCGACATGAGCAACCCGTTCATGTGGCGGCAGGGCCAGTGGCTCCCGTACTTCGAGCGCCTGCGCAACGAGGCGCCGGTGCACTTCCGGGCGTCGAGCGAATTCGGGCCGTACTGGTCGGTCACGCGGTACGACGACATCGTCACGGTCGACCGTGACTTCGAGACCTACTCGGCCGAGCCGCAGATCGTCATCGGCGTACCGCCGGACGGCCTGGACATCGAGATGTTCATCGCGATGGACCCGCCACGGCATGACCAGCAGCGCGCAGCCGTTCAGGGAGTCGTAGCACCGCAGAACCTCGAGGAGATGCAGGGCCTGATCCGGTCGCGCGTCCAGGAGGTCCTCGACGACCTGCCCGTGAACGAACCGTTCGATTGGGTGGACAGGGTCAGCGTCGAGCTGACGTCCCGCATGCTCGCCACCCTGCTCGACTTCCCCTACGAGGATCGGCGCAAGCTCGTGCACTGGACCGAGTTGGCAGGTGCGAGCGCCGCGGCCACCGGCGGCGACGTCGACATGGACGAGATGTACCAGGGCGCCGCCGAGATGGCGAAGAGCTTCAGCGCCCTGTGGCACGACAAGGCCGCGCGCCTGCGGGCCGGCGAGAAGCCGGGATACGACCTGATCACCCTGATGCAGATGTCCGAGGACACCAAGGACCTGATCAACCGGCCGATGGAGTTCCTCGGCAACCTGATCCTGCTCGTCGTGGGCGGCAACGACACCACCCGCAACTCGATGTCGGGCGGCGTGTACGCACTCAACCTGTTCCCCGACCAGTTCGACCGCCTCAAAGCCGATCACAGCCTGATCCCGAAGTTCGTCCACGAGAACATCCGCTGGCAGACACCGCTGGCCTACATGCGGCGCATCGCCAAGAAGGACACCGTCCTGAACGGTCAGTTCATCCGCAAGGGGGACAAGGTCGTCATGTGGTACGCCTCGGCGAACCGGGACGAGCGCACCTTCGAGAATCCGGACGACTTCATCATCGACCGGCACAACGCCCGCCACCATCTCTCGTTCGGCATCGGCGTGCACCGCTGTATGGGCAGCCGCGTCGCGGAACTGCAGCTGCGGATCCTCTGGGAGGAACTGCTCGCGCGGTTCGAGGACATCGAAGTGGTGGAGGAGCCGGAATACCTCCAATCGAACTTCGTCCGGGGCTACACGAAGATGATGGTCACGCTGACGCCGATCGGGCAGCGGCCCCGCCCCCGCGACCAACGGACGCTGCAGCCCGCCGCGGTACAGGCCGCCGCTCGGCCGCGGATCCGGCGCTCCCGCGAAACGACCACCACCACCGAGACGGAGGTCGACGTTCGGGTGGCGGGCCGGCGCGAGGTGGCGGACGGGGTCGTCGAGCTGACCCTCAGTGACCCGGCGGGAGGACAGCTCCCGTCGTGGACCGCCGGGGCCCACATCGACCTGCTCCTGGAGCCGTCGCTGACGCGGCAGTACTCGCTGTGCGGGAGCGCCTCGGACGAGTCGTCGTGGAAGATCGGCGTCCTCCGCGACCCGGCCGGCCGCGGTGGCTCGGCGTACGTCCACGAGAAACTGACGGAGGGTGCGACCGTCCGCGTGCGCGGTCCGCGCAACCATTTCCCTTTGGTCGCCTCCGCGAACTACCGATTCGTCGCGGGCGGCATCGGGATCACCCCGATCCTCCCGATGATCGAGGCCGCCGAGGCACGCGGGGCGAACTGGAGCCTGCTCTACTGCGGCCGTTCCCGTGAGTCGATGGCGTTCCTGGACCGATTCGAGGACGCCGAGCAGGTCACGATCTGGCCGAGCCGCGAGAACGGCCGGATCGACCTGGCGGCCACGCTCGGCACGCCCGAGCCGGACACGCTGGTCTACTGTTGCGGCCCCGGCGCTTTCCTCGACGCCGTGGAGGAGGCGTGTGCGCCGTGGCCCGACGGCAGCCTGCACATCGAGCGTTTCGCGGCCAAGGAGGTCGCGGCGTCCGAGAACGCGCTCGACTCGTTCGAGGTCGTGTGCTCGCGCTCCGGAGTGAGCGTGACCGTTCCTGAGGGCACCACGATCTTCGAGGCGGTCGAGAGGGCCGGCGTCGACGTCCTCGGATCCTGCATGGAGGGCATCTGCGGCACCTGTGAGGCCGACGTGCTCGAGGGCACGCCCGAGCACCGCGACTCGATCCTGTCCAAGGCGGAGAAGGAGCGCGGCGAGACGATCATGCTCTGCGTTTCCCGCTCCCTGTCGAAGAAGCTGGTGCTGGACGTATGAACGACACCGCCCGGAATCATCCCGCCGTCGACTACCCGAGGGACTGCTGGTACGTCGTTGCCACCGTTGCCGAGATCGGATACGGATTCACCGCGCGGCGCGTCCTCGACACACCGGTCGTGCTGTTCCGCCTCTCCGACGGCGCGATCGCCGCGCTGGAGGACCGCTGCGCGCATCGGCCCTACCCCCTGTCGGCGGGACACCGAGAAGACGACCTCATCGTCTGCGGCTACCACGGCTGTACCTACGACGCGACGGGACGCTGGGTGAGCGTCCCGTCTCAGGAGCACCCGCCCTCGTCCGCGCGGGTGCGCGCCTTCCCGGTCGTCGAGCGCGGACCATTCGTCTGGATCTGGGCGGGGACGCCCGGAGGCGAACGATTGCGGCCACCGCCGGCGACACCGTGGTTGCACGGTGACGGCTGGGCGAGCGTCGGGGAACGGCGCGAGGTGGCCGCCAACCTGCAACTGCTACACGAGCACTACCTCGACCTCTCCAACGTCGTCGCGATGCACCCGGAGATGCTGCCGCCCGGCATCGAGGTGCTGCCGCCGCTGGAGGACGTCGAGGTCTCCGAGGTGTCCGTCGCCTACAGGCGAGAACTGCCCACGGCGCCGCTGGCTCCGTGGGAAGCCGCGGTCACCGGGCTGGGCGGTGCGTCCGCGTCGGCGTCCTTCGGCCGGACGGAGACGGGCACGTTCGTGTCGCCGGGCCTGCACAAGCAGACGTACACCATCGTCGGCGCGACCGGTCCGGAGTTGGAGCTCGTGCGGACGCACGGTTTCACCCCCCGATCCTCCGGCGTCACCCATGTCTTCCTGCAGATCTCGTGGCGGGGCGCCGCGGTGTCACCCGACGTCGGCGAGCAGTTGATCGGGGTCTTCCACGCGATGGCCGACCGGGACGTCGCCGTCCTCGAGACCATGCAGCGCTGCCTCGATGAGGATCCGGTCCCACGGCGGTACGTCAACGTCAAGGCGGACCGGGCTGCGGTGCGCGCACGTCGGATCCTGACGGCGATGGTCGAGGACGAACAGGGGATCTAGGTGTGTGGGAGGCGCGTGCATTCATTGAAATGTAGGTGAGGATCACCTAAGCTTCGCGTATGTTCACACCTGCGCCGAACAATGCGTCGTCCGGCTTCAGTCGTCAGCGGTTCCTGGGCGGCGCGCTGGCATTGGGCGGTGCGACGGTGCTCTCGGCCTGCGGAACGTCGACGGCACCGTCGACCTCCGGTAGCGCGAGCCGGAGTGCGAGCGCGAGCGGTGGCCCGCAGCGCGTGGTGGCGCTGTCCACCGGCCACCTCGACTACTGTCTGGCTCTCGGGATCGTGCCGGTGGGGTTGGCCGTCGCGGTCTCCGAGGCCACCGACAGCCGTGGCATCCCCGACTACATCAAGCAGCGGTTCGGCGACAGGCACGACCTCGACTCGATCCAGGTCGTGGGACAACGCATGAGTCCCGACCTGGAGAAGGTGGCGGGCCTCAAGCCCGACCTCATCCTCTCGAACAAGCGGGCCGACAAGGGGCTCACGGAGAAGCTCACCGGGATCGCCCGGACCGTTCAGACGAACGGAGGGTCGGAGCAGTTCAAGGCGGACCTGAAGATCGTCGCGGAGGCGTTCGGGAAGGCGGCGGACGGCGAGAGGCTGCTCGCCGACTACGAGGGCCGTGCCCACGCGTGGGGGCAGAAGAGGGGCACCTCGGACACCATCTCCTTGGTCCGGGGAAAGGGCGATCAGTATCTCTACTTCGGGACGCTCGCGCTCGCCAGTATCGTCGGCGCCGACGCCGGCCTGACCCGTCCGCCCGCACAGCAGTTCAGCGACACCGCGAGTCGGCCCCTGTCCCTGGAGCAGGTCGGTCTCCTCGAGGCGGACTGGCTCTTCTACTCGTTCCCGGGCGGCTCGGGCGATTTCGCCGAGGCGCCGCTGTGGAAGAAACTGCCCGCGGTCGTCGAGGGGCGTGCCTTCCCGGTCGACGTCGACCCCTGGTTCCTGAACGCCTCCACCGTCGCCGCCGACCGGGTGCTCGCCGACATGCAGCGATTCATGTCCGCCTAGTGCTGCTACTGCAGCCGAAAGCGGAGTGTCGCGATCACATCGTCCAGCGCTTCGGTGAGCGCGTGGACCCGGTCGGCCGGGCCGGGCGCGACGAGCGCGCGATGGCGGTCCGCGTCGGACAGCGGCAGCGCGCGGGCCAGGTAGTAGCTCCGCTCGACGGGGTTCTCGGGCAGCTTCAGCTTCGGCCAGCGCCGGGGGCGCACGCCCTCCGCGCGGGTGAGCCTCGCTGCGAGCCGCTCGATCTCGTCGCGCTTGGACAGGAGCGGGATCAGGTCGACCGCGGGCTGCACCTCGTCCGGCCAGAGCTCCGCCTCGGCGAGCGGGTAGGGATCGTCGGGCAGCCATCGCCCGACCCGGACGCGGTCCGTACCGCGGCAGATCAGGGTGAACTCCCCGCCCATCTTCCGGACGTAGCGGTCGATGACGGCGACGGTGCCCACATCCGTGCGGACATCGCCGCCGCCGACCTCGCTCCCGCGTTCGATGAGCACGACGCCGAACCGGCCGTCGGTGGCCAGGCAGTGCTCGATCATCCGGCGGTAGCGGGGCTCGAAGACGCGCAGCGGGAGTTCCTCGCCGGGCAGGAGCACGGCGCCGAGCGGGAACATGGGCAGTTCGGTCACCGCTACAGCATGCACCGCAGGCGGTATCGTCGCGGCTATGACGGCACCGAACGACTGGTTGGCGGCGCTCGAGCGCGACGGCGACGCGGTCGCCGCCATCGCGGCGGAGCGTCTCGACCTCGACGTCCCGAGCTGCCCCGGGTGGACCGTGCGGGACCTGATCGTTCACCTCGGAGCGGTGCACCGCTGGGCCGCGACCTTTCTCGAGCTCGGCCCCGACGCGCAGGCGATGTTCGCGCCCGTCGAGGACGACGCCCCGGCCGATGCCGCCGTGCTGGGCTGGTACCGGGACCGCCTCGACGGCCTCCTCACTGAGCTGCGCCGGCACGGAGCGGACGAACCCGCGCGCGCCTTCACCGGCCGCGCCACCGCGGGATTCTGGATGCGCCGCCAGGCCCACGAGACCGCCGTGCACCGCTGGGACGCCGAGAACTCCTGGAGCGCAGCGGAACCCGTAGAATCCCGCCTCGCCGGCGACGGCGTCGAGGAATGGGCCGAGGTCTTCGCCGGGCGCTTCCTCGCCCGCGGTCCCGGCCTGCCGGACGGGCTCGTCGGGCGGACCGTCCACCTGCACGGCACCGACCGCGACGATGCGGAATGGACCCTGAAGTTTGCGCGGGACTCCGTCGCCGTCGAGCGCGGACACGCCAAGGGCGACGCCGCGCTCCGGGGCACGACGTCGGACCTGTACCTCGCGCTCTGGCGCCGCGTGCCGCTCGCCGACCTCGAGACCTTCGGCGACGCCACCGTCGCGCCGGCATTGCTGGACGCGGTGCAGGTCACGTAGCCGCGTGCATGGCGGTCCCGTCCCACGACTGGGTGAAGGGTGCTCTCCGCAAAGGCAACACCCTGCCGGGGCCGAGCTGCATACACCGCGTGGGCAACCCGGAGAACTGGCTCGCCAGGCAGCGCGAACGCGGCTCGCACATCATCGGGGTGGAGTTCGCCCAGGGGGCCACCCGGCTGGGGACCTCCCGCCCGCCAAGGGGCGCACGGTCATCCTGCTGGGCCACGAGTTCTCCGGCATCCCCAGCGATGCCCTGCACCTGCTCGATGAGGCCGTGGAGATACCGATGATCGGGCGGGGCGCGAGCCTCAACGTCGCGGTCGCGGGGTCGCTCGTGCTGTATCGCCTCGCGGGCCCGGCCTGGGTTCGTAAGGTCGGGGTATGACGAAGCAGCTCTGGCTCGACTCCATCGCCGCCGACGGCGAACGCATCGCCGCGATCGCCCCCGCTCACCTCACGCTTCCCGTCCCCAGCTGTCCGGGATGGACGGTGCGCGACGGCATCGTCCACACCGCCGGGGCGCACCGCTGGGCGACCGCCTTCCTGCACGGCGGCCCGGACTCGAAGGAACGCTTCATCCCCGACGTCTCCGACGCGCCCCACGGCGACGCCGTGATCGCCTGGTACGCGGGGGTCAACGCCGCATTGCGCGACGAACTCGAGCGGCACGAGCCCGACGAGCCCGCCCGTGCCTTCATCGGCCGCACCGTCGCCGCGTTCTGGATGCGACGGATGACGCAGGAGGTGTCCATTCACCGCTGGGACCTGCAGAACGCGCTTCCCGACGGTGCCGAGCCTCTGCCGGCGTGGACCGCCGCCGACGGCATCACCGAGCTGACGCAGATGCAGATCCCGCTCATCGTCGGCAAGAAGGGACTGCCCGAGGCCCTGGTCGGGAAGGTCATCGACATCGAGGCGACCGACACCGGCGACCGGTGGACGCTGCGCCTGCGCGCCGACGGTGTCGACGTGCTCGATGAGCCCGCTCCCGGCGACGTAACGCTCCGCGGCACCGCGTCGGACCTGGATCTGGTGCTGTGGCGCCGGAGCGAGCCGGGCACCGTCGACCTGCAGGGCGATCGGGCCGTGCTGGACGGCCTGCTGGACGTGGTCATCATCTGATTCGACACGCCGAACTGGCCCGATGAACTAAATCTTGCGCCTCACGGACTTGTCGGCCCCAAGGGGTAGTGTCATGGACGTTGAAATCCAGCTCCGCGAAAACCGAGGTGTCATGTCTGAAACCGCCGCTCACAGCCCCGCCGACGGAGCCCCGCTCAAGCTGGTCAGCCGGGTCTCGGCGATCAACTGGAACCGGGTGCAGGACGAGAAGGACGCCGAGGTCTGGGACCGGCTGACGGGCAATTTCTGGCTGCCCGAGAAGGTGCCGGTCAGCAACGACATCCCGTCGTGGGGCACGCTCACCGAGCACGAGAAGCAGCTGACGATGCGGGTGTTCACCGGCCTGACGCTGCTCGACACGATCCAGGGCACCGTCGGCGCGGTGTCGCTGATCCCGGACGCGATCACCCCGCACGAGGAGGCGGTGTACACCAACATCGCGTTCATGGAGTCGGTGCACGCGAAGAGCTACAGCTCCATCTTCTCCACGCTCTGCAGCACGCGTGAGATCGACGACGCCTTCCGCTGGTCGGAGGAGAACGAGCATCTGCAGTCCAAGGCGCGGATCGTCATGGACTACTACCGTGGCGACGATCCGCTCAAGCGCAAGGTCGCCTCGACACTGCTCGAGTCGTTCCTGTTCTACAGCGGCTTCTACCTGCCGATGTACTGGTCCTCGCGGGCCAAGCTCACCAACACGGCCGACATGATCCGCCTGATCATCCGCGACGAGGCCGTGCACGGCTACTACATCGGCTACAAGTACCAGCGCGGCCTCGAGACCCAGACCCCGGAGCGTCGCGAGGAGCTCAAGGACTACACGTTCGACCTGCTCATGGAGCTGTACTCGAACGAGGAGGACTACACCGAGTCGCTGTACGACGAGGTCGGCCTCACCGAGGACGTCAAGAAGTTCCTGCGGTACAACGCCAACAAGGCCCTGATGAACCTGGGCTACGAGGCGCTGTTCCCCAAGGACGCCACCGACGTGAACCCGGCGATCCTCTCCGCGCTGTCGCCCAACGCCGACGAGAACCACGACTTCTTCTCCGGTTCCGGGTCGTCGTACGTGATCGGCAAGGCCGTCAACACCGAGGACGAGGACTGGGACTTCTGAGTCCGGACGACGCCGGCGAGACCCGCCCGCGTACCAGATTCTGGTGGTATTTCGGGGCGGGTCTTCTGGTCTTCGGCTTCCTCGTCGCGCCGCGGCAGATCGTGGGGGCGGGCTTCGACGCGCGGGCCGGGTCGGCGTTCCCGTCGTGGCTGGTGGCCGGGCGCGCTGAGTACACGCCGGTGTTGCGGTCGCTGGTCGACGACTGGCAGCGGTACCACCTGGTCAAGGCGATCTTCGCTGCGCTGCTCCTGGTGCTGGCCCTGTACCTGGGGCACCGCGCGCTCGCGCTGATCCCGGCGGTGCTGCTCATCGCCAACGTGCAGGGCAGCGTTGCGCCGCTGTCGTCGGCGTTCTCCCTGCTCGGCGATCGAGTGTCGGAATCGGACGGCCCGGTGGCGCAGGCACTGTCGCTGATACGGAGACAGCTGCACGACGGCCGATCGCCCGCCGTGCAGGAGCTCGTCGACGACTTCGCGCGCTACCACCTGGCCGTCGCGGTCATGGCAGGTGTGCTGACCGCGGTGCTGGTCGTCTTCGCGGTCCGCGACTGGCGGCAGGATCGTCGACGGTGGGCGATCGCGACCCTCGTGGCGGCCGTCATCGCCGGGGTGGTGACCGCCGCGAACGTGACGAACACGCTCGATCCCGTCCGCGGTCTGCTCGACTTCATCGGCGGTTCCTAGCGGTTTCGGCGGCGACACGCCGAGATTTCGCCGCCGAAACCGCAGGGAACCGCGTCCGGCCGGCGACGTCGTGGGTGCTGATCTCAGTCGGGGAGGGGGAGGTCGTCGCGGTCGGCCCACTCGACCAGTGTGTCCAACGAGAACGCCTCGTCGTCGATCTCTGCGTGCAGATCGCCGAGCTCGGCGAAGCGCGCCGGCAGGGTGCGGATGGTGAAGTCGTCGGGGTGCACGTCGGGGATCTCGTCCCACGTGATCGGGGCGGACGCGGTGGCGATCGGTGTGCCGCGCAGCGAGTACGCGCACGCGATGGTGTGATCGCGGGCGTTCTGGTTGTAGTCCAGGAACACCGCCGCGGGGTCCCGGTCCTTGCGCCACCACACCGTCGTCACGTCCGACGGTGCCCGGCGCTCGACCTCCCGGGCGAAGGCGAGGGCGCACCGTCGCACCTCCGAGAACGTCCAGCGGGGCTCGATCCGTACGTACACGTGCAGGCCGGACCCGCCGGAGGTCTTGGGGAAACCGCGAATCCCCAACTCGTCCAGCACCTCCCGGACGACACCCGCCACCGTTTGCACGCGGGACCAGGAGCAGTCGGGCATCGGATCGAGGTCGATGCGCCACTCGTCGGGGTGCTCGAGATCGCCGGCGCGGCAGTTCCACGGGTGGAACTCGACCGTGGACATCTGGGCGGCCCAGATCACCGAACCGAGCTCGGTCACGACCACCTCGTCAGCGGTCCGGCCGAACCGGGGGAAGTAGATCTCCACGGTCTCGAGCCAGTCGGGAGCGCCGGCGGGGATCCGCTTCTGGTGGACCTTGGGCCCGTCGACACCCTTCGGGTAGCGGTGCAGCATCGTCGGCCGATCACGCAGCGCGCGAACGATGCCCGGGCCCACGGCCTCGTAGTACCGGACCACGTCGAGCTTCGTCGCGCCGACGCCTGGGAAGTAGACCCGGTCCGGGCTGGACACGCGCACCACCCGGTCGCCGACCGTCAGTTCGATCGGCTCACCGTTCCTCGAGGACGCCACGACGTCAGACGTTACGCGCCCAGGAACCGTCCCAGCGGGCGCTTGCGCTTCCCCGACGGCCGGCCCTGCACGACGCCCGCCACCACGTCCTCGGCGAACTTCTCGACCGTCTCCTGCGAGTCGGTCTTGTTCGTGCCGATGAAACCGTTGGGGCCGCGCTTGATCCAGCCCGTGACGTACACGCCGGGGAGCGGCGCACCGTCGTCCCCGAGGACCCGGCCGGCCTCGTTCGGCAGCACCGCGCGCCGGTCGTCGAAGGGTAGGCCCGGCACCGGCACGCCCCGGTAGCCGACGGAGGTGAACACCATGCCGACGGGCAGGTCGATCGCCTCGCCGGTGACGGTGTGCTTCGCGTGCAGCACCAGGCCGTCGTCGGTGGCCTCGATGGACTCGGGCGTGGTGAGGAAGCGCAGGCGGATGCGGCGCGGCGCGTCGGACTGGGTCTCCATCGATTCGAGCAGCTCCAGCTTGTGCGCCACGAGCTCCGAGTCGCTGCCCGCGACGAGGGTCTCGGCCACGTCGGGGTCCGGGTGGACGATGACGGTGCGCTCGTCGGCGAGGCCCAGCGCCTCGGGCAGGGTGAACGCGGCGTGCTCGGGCCCGCGGCGGGCCACGATCACGACCTCTTCGACCTTCGACGCGCGCAGCGCCGCGAGGGCGGCGGGGGAGATGGTGGTGCCCTCGAGTTCCTCCGGGTCGGCCGTCAGGATCCGGGCCGCGTCCAGCGCGACATTGCCGTTGCCGATGACGACGATGCGGTCGTGCGTCAGGTCGACCGGGTCGCCCTTGTGCTCGGGATGGCCGTTGTACCAGGCCACGAAATCGGTAGCACTGCGGACGTTCGGCAGATCCTCGCCCGCGATGCCCAGCTTCTTGTCGGTGCTGGCGCCCACGGCCACGACGATCGCGTCGTGTCGTTTCCGCAGCTCCTCCAGAGAGATGTCGGCGCCGATCTCGGTATTGAGGTGGATCTGGAAATCCGAGTCGGCGGCGACCTTGTCGAACAGGCCCGAGACCTTGCGGGTGCGGATGTGGTCGGGCGCGACGCCGAACCGGGCCAGGCCGTAGGGCGTGGACAGCTTCTCGTAGACGTCGACGGTGACGCCCGGGTAGCGGAGCAGTTCGTCGGCGGCGTACATCGCCGCGGGGCCGCTGCCGATCACGCCCACGCTGATGACGGTGCCCGACGGGATCGGAAGGATCTTCGGCGGCACGGTGTGCGCCATCGGCGGGCGGCTGCGGTCCTGCGGGTTCGGGCCGCCGAGCCGGGAGTTCGCCGGATCGGCGGCCGCGAGCGAGCGGTTGAGCTCGATGTAGACCTTGTGCTCCTCCGGCAGCCGGTGCGCGGGACCGATGGCGTCGACGGGGCACGCCGTCACACAGGCACCGCAGTCGACGCAGGTCGTGGGGTCGACGTACAGCATCTCGGCGGTCGCGAAGCCCGGCTCGTCGGGAGTCGGGTGGATGCAGTTGACGGGGCACGCGAACGTACACGAGGCGTCGCTGCAGCAGGACTGGGTGATGACGTGAGGCACCTGGGAATCTCCTCGGAGAGGGGGTCCCGCATCCGGGCCGGGATACGGGTCCGGCTCGGCGGGTGACCGCCGAGCCGGATATCGGGGTGGTTGGAGACTACTGCGCGGTGTACGAGGGCTCGCTGCGGAACCGCGAGGTCCGGCCGTGGATGCCGAGCACGCGCCACAGGACGCGGGAGATCGGGTTCATCAGATCGGTGCGCTCGGCCAGCAGCCGGACGTCGCCGAAGATCTCCTGGCGCATGGCCTTGGACTCGGGCGACCGCCAGAAGATGTCCTTCTTGACCGACCGCGGGATGTCGAAGGTGTCCCAGAACTGCTTCGGCGGGACCATGATCGCGCCGAGCAGGATGCGCATCACGAGCGGCATGGCCAGCGACAGCAGGAACCGCGGGACCGGGCCACGGGTGGGGATCTTGTGCTCGAGCAGCTGGTGCGCGAAGGAGATGTGGCGGGCTTCCTCGGCCACGTGGATCTGCATGACCGAGGTCATCGCCGGGTGCTGCGTGTCGGCCGAGCGCAGGAACTGCTTCTGCAGGTGATCGATCGGCTCCTCGCCGGCGAGCACGCCCATGTAGAAGATGTTCGGGAAGGTGGTGGCCGCGAGCGGGATGATCGGCGAGAGCCGGCGGAACCACCACGCGCCGCCGGGGACGTCCATGCCCACGCGGTTGACGAACTCCTGGAACATCAGCGTGTGCTGGCACTCCTCCTTCGCCTCGTGCGTGGCGTAACGGAACTCGGGGGAGTTGTTCGGCTGCACGGCCGTGTACTGCATGATGCCGCGGATCAGGATCGACTCGAACTGCAGGCCCACCTTGGCCACGTTCGCCTGGCGCCACATGCCGATCTCGATCTGCTTCGCCAGCGGCTGCGCCTGGTACCAGGGGTGGCGGCCGATCGGATCGAAACGCGGGTTGCACACCCAGCGCGGATCGTCGGGCACGATGGCGAGCTCGGGGGAGTCCCAGTCGATGTCGACGTACGGATCGAAGTTCCGATTCACCGAGGCGACCGACAGGTCGTTGAGGGTCTGCTCGTACTCGGCCTGACCGGGGAACGAGCGACCGCGCATCCGCGCCATGTGCGTCACCCGGGGCATGTTCAGCAGGGCCATGATGGATCCTTTCCTGGCACCCTCGTTGCGGCTCGTACCTGGTTCTTCCTCAGCGTCCTGTGGGAAATCCCACAGGCATCTCTGCTGGTAGAAGCCGCGTATGAGATTGAATCGCCTTCAGGCTATCACTTAAAACAAGCATGAATGAAGGGTCTTCGGCCACGAATCCGTGAACACTTGTGCACCGAGCTTCGGGCCTGCGGTTTTGCGAGGCGAATGTGAGGCGCGTCACGGAGGGTCGACGCCTTCGCGGACGGGCGAACCGCTCGATCCGGGCGGGTGACGGGCGCGCCGACGGGGCGCGGAGGACTACGACGAGGCCCTGATCGTGTTGCTCACGTCGTGCAGGACGATCCCGGCGGCGACCGGACCGCCGGCGGAGAACCACGACGAGTCCTCGACCAGGAGCTGCCGCTTCGCGGTCACGACGCGCAGCTTCTTCCACGCGTCCGAGGTCATCACCGCCGTGCCGTGCTCGCGGCCCTTGTCGCCCTCGTAGCCGACGTAGACCAGGTCGCCCTCCGCGGCGGAGTAGTCGCCCGCGGACATCTCGACCGGCTCCGGTTTGCGCTGCGGTTCCGGCCGGACCACCTTGAGGTCGGCGAGGACCTGCGCCGCCAGCGGTGCGGTGCCCTCGGCCAGGGAGTTCCCGTCGGCGGTGAAGCGCACCAGGGAGACGGTGTTGTGCACCGCGTCGATCTTGGCCGACGCGTCGGCCGCGTCGCGCTGGTACCGGTCGATGATCGCGCGCGCCTCGGCCGGCATCCGCACGGCGTCGGCCAGTGCGAGGAAGCTGCGGCGCCAGTCCGCCGACGGTGCCGGCACGATCACCGTGCGGCCCGCGCGCCGGTTCGCGTCGGCGGACCGGTCGGTGCCGACCGCCAGGTCGGCCCGGGCACCGTCGGACAGCCTGGGCGCGCGGCCGAGGACCGGTCCCAGGTACGACGGTGCGGTGCCCCCGACCGCCTTGACCCGGTCCTGCAGGCCGAGCGCGCACAGTCCGTCCAAGAGGTCGGGGTCGGCGACGACGATGGTCGCCGGTGCCGCGGTGCTCGTTGCGGGTGCCGCGCACGCCTGGTCGGGCTTGCGGTCGAGGCCGATGATGTTGGCGGAAGCCAGACGGGTCGTCGTGGTGGCGATCGAGGCGAAGGGCCGCTCGATCGGCTCCTGCCCGCCGCAGGCGGACAGAACGGTGCCGGCGACGACGGCGAGTGCCATCGCGGCGCCCGCTCTGGTTGTACCGACCCTGTTCACGGCAACCGTCCTCACTGTCGTTCCGGCCGAGCGCAACGGTAGCAGTCGCGGCCCGCGCGGCCGGTTCGGCGACGCGAGTACGACGCGGAGTAGGACCCCCAGGACACGGGTGGGGGAGAGGGGCTACTCTTACCTCACGAGGGTGGCGTCCGCCGTGAGCGAACACCGCCCGATAGACCTGAATGAAGAGGCCAGTACCGGTTCCGACAGCCGCGGATCCGGTGGGCCACAGGGCAGGAGGATTTGTGACCGCGCAAGCGCATCGTCCGGCAGTCGAGGTGACCGCCGCACGTCCGTACCCGCAGCGGACCGGGCCCAAGGGGTCGTTCATCTACAAGCTGGTGACGACGACCGATCACAAGACGCTGGGCATCATGTACATCGTCACGTGTTTCGCGTTCTTCCTCATCGGCGGCCTGATGGCGCTGCTGATGCGAGCCGAGCTCGCGAACCCGGGCCTGCAGTTCCTGTCCACCGAGCAGTTCAACCAGCTGTTCACCATGCACGGCACCGTCATGCTGCTGCTGTACGCGACCCCGATCGTCATCGGCTTCGCCAACTTCGTGCTGCCGCTGCAGATCGGCGCGCCCGACGTCGCGTTCCCGCGCCTCAACGCGTTCGGGTACTGGCTGTTCGTGTTCGGCGCGATCATGGTGATCTCGGGCTTCATCACCCCCGGCGGCGCGGCGGACTTCGGCTGGACCGCGTACACCCCGCTGACCGACGCGCTGCACTCGCCCGGCGCCGGCGCCGACCTGTGGATCATGGGCCTCGGCGTGGGTGGTCTCGGCACCATCCTCGGCGCCGTCAACATGGTCACCACCGTGATCTGCATGCGCGCCCCCGGCATGACGATGTTCCGCATGCCGATCTTCACCTGGAACATCCTGGTGACCTCGCTGCTGATCCTGCTCGCCTTCCCGCTGCTGACCGCGGCTCTGATGGGCCTCGAGGTCGACCGACAGTTCGGTGCGCACATCTACGACCCGGCCAACGGCGGCGTCATCCTCTGGCAGCACCTGTTCTGGTTCTTCGGGCACCCCGAGGTGTACATCATCGCGCTGCCCTTCTTCGGCATCGTCTCGGAGATCTTCCCCGTCTTCAGCCGCAAGCCGATCTTCGGCTACAGCGGCCTGGTCCTGGCCACGCTGGCCATCGCGGCGCTGTCCGTCGCGGTGTGGGCGCACCACATGTACGCCACCGGCGCGGTGCTGCTGCCCTTCTTCAGCTTCATGACCTTCCTGATCGCGGTCCCCACGGGCGTGAAGTTCTTCAACTGGATCTTGACGATGTGGCGAGGTCACATAACCTTCGAGTCGCCGATGCTGTTCTCGATCGGCTTCATCGTGACCTTCCTCTTCGGCGGCCTGACCGGCGTGCTCCTCGCGTCGCCCCCGCTCGACTTCGCGGTGTCCGACACCTACTTCGTGGTCGCGCACTTCCACTACGTGCTCTTCGGCACCATCGTGTTCGCCACCTACGCGGGCATCTACTTCTGGTTCCCGAAGATGACGGGCCGCATGCTCGACGAGGGCCTCGGCCGCTGGCACTTCTGGCTCACCTTCATCGGCTTCCACATGACCTTCCTGGTGCAGCACTGGGTCGGCGCCGAGGGCATGCCGCGTCGGTACGCCGACTACCTCGACACCGACGGTTTCACCACGCTGAACCAGATCTCGACGCTCGGCGCGTTCATCCTGGGCGCCTCGACGCTGCCGTTCGTGTGGAACGTCTTCAAGAGCTACCGGTACGGCGAGGTCGTCACGGTCGACGACCCGTGGGGCTTCGGCAACAGCCTCGAGTGGGCCACCAGCTGCCCGCCGCCGCGGCACAACTTCACCGAGCTGCCCCGGATCCGTTCGGAGCGTCCGGCGTTCGAGCTGCACTACCCGCACATGGTCGAGCGCATCCGCGCCGAGGCCCACTCGGGTCCCGGCAACGGCCACTGATCCCGAAGCCCATCCGCGAACGGCGTCTCCCGCACGGGAGGCGCCGTTCGTCGTTGCACCTGGTGCCACTACGATCTCACCGTGCACGATGCGACCTCGGACCCCACGATCCTCATCACCGTGACCGGTGGCGACAAGCCCGGCGTCAGCTCCGTCCTGTTCGGCGTCCTGGCGCGCGGCGAGGTCAGCGTCCTCGACGTCGAGCAGACCGTCATCCGGGGGCGGCTCACGCTCGGTGTGCTCGCCGCGGTCCACGGCGACCCCGAGCACGTGCAGGAGCTCGTCGAGCAGGCCATGGCCACCGTCGGGATGGACGTGGCCGTCGAGATCACCGGTGAGCAGCCGCCCCGTCCGCCCGTCCCGACGCACGCGGTAGTCCTGATGGGTGCGCCGGTCAGCGCGCGGGCGCTCTCAGCGGTCGCCACCGCCCTCGCGGCCGGCGCGGTCAACATCGAGTCGATCGCCGGCGTCGCCGACTACCCCGTCACCGCCCTCGAGCTGATGGTGACCGTTCCCGACGGTGCAGACGAGACCGCCTTCCGCGCGTCGCTGGCCGTTGTCGCGAAGGAGCAGGGCGTCGACATCGCCACCTCGCGTGCGGGCATCGCCCGCAGGTCGAAGCGGCTGATCTGTTTCGACGTCGACTCCACTCTGGTCCAGGGGGAGGTCATCGAGATGCTGGCCGCGCGGGCCGGCAAGGAGGCCGAGGTCGCGGCCGTCACCGAGGCCGCCATGCGCGGCGAGCTCGACTTCGAGCAGTCGCTGCACGCCCGGGTCCGTAATCTCGCGGGCCTGCCCGCGTCGGTCATCGACGACGTGGCCGCGGGCCTGCAGCTCACGCCCGGCGCCCGCACCACGATCCGCACGCTCAAGCGCCTGGGGTACCGCTGCGGCGTGGTCTCCGGCGGCTTCACCGCCGTCATCGAGCCGCTGGCGCAGGACCTCGAGCTGGACTTCGTGCGCGCCAACACCCTCGAGGTCCGCGACGGTGTGCTGACCGGTCGCGTGGTCGGCGAGGTCGTCGACCGCCCCGGCAAGGCCCGCGCGCTGCGCGAGTTCGCCGACGCCTTCGGGGTGCCGGTGGAGGAGACGGTGGCGGTCGGCGACGGCGCCAACGACATCGACATGCTCTCCGCCGCCGGCCTGGGCGTCGCGTTCAACGCCAAGCCGGCGCTGCGCGAGGTCGCCGACGCGGCGCTGTCGCATCCGTACCTCGACGCGGTGCTGTTCGTGCTCGGCGTCACCCGCGACGAGATCGAGGCCGCCGACGCCGTCGACGGCGAGGTCCGCCGCGTGCCGATCGACGGCTGAGTCCGGCGCCCGGCCCGATCGCCGGGCCGCTCGGTCATACCTGCTGAAAGGCCAGCACCGTCGGCCCCGAGACGGTGACCTCCGCACGGGGGCCGAACACCGCCGGATCGCCGTCCGCGCGGTCGGCGGGCGCGCCCCCCGGCTGCGAGGTGTCGACGATGAGCTCCCAGCCGTGCGTGCACGTCTCCGGCCCGCCGAGGACCACGACGGCGTCGCCGCCGGAGTGCCAGATGATGAGCGCGTCCTTCTCGGGGACGGCCCGGTCGTGGCCCGGGGCGCGCACGTCGGCGCCGTCGACCCAGGCCTGCAGCGTCCGGACCTCGGGCGACTGCCAGGCGTCGCCGGGCATCTCGGCACCGTCGGCGGCGAACCAGGCGAGGTCGGGCTCGCCGTCCTGCGTCGCACGGCCGTCGAAGAACTCGTGCTGCCGCAGCACCGGGGTCGCCCGCCGCACCGTCGTGACCCGCGCGACGAAGGCGGTGAGGTCGGCGTCGGCGGCGTCCCAGTCCACGGCGAAGGCGTCGGCCGCAGGGGTGTCGAGGGGCACGCAGTAGGCGTTGTTGTTGCCGTACTGCGTGTGCCCCAGCTCGTCGCCGCCGAGGAGCATCGGCGTGCCCGTGGACAGCAGCAGCGTGGCGAGCAGGGCCCGGACGTGGGCCGCGCGGGCGGCGAGGATCGCGGGATCGGTGGTGCCGCCCTCGAATCCGTGGTTGACGGAGTGGTTGTTGTCCGTGCCGTCGCGGTTGCGCTCGCCGTTGGCCTCGTTGTGCTTGCGCTCGTAGCTCACCAGGTCGCGGACGGTGAAGCCGTCGTGGGCCGTGACGAAGTTGATCGACGAGAAGGGCGAGCGACCCTGTGCGCCGAACAGGTCCTGGCTGCCGGACACGCGCGAGGCGAGGTCGCCCACGGTGCTGCCGCCCGCGAAGAAGGACCGCACGGTGTCGCGGTAGCGGTCGTTCCACTCCGCCCACACCGCCGGGAAACCGCCCACCTGGTAGCCCTCGCCCGTGGCGTCCCAGGGCTCGGCGATGAGCTTGCGGGAGGCCAGCAGCGGGTCGGCGGCGATGGCCGACAGCAGGGGAGCGCGGCGGTCGAACGGGATGACCGGGCCCTGGGGGCCGGTGGCGGTGCGGCCGCGGCCGAGCACGCTCGCGAGGTCGAATCGGAATCCGTCGACGCCGTACTCGCCGGCGAACAGGCGCAGGCTGTCGAGCACCATCCGCAGCGCCGCGGGCGACGCGCAGTCGACGGTGTTGCCGCACCCGGTGTAGTCCAGGTCGTCGCCGTTCTCCAGCAGGTAGTAGCCGGGGGCGTCGAGACCGCGCCAGGCCAGCGACGGCCCGGCGACGGACTCCTCCGCCGTGTGGTTGTAGACCACGTCCATGAGGACCTCCAGCCCGGCCGCGTGCAGCGCGGAGACCATCGCGGTGAACTCCTCGACCTCCTGGCCCGGCCGCGCCGCGTACCGGGGATCCGGGGCGAAGTAGGCCCCCGTCGAGTAGCCCCAGTGGTTGCGCATGCCCCGCGAGCGCACGCCGGGTTCCGTGAGGCACGCCTGTACCGGTAGCAGTTCCACGGCCGTGACGCCGATCCGGCGCAGATGCTCGAGCACCGCGGGCTGTGCCAGGCCGAGATACGTGCCGCGCAGCTCCTCGGGCACGCCGGGATGCCGCGCCGTGTACGAGCCCACGTGCACCTCGCAGATCACCGTCCGGTCCCACGGCACGCCCGGGCCGGGCTCGGGCGCCGGCGGCGTCCCGGTGACCACGGACAGGGGGATGTCGGCGAGCGAATCGATGTCCGACGGTCCGCCGTCCTCCCCGTAGGGCAGTAATGAGGCCCCGTCGCCGAGCGCACCGTCGATCCTGCGGGCGTACGGGTCGACGAGGGCCTTGTGCTCGTTGAACCGCAGTCCGATCTCCGGCTCCCAGGGGCCCGCGGCGCGCAGGCAGTACCGCGCGCCCTCGCCGATCCCGGCGACGAAGCCGTGGTGCACGCCGGCGGTCTGGGTGGGGAGCCGTAGCCGTTGCTCGTGCCGGGCCCCCGCCTCGTCGACATCGACGAGGCACACCCACACGTCGGTGGCGCGGGGCGCGTGCACGGCGAAGTTCACGCCGCCGGGCAGTGGAAGGGCGCCGAGCGGGGTGGCGGCGCCGGGAGAAGGGGAGCGGTGGTCTGTGGACACGGGGACCATCCTGCCAACCGCGACCGACCCCGTGCGGCAGGATGGTGATGTGTCCGATCCCGCTGCTGTTTCCACCGCCCCCGCCGTCGCACCCGCCGAGGCCGACGAACCCGACCAGGACCTGCTCGTCGACTTCCGTGGGGTGAGTCTGCGGCGCGACGGGCGCACCCTCGTCGGCCCGATCGATTGGCGCGTGGAGCTCGACGAGCGGTGGGTCGTCATCGGCCCCAACGGCGCGGGCAAGACCTCTCTGATGCGCCTCGCGTCCGCGCAGGTCTTCCCGACGGCGGGCACCGCCCACATCCTCGGGGAGGTGTTGGGAAAGACCGTGGTGCAGGACCTGACGGCCCGGATCGGCGTCAGCACGGCGGCGCTCGCTGCGCGCGTGCCCGACGACGAGCTGGTGACCGACGTGGTGGTCTCGGCCGGCTACGCGGTGCTGGGCCGGTGGCGCGAGCGGTACGACGCCGTGGACATCAGCCGCGCGGTGGACGTGCTCGAGTCCATGGGCGCCGAGCACCTCGCGAACCGTCGCTTCGGCACGCTGTCGGAGGGCGAGCGCAAGCGCGTGCTCATCTCCCGGGCCCTCATGACCGATCCGGAGCTCATGCTGCTCGACGAGCCGGCCGCAGGCCTGGACCTCGGGGGACGCGAGGAACTGGTCGCCCGGCTCGATACGCTCGCGCAGGATCCGGATGCGCCCGCCACGGTACTCGTGACGCACCACGTCGAGGAGATCCCGCCGGGGTTCACCCACGCCCTGCTGCTCAAAGAGGGCGGCGTCGTCGCGCAGGGGCTCATCGGTGACGTGCTCACGGCCGAGGTGCTCTCGGAGACCTTCAGCCAGCGGATCCTGCTCGACGAGGTGGACGGCCGCTACTTCGCACGCAGAGCGTCGCGTCCCGGCCGGAGGAGGCTGCAGGCATGAGTGGCGACGAGGCGGCGGAGGCCCGCCGCACGGAGGGCGCGGTGTCTGCGCAGGGCCATGACGACGGTGCCGCATCGTCGACGGGCGGCCGTGGTGAAGGTGCCCACCACCCTCGCTCTCTCCCGGACGTCCCCATCCGCCCCGCGGCCACGGTCCTGCTGCTGCGGACGGCACCGTCGGGCCTGGAGGTCTTCGTGCAGACCCGGGCGAGCGGGATGGAGTTCGCGCCCGACGTGACGGTGTTCCCGGGCGGCGGCATCGAGCCGTCGGACGACGGGGATCTGACGGTGACCGCGGCGCGGGAGACGCAGGAGGAGTGCGGCGTCCGCGTCGACCCGGACGCGCTGGTGCCGCTGTCGCGGTGGGTGACCCCGCCCGGGCGGTCCCGCCGCTACGACACGATGTTCTACCTCGCGGCCCTGCCCGCCGGGCAGGAGGCGCGGTGCGTGACCACGGAGGCGGTGTCGGCGGGCTGGCACGCGCCGCAGGCCGTGATCGACGCGTGGCTCGCGGGACGCAACAAGCTCATGGCGCCCACCTACTCCCAGCTGTTCCAGTTGCTGCCGTTCGACACCGTGGAGGACGTGCTGGGCTGGGCCGCCGAGGCGGCGGACCTGACGCCCGTCGCCATCGTCGACGGGATGACGCGCGAGGAGCGACGATTCCCGGGCTGGGCGGAGTACGCCGCGGGCTCGACGATCGACTGACCGTCGCGCCCGCCGGATTTACGTGGACGTCCAACTAAATTTTCCGGCACCCGGTAACCTCTTGGGTCATGACTGAATTCGTGACCCTGGAGACCTCCGACGAGCACCCCGGCATCGGCACCATCCGCCTGAATCGGCCGCCGATGAACGCGATCAACTCGCAGGTCCAGACCGAGCTCCTGGCGCTCGCCGCCGAGGTGAACCGCCGCGACGACATCAAGGCCGTCGTCGTGTACGGCGGCCCGAAGGTGTTCGCCGCCGGCGCGGACATCAAGGAGATGCAGGCGATGGGCTACACGGACATGAGCGAGGCCATCGCGCTGCTGCAGAGCGGTCTGTCGGCGATCGCGTCGATCACCAAGCCGACCGTCGCCGCCATCACCGGGTACGCGCTGGGCGGCGGCCTCGAGGTGGCGCTGGGCGCCGACCGCCGGATCGTCGGCGACAACGCCAAGGTGGGCGTGCCGGAGATCCTGCTCGGCGTGATCCCCGGTGGCGGCGGCACGCAGCGGCTCGCCCGCCTGGTGGGTCCGGCGAAGGCCAAGGACATGGTCTTCACGGGCCGGTTCGTCGGCGCCGACGAGGCGCTGCAGATCGGTCTCGTCGACGAGGTCGTCGCGCCCGATGAGGTCTACAACGCCGCGCTGACCTGGGCGAAGCAGTTCTCGGGCGCCGCCTCGCAGGCGCTGCGGGCCGCGAAGCAGGCCATCGACCAGGGCCTCGACACCGACCTGAACACGGGCCTGGCGATCGAGCGGCACCTGTTCGCCGGCCTGTTCGCCACCGAGGACCGGACCATCGGCATGACCTCGTTCATCGAGAACGGTCCGGGCAAGGCGGAGTTCGTGGGTAGGTAGCCACGAGAGCGGCCCTGCCGGGCGCGAGCGGCGGCGTGGCCGCGGGAGCACGGCACGGAGGGCAGCGGGGAGAACCTGTTCTCATCACGCGGGTTGGCGGTGAACTGACCGGGCGGTAACCTGACGGGAACAATCTTCGCGAAAGGCCTCCATGACCGACCAGCAGCCGGCCCCCAACCCGCACGCCACCGCGGACGAGGTTGCGGCCGCGTTCTCCGATACGAAGCTCGCCCAGGTGCTCTACCACGACTGGGAAGCCGAGACGTACGACGAGAAGTGGCACATCAGCTTCGACGAGCGGTGCATCGACTACGCCCGCGACCGCTTCGAGGCCGCCACCGGCGGGAACAACGAGAAGCCCTACGGCCGGGCCCTGGAACTGGGCTGCGGCACCGGCTTCTTCCTGCTCAACCTCCTGTCGGCGGGCGTCGCGGAGACCGGCTCGGTCACCGACCTCTCGCCCGGGATGGTGAAGGTGGCCCTCCGCAACGGTGAGGCCCTCGGCCACACCGTCGACGGTCGCGTCGCCGACGCCGAGACCATCCCGTACGAGGACAACACCTTCGACCTGGTCGTCGGCCACGCGGTGCTGCACCACATCCCCGACGTGGAGCAGTCGCTGCGCGAGGTGCTGCGCGTGCTCAAGCCGGGCGGCCGGTTCGTCTTCGCGGGCGAGCCCACGACGATCGGTGACTTCTACGCGCGCTGGCTCGGCCGCATCACCTGGGGCATCACCACCAACGCGACGAAGCTGCCCTTCCTCGCGGACTGGCGCCGCCCGCAGGCCGAGCTCGACGAGTCCTCGCGCGCCGCGGCGCTCGAGGCCGTGGTCGACATCCACACCTTCGATCCCGACGACATGGAGGCCATGGCGGCCCGCGCCGGCGCCGTCGAGGTCAAGGCCACCACCGACGAGTTCACCGCAGCCTTCCTGGGGTGGCCGGTGCGTACCTTCGAGGCGGCGGTGCCCCCGGAGAAGCTCGGCTTCGGCTGGGCGGGGTTCGCGTTCGGCGGCTGGAAGAAGCTGTCCGCGCTCGACGAGAACGTGCTGCGCCGCGTGGTGCCGCGCAAGTTCTTCTACAACCTGGCCATCACCGGCACCAAGCCCGAGTAGCCCGGTCGCGTCGAGTTGGACGGGGCCGATCTCGCCTATCTCCGCACGGCCGACGGTGCCGCGGCCGTGGCCGCGGCGGACCGTCTCGCCCTGACGGACGCGTCCCTGCTGTCGGATGTGGCGACGGTGCGCGGCCTCGCGGGGCCGCACGCCCCGGCGGTCATCGAGCAGGTGCGAGCCCGCCGCCGTGCGGCTGGCAAATTCGGCGACGTCAGTGAGATCGGGACCTGGCTGCTCACCGACGAAGCGGTGCAGCAGGCCACCCCGTCGGCGGTCGCGGAGCACCGCGCCCGCCGCCTGGCGTGGCTGTCGGTGCACGACGTGACCTGCTCGATCGGCGCGGAACTGCGTGCGCTGGTGCAGGTGTGCCCGCGCGTGGTGGGCAGCGACCTGGACCCACTGCGTGCGCGGATGGCCGCGCACAACGTGCCGCGCGCCCTGGTGTTCGTCGCCGACGCGCTCACGCCGACCTCGACGGCCGATGTCGTCATCGCCGACCCCGCGCGCCGGGCCGGCGGGCGGCGCATCGTCGACCCGGAACAGATGTCGCCCGCGCTCTCGGCCCTGCGCGCCGCCTACGCCGGCCGGTCCCTGGCGGTGAAGACGGCGCCCGGCATCGACTACGACGCCCTGCGCCGGGACGGTTTCGACGGCGAGGTCGAGGTCGTCTCCCTCGACGGCGGAGTCCGCGAGGCCTGCCTCTGGTCCGGGCCCGTCGCCGTCCCCGGGCTGACCAGGGCGACGGTGCTCCGCGCCGGCGGGGGCGGCTACGAGGTGTTCTCGTCCGACGCGCACGACGTGCCCGCGGAGCCTGCGGGGAAGTATCTGATCGAGCCCGACGGTGCCGTCATCCGCGCCGGGCTGGTCCGGCATTACGCTGCGCGGCACGGGCTCTGGCAGCTGGACCCGCACATCGCCTATCTGACGGGCGATGCGGTGCCGGAGGGGGAGCGCGGCTTCGAGATCCTCGATGTCGCGAAGTTCACGGACAAGACACTGCGCGCGGAGCTGCGCCGCCGCGATGTGGGCTCGGTGGAGATCCTCACCCGCGGGGCCGGCGTGGATCCCGACGTGCTGCGCAAACGTCTCAAGCTGCAGGGCTCGCAGCCGATGACGGTGGTGATCACGCGGATCGGCCGCGAGGTGACTGCGTTCCTGACGCGGCCGACGCGCTGATCAGGCGGTCTTCGCGTTCTCGAGGGCCTCTTCGTCGAGAACGCGCTGCACAGCCGCGCTGATGGGGACGCCGGTCTCCTTGCTCAGGTCCTGGGCGAGGTGTGCTGCCGTTCGTCGCGCCACCGTCCGCCAGTAGGCGTCACGCGCGCGCTGCCGCGCCACCTCGGTCGGCTCGTTCACAGCGTCCCTCCGTCTACGGTCGTGCCCACATCATCGCCGACGATCCAGCGGTCGGCAAGGGACTGGAACATCACCTTGTCCTCCGGTGTCGCCAGTTTCGAGTCTCTGAGACGCACGAGAACCTCCCAGCCGAATGATTCGCGATTACTGTCGCCGCTGAGCACCTGCTCGAACGCCCAGCTGACCCGTCGCCACCACTCGGCCCGGCGATCGGCGTCGACCTTCTGCCGCCACGAGATCAGCACACCGATCGCGGCGAACATCCCGACCGCCAACGTGACCCACGCCTGCGCAGGCATCGCTCCACCTCCTCATCAATTGGACGCACGGGGGCGGCGATCGGTTCCGGCCGTGCTCGTCCGGGGTGACACCATGGACCGCATGCAGGAATCGCAGCGCTCCGATGTCGAGATGTTCCACGTCATGGACGTGCTCGCCGCTGCGGCGCGGCGCCGGGAGACGCACGGCAACGTGATCTCGCTGGCGGCGGGCCAGCCGAGCGCGGGGGCGCCGAAGCCGGTGCTCGCCGCGGCGCACGCGGCGCTCGATGCCGGGCCGCTCGGCTACACCGAGTCGCTGGGGATCGCGCCCCTGCGGGAGACCATCGCCGCGCACTACGGCCGCGCCTACGGGCTGGCCGTCCCGCCGGAGGCGGTGGCCGTCACCACCGGCTCGTCGGGCGCGTTCACGCTGATCTTCCTCGCCGCCTTCGACGCGGGGGACACCGTCGTCATGGCGCGACCCGGCTACCCCGCGTACCGGAACACGTTGAAGGCGTTGGGCTGTGAGATCGTCGAGCTGGACTGCGGGGCGGACACCCGCTACCAGCCGACGGTGGCGATGCTCGAAGCGCTCCCCGAGCCACCGAAGGGGCTCATCGTCGCGAGCCCGGCGAACCCGACCGGGACGATCCTGGCACCGTCGGAGCTCGCGGGCCTGGCGCGCTGGTGCGAGGCGCACGGCACGCTGCTCATCTCCGACGAGATCTATCACGGCGTCAGCTACGGGCGACCCACCTCGTGCGCGTGGGAGTTCTCCCGCGAACAGGTGGTGATGGGCTCGGTGTCGAAGTACTTCGCGATGACGGGTTGGCGCTTGGGCTGGATGTTGCTGCCCGAGTACCTGCGGCGGCCCGTCGAGCGGCTCACCGCGAACATGACGATCTGCCCGCCCGCGATCAGCCAGTACGCCGCCATCGCGGCGTTCTCCGACGAGGCACGCGAGGAGCTCGACGGGCACGTGGCCGGGTACGCGCGGAACCGTGAGATCGTGCTCGCCGGGCTGCGGGAGCTGGGGGTGACCGAGGTCGCGCCGCCCGACGGTGCCTTCTACGTGTACGCCGACATCGGTCACCTCACCGACGACTCGCTGGCCTGGTGTGCAAGGGTTCTGGACGAGACCGGGGTCGCGATCACCCCGGGCCTGGACTTCGACACGGCCCGGGGTGATCGGTTCATCCGCCTCAGCTTCGCCGGCGCGACCGCCGAGATCGAGGAGGCGCTGACTCGGCTGGAGCCGGTGTTCCGGCGGTGACTCAGGCGAGGCTCACGCGATGAGAGCGCGGCGCAGCGCGCTGATCGCGAGGTCGAATCCGGCCTGCGCACCGTGGGTCTCGCGCAGGGCGTTGAGCATCATGAAGTCGTGGATGACCCCGCCGATGCGCACGGCGGTCACCTGGTTGCCCGCCTCGCGCAGCTTGGTGACGTAGGCCTCGCCGCCGTCCCGCAGGACGTCCGCTTCGGCGGTGATGACGGTGGCGGGCGGCAGATCCTGCAGTTGCTCGACGGTCGCGTTCAGCGGCGAGGCGAAGATCTCGGCGCGCTGCGCCTCGTCGGTCGTGTACTGGTCCCAGAACCACTGCATCGCGTCGCGGCGCAGGAAGTAGCCCTCGGCGAACTCGTGGTACGAGCCGGTCTCGAAGTCCGCGTCCACGACCGGGTACAGCAGGACCTGCGCGGCCAGCTTCACATCCCCGCGGGCCTTGGCCTGCAGGGCGAGGACGGCCGCCATGTCGCCGCCGACGGAGTCGCCCGAGACGGCGATCCGGGTGCCGTCGAGCTTCTTCTCGGCGCCGGAGTTCACGACCCACTGCGCGACGGCGTAGTTCTGCTCGATGGCGATCGGGTACCGCGCCTCGGGGGAGAGGTCGTACTCGGGGAAGACGACGGCCGCGCCGGTGCCGACGGCCAGCTCGCGGACGAGGCGATCGTGGGTGTGCGCGTTGCCGAACACCCAGCCGGCGCCGTGGATGTAGAAGATGACGGGCAGCACGCCGGTGGCGCCCTTGGGGCGGACGATGCGGGTGCGCACCTCGCCGGTCGGGCCGCCGGCCACGGTGATCCACTCCTCGTCGACCTCGGGGAGCGCGACTCCCTCGTCGGACTGCACGTCGTCGACGGTCTTGCGCCCCTCGGCCGGGCCGAGGTCGAACAGGTAGGGCGGGTTGGCGGTGGCGTCGGCGAAGGCCTGGGCGGCGGGCTCGAGGACGGTCCTACTCATGATCTGCTCCTTCTCGACTCTTGCGGAGAACGTTCGTTCTCGCGCTGAGTGCTACCGTAGGGGAACGATCGTTCTCGTGTCAAGGGGTGGTGGAAAGATGGATGCGGACCAGCAGCGGGCGACGGTTCTGGAGGCTGCGGAGAAGCTCTTCTACGGTAAGGGGATCCAGGCCGTCGGGATGGACGAGATCCGCACCGCCGCGGGGGTGTCGCTCAAGGCGATCTACAAGCTCTTCCCCTCGAAGGATGCACTCGTCGCCGAGGTGCTGAGCATTCGCGACCGGCGCTGGACCGACGGACTGCACAAGTACGTCGACCGGGCGGTCGCCCCGGAGGAGCGGGTGCTCGCCGTCTTCGACTGGCTGGACGAGATGTTCGCGGAGAACGACTTCCGCGGCTGCTCCTTCATCAACAGCTACGGCGAGCTGGGCGCGACATCACCGACCGTCGCCGACGCCGCCGTGCACAACAAGGCCTGCTACCAGGACGAACTGTCGGCGCTGGTCGCCGAGGCCGGGCTGCCCGAGCGCGTCGCGATCCAGATCGGCCTGCTCACTGAGGGAGCGCTCACCACCGCCGCCATCCTCGGCCCGGACGGCGTGGTCGACGGTGCGCGGGAGGCCGCTCGGGTGCTCATCGGCGCTCAGCGCTGAGGCGCGACCGGTCCTCGCGGCCGGCGGGCGGTGGGGATCAGGTCTCGCAGACGTACCAGTCCGCGTCGAGCTTGGCGATGCGGATCTGGAGCTTCTCGCCGCCGACGCTGGTGATGCGTCGCCACTGTGAGGCGCCGGGGGCCGCGGTGGTCGCGGTGGTGGGTATGTAGCTCTCGGACACCGTCGTTGCGGGCTTGGGGATCCTCGCCGCGTCGCGGTACCAGTCGGAGGGCTTGATGTCCGGCCGTACCAGCGGGCAGACGAGTTGGAGGAACTTCGCGTCGTCCTTGTTCTGCAGCGCGTCGTAGAACTTCGCGTAGAGCGCGGAGATCTTCTCGTCATCCGTCTGTGGCGCGGTCGAGCCGCTGCTCGCGCCGCATCCCGCGACGGACGCTGCGAGCAGAGCGGTCGTCAGCGCGAAGGTCGTGGACGAGCGTCGAGCGGTCATGAGCGGATCGTACGAGCGGGGCTTTCCAGGTGGGGCGGGACGGCACCGGATTCATCCGATCGGATGACCCGACGATGCGCGGCCATCGTGTCGATACCGGCGCAGCCACGGTGCCCCGACACGCGCTACTTCCCGACGAACTGATCGTAGTAGCCGTGATTCGGGTACGGGTACGGCGAGTTCGGGTCCTTGAGCAGCGACTCGGCGCCGAAGATGAACACCGCGATGAACGCGGCGAACATCAGGAAGCCGGCGATCCACTGCTTCCACGTGGGGCGCGGCCTGGTCCTCACGAGGTACACGATCAGGGCGATCAGCAGTGGCAGGTAGCCGATCAGCGCGGTCACCAGACCCGGCGCGTACCAGAGGGTCTGGCCACGGTCGCCGAACTCGTCGAGCGAGCGGAACGCCAGCTGGATGTGCGCCCCGACCTCGAGAAGGCAGAAGAACATCGCCGCGATCGGCCCGACGGTGCGCGCGCCCCACCGCAGCAGCATGAGCATGGGGATCACGATGAGCCCGAAGTTGGTGACCATGTCGGTCAGCTCGCTCATCGGATACCGGTCGGGGTTCGCCGAGTCGCCGTTGTAGATGAAGTGGAAGCCGCCCGGCAGCACCCACTCCTCCCACACATGGGCCACGAGCCAGACGACGGTGATCGAGGTGAGGCGATCACCCCAGCCCCAGGTGTTCCACTTTCGCGCGATGTGCACCACGAACGCGATACCGATCGCGGTCGTGACCCACAGCCACACGGAGAGCCACCAGTGGATCAGCTCGGTCATTGGTCGTTCTCCTTCTCGGGCGGCAGTTCGCCGTACAGGTAGTGGGTGATCGCCGGGGCGACTGCCGCGGCCAGGTCGTCAGCGTCCCAGCTGGTCAGCGGTTCGATGCCGAGGAGTCGGCGTGTGGTGAGCAGGCCGAAGATCTGCGACAGCACCAGGCTCAGCCGCCGCTGGGCCTCGGCCTCCGAGGCTCCGGGTAGGAGGGCCCGCGCCGCCGCGGCGGTCGTCACGGCGGCGCTGCTCGAGAAGTCGCGCGACGCGGCCGAGGTCTCCGGTTCGGCGAGTGCCCGGCGGAAGAATCCGGTGAGCGCTGGGCCGGTCTCCGGCGAGTCCCACAGCGCCAGGAATCCGCGGACCAGGCGAACGGACGTCTCGTCCGGGCCGTGCGCGGCTATCTCGTGGAACATCGCCGTGGGGTCGAACGGGACGACGAGGCAGGCGTGGAAGAGCTGTTCCTTCGTGCCGAAGAAGCGGTGTACCAGGGCCGCGTCGACCCCCGCGGCCGCAGCGATCGCGCGGACCGATGTGTCCGGATAGCCGCGTTCGGCGAACAAGGTCCGCGCCTGCGCCAGGATCTCCGCGCGAGTGTCCGACTTGCCGGGGCGCCGCCCCGTCCGTCCCGTGTTCGCCACGCGCCCTCCCTGAAGTCACCAACTGATGACTTCAATGCAAGGGAGTCGGCGCGACGAAGTCAACACTGGATGACTTATGGGTGCAGAGGGCGCGCAGGCGCACCCCGCGGCATGCCGCGGGGTCGGGCGGAGTGGGGGTGTCGTCGGCGCTCGGCGGGGAGCGGCTACGCGGGGGCGGTGAGGACCAGCGGACCGTCCTCGGTGATCGCGACGGTGTGCTCGCTGTGCGCGGCGCGGGAACCGTCGGCGGAGCGCAGGGTCCAGCCGTCCGGATCGAAGACGATCTTGTCGGTGGTGGCGCAGAACCAGGGCTCCAGCGCCAGCGTCGTCCCCGTCTGCAGGAGCATGCCCTTGCGGGCTTTGCCGGTGTTCGGCACGTGCGGGTCCTCGTGCATCGTCCGGCCCAGGCCGTGGCCGCCGAACTGCGTGTTCACCGGGTAGCCGTACGCCTTCGCCACCTCGCCGATCGCCGCGGAGACCGTGCCCAGCTTGGTACCCGGGCGCATGTGGTCGATCGCGGCATCGAGCGCCTCGCGCGTGGCCCGGATGAGCCGCGTGTCCTCCTCGCGCGCCGTGCCCACGCTCACGCTGCGGGCGGCGTCCGCGACCCAGCCGTCGATCGACACCGCGATGTCCACGGTGAGCAGGTCGCCGTCCTCGAAGACGTACTCGTACGGAAGTCCGTGCAGGCAGGCGTCGTTGACCGACAGGCAGGTCACGTTGCGGAACGGGCCGCTGCCGAAGGACGGCGCGTAGTCCCAGTAGCAGGAGGCGGCGCCGCGGTCCTCGATCATCGTCCGCGCGCGGTACTCGAGCTCCATGAGGTTCATCCCGGGCTCGGCCATCGTGGTCAGCTCCTCGAGGAGCTCGGCGATGAAGATGCCGGTGGTGCGCATCTTCGCGATCTCGGCGGGGGTTTTGAGCTCCATCATGGTATTAAAATACCACGCGCTAACCGGTGGGGCTGAACCGCTCCGCGTCGAGGTATTCCGCCGCCAGCCCGTCCAGGGGTTCGCCGAGCACAGCCGCCAGCGCGACGACGGTGCCGAACGCGGGGGTCGCCATCCGGCCGGTCTCGATCTTGCGCAGCGTCTCCGGCGAGATCCCGGCCGCGCGCGCCACCTCGTCGGGCCTGCGGGCGCCGCGGGCCGTGCGCAGCCGAGCCCCGAGGCGCCGACCCGCGGCGATCTGTTCGGGGGTGAGGGGCTGCCGGACCATGGGCCCAGCGTAGCCCGTCGCGGGGCGCGTCAGTTCTTGGCGACGCTGTCGCCGGTCCGGCGACCGGAGGTGAAGGCGTAGACGGTGCCGTCGTTGCCGACGGTGACCAGCTCACCGTCGGGCCCGATCGAGACGCCCGAGGCGGACTTGACCGAGTCCGGCAGGTCGAAGGTGCGCAGCGTCGTGCCGGTGTCCGTGCGGAACTCGATGAGCTGCGACTGCACGCCCGCCCAGGACCGGACGACCGCGTAACCGATGCCGCCGCGGATCTGCGTCGCCGGGGAGATCATCGCCACGTCGGTGCGTTTGAACACCTCGCGGGCGCTGCTCCCCTCGTCCTGCAGTGCGATGAACGATGCGCGCTGCAGGCCGGGCGCGGCCGTGATGATGGTCCCGTCCGGCGAGACCGACGGGGGCAGCGTGTTCTGGTACCCGAGGTCGTGGGTCCACTTCGTGGCGCCGGTCTTCGCGTCGAGCGCGGCCAGCTTCTTGCCCCGCAGGTTCACGTACAGCGTGGACCGGTCCGCCGAGAGCGCGGGCGAGCCGACGGCACCGTCGGGCAGGTCCTTGCGCTCCCACGCGTAGCGCAGGTCGTGCCTGCTTCCGGTCTTGCCGTAGTCGACCGCCGTCACCTTCGACGGTGCGCCGTTCGTTCCGCCGACGACGACGTACGCGCGCTCGGCGCTCGTGTCGACGGCGGGCGGCCCGGAGACGGGGCAACCGGGCCCGTTGGTCGCACAGTCCGCGATCCCGCCGCCGTTGTCGTTGGCGGAGACCTCCGGGAGCAGGCCGATCGCGGCGCCGGCGGCGGTCCCGTCGTGCGAGTCGACGAGCACCATCTGCCCGAGGTGCGTGACCGCGAGGACGGTGTTGTCGCCCGCGAGCTTGATCCACAGGGGCGTGCCCGCCGTGGGGTAGCGCCAGCGGACCTGATTGTCGGGGTTGAAGCTGTAGAGCCAGCCGGGGACGCCGAGGTAGGTGTACTCGAATTGGTCCACGACGGGTGCCTGCAGGTCGGCGCCCGCGGCGTCGCGCCGGCAGTAGGTCTTGCGGCCCACGGTGAGCTCGAGGCTGAAGGTGGTGCACCCGGCGTCGGTGCGGGCGGTCACGGACAGGACACCGCGATTGGAGATGGCCGGCGCCGCCGTGTTGGGGCCGGCGAGGTCGCGGGTCCAGGCCGGGACGAGCGACGACGCGGCGTCCCGGTCGGCGTAGGAGTTGTTGCGGGAGTCGCCGTACATGCCGGGCCAGGCGGCGGAATCGTCCGCGTACACCCAGGTGGTGTCCGGCGTGCACGAGGCCAGGACCGCTGCGGCGGCCACCGTCGCGCCCAGCGTGCGCGCGCGCCTACCCAACCGCATGTGTCTCCTCTGCTCGACCTGTGCCTCGGACGTCCGGCCGCCCCACAGACTAGCGCGGGAGGCGTACCGGACCTGCGGGGCGCACCCGCCGGATAGGCTCGCGGGCATGACGAGCATGTGGAACGCCCCGTATCGATCGCGGTGGCGGCACGCCCGGCAGGCCGATCAGCAGGCGCGGTTCCTGACGCCCGCGTCGTTGCGCTGGGTACTCAAGAACAAGGCGTACACGCCGTGGTACCTGGTGCGGTACTTCCGTCTGCTGAAGTTCCGGCTGGCCAACCCGCACATCGTGCTCAAGGGCATGGTCTTCCTCGGCAAGAACGTCGAGATCCACGCGACGCCGGGCCTCGGCCGGATGGAGATCGGCCGGTGGGTGCACATCGGCGACTCGAACAAGATCCGCTGCCACGAGGGCTCGCTGCGCATCGGCGACAAATCGGTCTTCGGTCGCGACAACGTGGTCAACTGCTACCTCGACATCGAGTTCGGCCCGGCGTCGCTCGTCGCGGACTGGTGCTACATCTGCGACTTCGACCACAAGATGGACGACATCAACATCCCCATCAAGGACCAGGGCATCGTCAAGGGCCCCGTCCGGATCGGCGGCGACACCTGGGTCGGCACGAAGGTCACGGTCACGCGCAACACCCTCATCGGGCACGGCACGGTCCTCGGCGCGCATGCCGTGGTCCGCGGCGAGATCCCGCCCTACTCGATCGCCGTCGGATCGCCCGCGCGCGTGGTCAAGAACCGCAAGGACATGTGGGAGGCGTCGATCGCCGAGCGCGCCGAGCTCGAGCGCGCCCTCGCCGACATCGAGCGCAAGAAGGCCGAGGCCCGCGGACTGCCCGCAGAATGATCCACGCGGTGCGCCCACCGACGACCTGAACTCGTCAGTGGGCCGTGCAACCCTGCAGTGACGTCGCAAGGCGAGGGGGAGATCATGACGATGCCGGTGATGAGCGATCGTTTGTACACCTTCGACGAGCGGTGTGAGCTTCCCGAGGACGAGCGACTGAAGATCGAGGTCGTCGAGCGGGCGCACCCTGTCACCCAGGGGATACGCCTTTCATCAGCGCGCGCTGCACCGGTTGCCGGCCTGCTTGGAGGAGGATCTGCCGCGCCGATTGGCGCCGCTCGCCGAGGTCGAAGTCATGGGGAGTTCGCGGGCGTCCAGGTGCTGAATGTCGCAGGGCACCCGGTCAGACTGGATCTGACGGCGCTGACCAGGCGATAGGGCGTTCGTCGCGTAGGTCGTCGCGTCCCAGTGGGTGTCAGAAGGGCGGTGGGGCGTCATCCGAGGGCCGGGGCGGCGGCGCGGGTGGGGCGCCCAGGGCTGCGGTGATCCGCTGTTCGACGGTGCTTTCGGCGCGTTTCGCGGCGTCGGCGAGGGCGATGTCCTGGGCGGCGGCGTCGGCGTACTGCTCGCGGAGTTGTTGTCGGCGGGCGTGTTCGCGTTGCAGGCGAGTGAGTCCGCCGGGCTGCGGCGAGCCATCCCGGTCCTGACCCCGCCCCCGACCGGCACCCTGGTCCCCGCTCTCGGGGCGGGTCCAGTCGATGCGGGCCAGGTCGGGGAACAGAGCTAGGACGGTGCTCGTGGGGTCGACGATGTAGCGGCGTTGGTCGGGTGCGGTCCAGAGGATTCGGCCGTCGGGCAGTCGGGCGTCGACCCATTCGCCGCGGGTCTTGACGTGGTGGTGTTCGATGCACAGCGGTTGCATGCTGTCGGCGGTGGTCTGCCCTCCGGCGGTGGGGTCGTGGTGGTCGAACTCGGTGCCGTGATCGAGCTGGGCGCGTGCGGCGGGCCGGTTGCAGTACGCGAACACGCACCGCGGGTAGATCAGCCGTAGATAGCGGCGTAGGTCCGCGGTCGGTCGGTAACCCCGCGTGCCGTGCGCACGGGCCAGGTTCGGACGCACCCGGTCGATGGGCGGATCCACGCGACCGGGACCGCGGTCGGCGAGTGGGCCCGCGGGACCGGGATCGAGACCGTCGGGGCGACCGGGACCGCCTCCCGTGCCATCAACCGGGCCGCCTTCACTCGGGCCGCCGTCACCTGGCCCGGGACCATCGTGGCCACCCGACCGGGGACCACCCGACCGGGGACCACCGGAATCGGGACCATGAGGCCCAGGATCGTCGGGGTCGGAATCATCCGGTCCAGGATCGTCGGGGTCGGAATCATCCGGTCCAGGATCGTCGGGGTCGGAATGGTCGGGGGTTTGGAGGTGGCGAACGATCTGCTTCCACTCGCGGCCCCACTGGATGTCGATCACGCCGGGCGGGAACGGTCGTCCCCACCGCGCGGCCCCACCACCGAAGCCAGCGTTGGAGTTGGAGTCGGAGTCGGCGGCAGCGGCGAGGTCGTTCGACTCCTCGGCGGGGATGTCCTGGCCGTCGAAGTCGGCCGAATCGGAGACCCCCTCATCGGCGTCCTCGATGCCGGGGATCACCTCGCCGGAGATCTCTTCGTCCGGGATTCGTTGCCCGAACGGCCGGATTCTGGCATCGTCGCGGGCGACGAGTTCCCGTGCGTGGTCTGCGGTGATCGGCCCGTATCCGATCAGGTACCCCAGACCCCCGCCCTCAGCGGCCCGCCCGGCGGCGGTATCGCGGGCGGGCTCACCCTCGGGCTCCTCGGCCTGGTCCACGGCAGCAGCATCTGCGGTGGGCTCGGCAGCGTCAGCAGCAGCGGCGGTGGTGTCGACGGCAGGCACCGCGGGGGTGGGGAGGTCACGTTCGTTGAGGACCACGTTGATCATCGTGATGAACCGGGTGATGACACCGTCGGCGTCGGGTTCCCCCGCGTAGCAGGCACGCTGGTAACGGCACCCCTCGGATTCGCATTCACACCCCAGCGTGGAGTACCCGCGTAGCAGTTGCATGAACCCGTCGGACTGGCGTTGCGGCACCGACCTGGGGTCGTCATCACACACCGTCGTCGCGATGTGCTCCACCCGCGCGCGCAGCTCCTGCTGCTCGGCTGCGGGCAGCATGGCGAACACCGCGCCCATTCCGTCGGCTTCCGGTCGGAATGTGATCCGCCGGTCCTGCTCGGCCAACCGTCGACGTTTCTCTGCCGCGTCGGGGTCCAGTTGCTTCGTGATCAGGTCCGCCGCTTCCCGCAATGCGGGCAGCGATAGCACTTCCAGCTCCCTGGAGAGTCGTTCGGCGAGTGTTTCGTCGAACTGTCGCGCCTGCGGGTCGGTGAGAACCCGCGCGCGTCCCAGCGCGGTTTCCGCTGCTTTCGGGGACAGCGCGTTCTCCCCGACCAGTGCGAGCAGCCGTGGGGTGCGTTCGACCAGCCCGATCGCGGTTGCGATCGCGTGTTCGGCGGCGGCGGGCCCGACGCGCAGCAGCATCATTACCTGTGCTTTGAGCGCCGATTCCGCCGCGTTGAGCCGACGCCGCGCCGCCACCATATCGCTGTACGCCAACGCCCCTTCAGTTGCGAGATACTCCGCTTCGTCATCGGCGTACATCACGCGCTGCAGCGCGTACAGGCCCGTCATCGTGCGGCAGTACGCCACACCCTCGAACCGTCGATGCTCGAACAGAACCTCCGAAACGCCACGCTCGCCGGAAACATCAGCGAGCCCCTGGGGGAGTAATTCCCCAGGTAGACTGCGTAATGCCTCCGGTATGGCCATACCTTCATGGTACGCCCGTCTGGGCGATCATGCCACCGTGAATCGAACGAAGTTGCGGCGGGCGACCACTGGTAAAGGGGTCATGAATCGACGGTGCCACAAGGTTTTCGATCGTGCATCTTTTGCTGGTCAGTACGTCGATCCGCCGGAGACGCGCCTACACCGGGTTGGTGGGGTCCCGCTCGGGGAGCGGCCGCTCGTCGATCACGCGCCGCCCGAGCGGCGTGCGCGGCCGGCGCTTCGCGGCGAGGTAGACCTGCGCGGTCTCGCGCGCCACGGCGTCCCAGGTCAACTCCTCGACCTCGGCGCGCGCTGCGGCGGCCCGACGGTGCGCCGCGGCCGGATCGTCGAGAACCTCGCGGATCGCCGCGGTCAGGCCCGGCACATCGGCGGGTTCGACGGACACGCCCGTTTCGCCGGTGCGGACGAAGTCGGCGAGTCCGCCCGCGGTGGTGGCGATGACGGGGATGCCGGTCGCGGCACCCTCGAGGGCGACGATGCCGAAGGGCTCGTAGCGCGACGGGATCACGAGGGCGTCGGCCGAGTGCAGCTGCGCGACGAGTTCCTCGTGGTCGAGGGCGCCGGTGAACTCGACCGCGCGCAGCACGCGGTGCTCGCGCGCGACCTCACGCAGCCACGCCGCCTGCGTGCCGTCGCCGGCCACCGTCAGCGTGGTCCCGGGGTGTGTGCGGCGCACCCGGGCCAGGGCGGCGACGAGGTCCTGCACGCCCTTCTCGTACTCCAGCCGGCCGACGTACAGCAGGCGGGGGGCGCCCCGTCGGGCCCCGGACCGCGCGGCCGAGGACCGGTCCCGGAACGGCCACAGCGACGAGTCGATGCCGTTCGCGATGGTGTGCAGCTGGGCGAGCCCGGGCCCGAACAGCCGGCCGACCTCGTCGGACATCGATCGCGAGCAGGTGATCACCGCGTCGGCCTCGTTGGCGAGCCACCACTCGGTGGAGTGCACCTGCCGGTTCACCGGGCCGGACACCCAGCCGCTGTGCCGGCCGGCCTCGGTGGCGTGGATCGTGGCGACGAGCGGCGTGTCGAAGGCCTCGGCGAGCCCGACGGCCGCGTGGGCCGCGAGCCAGTCGTGGGCGTGCACGACGTCGGGCACCCAGGGCCGCCCGACGGTGCCCGCGCCGTGCAGGGCGTCCTCGCCCGCGGTCGGGTTGTACCCGGCCAGGCGTAGCCCCGCGCGCAGCATCGAGTGCCCCATGGACAGCACCCACGGCATCATGTCCGTGCCGAAGTCCAGGGCCAGGGGGTCCTCGGCGGCCATGATCACGCGGATGCCGTCGACCACGGTGTCCGAGGTGGGGTGGCTGCGCGGGTCGGTGCCGGTGGGCTGCCGGGAGACCACGACCACGTCGTGCCCCTGGTCGCGCAGCTGCAGCGCCAGGTGGTGGACGTGCCGGCCGAGGCCGCCGACGACGACCGGCGGGTACTCCCAGGAGACGAGCAGGACGCGCATGTCAGAACCCTCCCAGCGGCGCGGGCAGGCGCCGGGCGTCGAGCCCGGGGAAAGGGTCGTCGGCGCGGCGCCAGGCGCGCGCCAGCGCGACGGCGCGGGCCTCGTCTCCGCGTTCGGCGGCCTCGGCGATCTCCCGCAGGGCGTGGGCGTGCTTGTAGGCGCGGTCGCGGGCGTAGCCGGCGGCGGTGTCCTTGGAGACCATGAACGGCCAGTCCGACTGCAGGCACATCAGCGCCTCCTGCAGCACCTGGTCGCTCACGATGTCGCGGGTCCGCCCGGCCCGCTTGTCGAGGACGCGAAGCACCGTCGTGGTGATCTCCTCGTTGAGCTCGACGAACTCGCGCACCTGCGGGCCGTCCCACACGTGCCAGTCCTTGCCCGAGCCCCACGAGCTGGCCGGGATCTCGCGCGGCGCGCCCACGTATCCGGCCTCCGCGGCGGAGCGCAGCGTGCCCACCCGGACACCGGCTTCGGGGAGGGCGCGCAACACGCGCTCGAGCCAGATCGGGCCCTCGTACCACCAGTGCCCGAAGAGCTCCGTGTCGAATGCGGCCACCACCAGGGCGTCCCGGCCGATCCGCGCGCTCTCGGACCGCACGCGGGCCACGACGGTGTCGACGAAGTCGGCGACGTGCCGGTCGATCGCGGCGTCGGCCCGATCGGGATCGTAGGGCGCCTTGTCGGCCTCCGCGACGTTCTTGCCCGTCACCCGGCTCGGTTTGAGGCCCGTGGCGTGGTCGTGGGCGTAGAAGTCGCGGTAGGCGGCGTGCCCCGGGTAGCCGGACTTGGGTGACCACACGCGGTAGCTCACGGGCAGGTCGCGCCCGAAGGCGAGGACGGACGAGTCGCCGACGGGGCGCGCGAGTGCCGTGTCGCCGCCGAGCGTGGGGCCGTCCACCATGAAGTGCGTGACGCCCGCAGCCTCGTACCCGGTCTCCATGCCGGGCTTGTAGGCGCACTCCGGCGCCCAGATCCCGGTCAGCGCGGGGGAGCCGAGCCGGGCCCGGCCGTAGGCGAGGCCCTCCCGCAGCGACAGCTCCCGCAGCCGCGGGTGCAGCAGGGGCTGGAACGGGTGCGCCAGGGGCCCGCCCAGCAGTTCGACGGTGCCCGCGTCGGCCAGGCGCCGCAGGACCGGGGTGCCGCCGTGGCGCCAGCGGGTTTCGAAGAGCTCGAGGGCGTGCGCGGAGTTCCGGTGCTCGCGGGCGCCGAGTTCGGCCGAGGAGGGACGGCCCGAGAGCGCCGCCTCGTGCGCGCGGAGCTGCCAGTTGCCGAGGTAGTGGTGCATGGCCTCGAGGCAGTAGGGATCGTCGAGCTGCGCGGCGAGCACCGGGGTCACGCCGAGGGTGAGCTGGTCGGTACGCCCCTCGTCCGCGAGGCGGTCGAGCATCTCGGTCATCCGCAGGTACGACGCGGCCCAGGACTGGTACAGCCATTCCTCGCCGACGGGCCACGCGCCGTGGTGGGCGAGCCAGGGGAGGTGCGAGTGCAGGACGAACGCGATCATGCCGGGCTCGCGGCCGGCCACCGTCGGGCTGCCCGACGGTGCGCTCACGCTCCGGGCTTCCGGGCGTAGAAGAACAGGTCGAGACTGTCGGGCTCGTCGGAGCGCAGGTCGAAGTCCTGGGCCGCGACGGCCGCGACGTCGTTCGAGAGTTCCGCCGGCCAGGGCTCGCCGGCGAGCGACCGCTCGATCTGCGCGTCGATGAAGCTGCCGCCGTGGCGGCGGTCCAGCTCGGCCAGGCGGGCGCCGTGGTAGACGCCGAGCTTCTCGGTCACCTCGAACCCGGCCTCCTCGAGCAACTCGACGAGCTCGGCGGAGTTGAGCTCGCGGGTGTGGAACGGGTTGAGCGGGGTGTCGCGGCCGGGGGAGAAGGTGACCCGGTTGGGCGTGGAGATGGCCAGCTCGCCGCCGGGGCGCAGGATCCGCGCGACCTCGCGGAGGAACTGGGGCTGATCCCAGAGATGCTCGATCACCTGGAAGTTGACGACGGCGTCCACCGAGGCGTCGTCCAGCGGGAGCTCGGCGAGGTTGCCGTGCAGCATGGTCACCGTCGGATAGGCGGCGCGGACGTGCGCGACCGCCGACTCGTCGTAGTCCAGCGCGGTGACGCTCGCGCCGCCGTCGGCGAGCATGGCGGCGCCGTAGCCCTCGCCGCTGCCGGCCTCGAAGACCGACTTCCCGGCGTAACGGTCGACGATCGCGAGGTACGCGATCTCGTGCCGGCGGAACCAGTAGTTCTCCTCGGGGATCCCGGGGACGGTTCGCTCGCCGGTCAGGGGCAGCGGGTCACACATTCTTCCCAGCCTAGTCGTCGCAGTGCCGTGGGCCAGCCCACATGGACAGTTACTTCGCGGTAACTTACTCTGCAGTTAAACAGTGTTTCGAGGCGGTGCTACGTTCGAGTCGCTTCACTGTGGTGGGGCGGGATTTCCGTGTCCGCCCGGCAGTGTGAGAATGTGCCCTACGAGTATCCGATGATCCAGGAGGTCGACGAAGACCAATGACGAACGTAGTCGTACTGATCAAGCAGGTTCCCGACACGGGTTCCGAGCGCAAGCTCGCCGATGATTTCGCCCTCGACCGGTCGATCGACCCGTACTTGGACGAGATCAACGAGAAGGCCGTGGAGGAGGCGCTCCAGATCAAGGAGGCCAACGGCGGCGAGGTCACCGTGCTGACCGTCGGCCCCGCGAGCGCGACCGACGCGATCCGCAAGGCCCTGTCCATGGGCGCCGACAAGGCCGTCCACGTGCAGGACGACGCCATGCACGGCTCGGACGCCATTCAGACCTCGTGGGTCATCGCTCGCGCGCTGGGCACCATCGAGGGCGTCGAGCTCGTCATCGCCGGCAACGAGGCCACCGACGGTCGCGTCGGCGCCGTGCCGGCCATCCTCGCGGAGTACCTGGGCCTGCCCCAGCTCACGCACATGCGCAAGCTCACCGTCGAGGGCGACTCGATCAAGGGCGAGCGCGAGACCGACGAGGGCATCTTCGAGCTCGAGGCGTCGCTGCCGGCCATCGTGTCGGTCAACGAGAAGATCAACGAGCCGCGCTTCCCCTCCTTCAAGGGCATCATGGCCGCGAAGAAGAAGGAGATCAACGTGCTCTCCCTCGCGGAGATCGGCGTGGAGCTCGACGAGGTCGGCGCTGCGAACGCCGGCACCACGGTCTCGGGCGTGACGCCGAAGCCGGCCAAGCAGGCGGGCGAGAAGGTCGTCGACGAGGGTGACGGCGGCGGCAAGGTCGCGCAGTTCCTCATCGGCCAGAAGATCATCTAAGTCCCTCGTCCCCCACTCTTAAGGAGAGAAGCCGTTATGGCAGACGTACTCGTCCTCGTCGAGCAGGTCGACGGGAAGCTCAAGAAGGTCACGGCCGAGCTGCTGACCGCCGCCAAGGCCCTGGGTGAGCCGGCCGCCGTCGTCGTGGGTGCCCCCGGCACCACCGACGCGATCGCCGAGCAGCTCAAGGCCGCCGGTGCCGCCAAGATCTACCGCGCGGAGTCGGCCGAGGCCGACGCCTACCTGGTGACCCCGAAGGTCGGCGTGCTCGCCGAGCTCGCCGAGAGCCAGGGCGCGGCAGCGGTCCTCACCGCGGCCACGTTCGAGGGCAAGGAGGTGGCCGGTCGCGTCGCCGCGCGCCTCGGCTCCGGCCTGGTCGCCGACGTGATCGCCTTCGGTCCGGGTGGCGCCGCCACCCACTCGATCTTCGGTGGCGCGTTCACCGTCGACGCCACCGCCGGTGGCGACACCCCGGTCGCCTCGCTGCGCCCGGGTGCCATCGAGGCCGACGGTGTCGCCGGTGCCGGTGAGATCGTCGACGTCGCGGTCCCGGCCGAGGCGGAGAACGCGGTGAAGATCACCGCGAAGCAGCCGATCCAGGGCGGCAACCGTCCGGAGCTCACCGAGGCGACGATCGTCGTCTCGGGTGGCCGTGGCGTGGGTTCGGCCGAGAAGTTCTCGGTCGTCGAGGAGCTCGCCGACTCGCTGGGTGCCGCTGTCGGCGCCTCGCGCGCCGCCGTCGACTCGGGCTTCTACCCGGGTCAGTTCCAGGTCGGCCAGACCGGCAAGACCGTGTCGCCGCAGCTGTACATCGCCCTGGGCATCTCGGGTGCCATCCAGCACCGCGCCGGCATGCAGACCAGCAAGACCATCGTGGCCGTCAACAAGGACGAAGAGGCCCCGATCTTCGAGATCGCCGACTACGGCATCGTGGGCGACCTGTTCGACGTCGCCCCGCAGCTCACCGAGGCCGTCAAGGCGCACAAGGGCTGAGTCTCGCTCCACCCTTTCGACGAGCCCCGTCCGGAACCTTCCGGGCGGGGCTCGCTCGTGTTCGCCACCGTGGGGAGAGGACAGCGATTCCGCCCGTCGTACAGCCCGATGGGCGTGAAGAGTCCTGAACGACAACCACATACGCGGAGGAGAACAGTCATGTCCGAGAACGCGAACTTCACGACATCCGATTCGGGTGCCCCGGCCGGCAGCGACGAGTACTCGTTGACGGTGGGCGGTGCCGGGACGATCGCCCTGCACGACCACTACCTGATCGAGCAGATGGCGCAGTTCAACCGGGAGCGCATCCCCGAACGGCAGCCGCACGCGAAGGGCAGCGGCGCCTTCGGCACCTTCGAGACCACGGCCGATGTCTCCGAGTTCACCTGCGCCGCGGTGTTCGCGCCGGGCGCGAAGACGGAGATGATGGCCAGGTTCTCGACGGTGGCCGGAGAGCGCGGCAGCCCCGACACCTGGCGCGACCCGCGCGGCTTCGCGCTGAAGTTCTACACCTCCGAGGGGGTGTACGACATGGTCGGGAACAACACTCCCGTGTTCTTCATCAAGGACCCGATGAAGTTCCAGCACTTCATCCGGTCCCAGAAGCGCCGCGCGGACAGCAACCTCCGTGACCACGACATGCAGTGGGATTTCTGGACACTGTCCCCGGAATCCGCGCACCAGGTCACGTGGCTCATGGGTGATCGCGGGATCCCCGCGTCGTGGCGACACATGAACGGCTACAGCTCGCACACCTACCTGTGGGTCAATGCGGACGGCGTCAAGCACTGGGTGAAGTACCATTTCGTCTCCGACCAGGGCGTCGAGACGTTGACGCAGGACGAGGCGGATCGCCTGGCGGGTGCGGACGGCGACTTCCACGTACGGGATCTGTTCGACGCCATCGCCCGCGGGGACGGTCCCAGGTGGACGCTCAAGGTTCAGCTGATGCCCTTCGCGGACGCGGAGGGCTACCGGTTCAACCCGTTCGACCTGACGAAGGTGTGGCCGCACGCCGACTACCCGTTGCGCGAGGTGGGCCGGATGACCCTGCACACCAACCCGACCGACAATCACAGCCAGATCGAGCAAGCCGCGTTCGAGCCCAGCAATGTGGTCCCGGGCATCGGATTCAGCCCGGACAGAATGCTGCTCGGGCGCGTCTTCGCGTACGCGGACGCGCACCGGGCCCGGTTGGGTGTGAACTACAAGCAGATTCCGGTGAACAAGCCGCGCAACGAGGTCCGCAGTTACTCCAAGGACGGCGCGATGCGGATCGATCCCGTCCACGACCCGGTGTACGCGCCGAACTCGAAGGGCGGTCCGGTCGCCGACTACCCGGGGCCGCCCGAGCCGCAGTGGGCAGCCGACGGGGAGCTGATCCGGTCCGCGTACGTGGCGCACCTCGAGGACGACGACTGGTCCCAGGCCGGTGCGCTGGTGCGGGACGTGATGGACGACGGGCAGCGGGAGCGGCTGGTGTCCAACGTCTCCGGTCATCTTTTCGATGGAGTCACCGAGCCCGTCCTGGAGCGGGCCTTCGAGTACTGGCGCAACATCGACGAGGGGATCGGGGAGCGGATCGAGCGGGCGGTCCGCGAGGAGCGCGGCTGAATCCGTCGGCGTGGCACATGCCGGTCTAGGATCGGTCCGTGACCAGCAGCGTGTTGATCGTCGACGACCAGCGTCTGATCCGCGACGGCCTCACGATGCTGCTCACCGCGGCGCCCGACTTCAGCGTCGCGGGCGAGGCCACCAACGGCGACGAGGCCGCCCGCGCCTATCGCGAGCTCGCGCCGGACGTCGTGCTCATGGACCTGCGGATGCCCGGCGTCGACGGGGTCCGGGGCATCGAGCAGATCATCGCCGCCGACCCGGCCGCACGGATCGTGGTGCTGACGACCTTCGACGACGACGAGCACATGTACCCGGCTCTCGCCGCCGGCGCGGTCGGGTTCCTGGTCAAGGACATCGCCCCGGAGGCGCTTCTCGACGGCCTGCGGCGCGCGCTGGGCGGGGAGGTACCCATGTCGCCCGGCCCCGCGCGCCGGGTGCTCGACGATGCCCTCCGCGCCCGGTCGGCGTCCGCGGCGCCGGCGGCGCAACCCGCCGTGCCGTTCACCGATCGCGAGACCGAGGTGCTGGCGCTCGTCGCCGAGGGACTGGGCAACGCGGCCATCGCGCGCCGGTTGCACGTGGCCGAGTCGACCGTGAAGGCCCATATCGCGAATCTCCGGCAGAAGACCGGTGCCGGCTCGCGGGTCGAGCTGTCGCGCTTCGCCGCCCGGGGCTGAGGTCGACAGCGCGACCTCGCCGTGGGTCATGGGAGTCTCGTTGGGGGCAAGTCGCTAAGGACACCTCGAGGGGTATCTATCAGCCCGGCGCGCCCGTGCCGTCCTGCAGCCCGCCCGAAAGTGCGTTTGGGACGCCCATTTCGGACGGGCGACGGTGCGTGATCTTTGCGAACGAGGAGGTGACGAGGGTGTCAATCTCGTCGCGCCACGAGTTGCCGGGCGCGACAGCGTCGAGTAGGTACGCGGTGATGCAGATGGTGCCGTAGATGCGCTCGACCTGAGTCTGGTCCTCGGGCAGTCCGTCGAAGACGGGGAGGTGTCGGATTCGTTGTGAAGCGCCGATTGGTGGCAGTTGACGGTTCCATAGCCGTCCGTGGTGAGCGCAGATGTTCCGGACGACCGTCAGGTGTTCGAGCCAGTTGGCCAGCGGGGGATGCTTGGCCCACTTCTGCCGCGCGGTCTTCGAGGCGTCCGGACCGATGGTGACCCGGAACCAGTCGGCGATGGTTTTCTGGTCCGCGGAGCGCATTCCGGCGTACAGCTTGGACAGATCAGAGAAGTCGAGGAGATCGGTGAGAACCCAGATCGGAATCTGTCCGCCGTAGGTGCTGTAGTGGTGATCGACGAACTCGTCACTGCCACGTGCCCGCCCGATTCGGCTCGTGACGGTTCTCCACCAGGCTGTGTGGTCGAATGCCGGTCGGAAGTTGTTGGCATCGGTGTGGGCCATGGGGCCGATCTCACCGAGCAGGTGGCCGATACGGCTGCGGGCAGCTACCTCGATTTGCTCGATACCGCTGAGAACGTCCGACTTGAGGTGGCGGTCGAAAGTGTACAGGTCTGTGATCTCGGCGAAGCTCGTGCCGGCGTTGAACTCGCTCAGTCGCCGAGTCTCACCAGTCGGGTCGGGCCGACGGTATGGGTACCAGTATCCGCTGAGCCGGTAGTATCCGACAGCCGCGAGCTGCTGTTTCGCAGTATCGGGGTCGGCGACTTCCATGCCACGGCTGCGGAGTAGCGCGATCTGCGCTTCGAGTGACAGCCACGGCTTAGGAGGGCGGGGCATGGCTCCGGACCTTACCGAAAGAGATCCGGCCCGCTCCCAGGAATCCTGGTGCGGGCCGAACGATTGTGTCTAGTTTAGCGCGTCCGGGATCGGTTCGGCAATCGGCACGGTACCTGGGACCACCGCCGAGGCAAGAACGCGCGTTCACGCGGGAGCAGTCGCGACGATATGGAGGTGCGAGCAGTACCGATCGTTACACACATCGTAAACACACCTACTGACCGTGGCGCCCGCTTGACCTGCATGTACACGCCCAAGCGGAGACCTGCATGGTGCGAGCAGTCCGACCTTGCCGTGACTGTTGACACCCGTTGCATGGGGCGAAGGCAGTGCGGGCCGACCCAGCGTCAGGCCGTGCGCGTCGGCAGGGTGAGCGCGACGACCCACTGATCGCCCTCGGGGCCCGCGGTGATGCTTCCGCCGGCGAGTTCCGCACGCTCGGCCATCCCGGTCAGGCCGTAGCCGTGCCCGAGCTGCGCCTGCGCGGGAAGGGGACTCGCCACCCGGGCCCGCCAGGCACCGTCGGACCTGCCCACGTCGACGGTGACCTCCGCGCCGCGGGGCGCGTGTTTCATGACGTTCGTGAGCGACTCCTGGACCACCCGCACCAGTGTGAGCGCGTCGATCGCCGCGGGCTCGTCGTCGCCCAGGCCGATCACGGCCCGCACGTCGAATCCGGCGTCGCCGGTGCGTTCGGCGGCCCGGCGGATCTCGGTGGCGGTGTCGTCGATCGTCCGGTCCGCCAATGGATCCCGTTCACGCATCGCGGCCAGGAGCCGCCGGATGTCGGCGAGGGAGTCGGTGGCGGTGCCGTGGATGTCCGCCAGGACCTCGTCGAGGCCCGGATCGATCCCGGCGTAGACGGTGCGCGCCACGCCCACCCGCAGCGAGATGGCCGACATGTGGTGGGCCATGAGGTCGTGCAGCTCCCGCGCGAGGGCGGCCCGCTCGTCCCGGCGGGCGTGCAGCGCTTCGAGTTCGAGTTCCCGTCGTTCACGTTCGGCCTGGGTGAACCGCTCTCGCATGTACAGTCCGCCCACGACGGGTAGGCCGACGAAGCTCAGCGTCTCGGCGAGCACGCGGATCAGGGTGTGCTGCTGGTCGTCGAGAATCGAGCCGATGACATAGGACGCGGCCCAGACCGCGGTCGCCGCGGCGACCTGCCACCGGGGCCGTTGCGACGCCGCGAGTTCGGCGAGGGCCAGCGCGGCGAGGTACGGGACCAGTCCGGCCGGCCCCCACGCCTCGACGGACAGCAGCCATCCGCAGAGCACGGACAGGGCGAGCGAGACGGCGAACGGAGCGCGGCCCCCGAGGGCGAACAGCCCGGCGGCCAGCATCGATCCGGCGATGTACGCGGGGGAGGCGTGGAAGCGTCCGGGGTACACGCTGACTGCGAGCAGTACGGGCACCACCACCAGGGGAGCGACCCGTACGCCGACGGTCCAACTGGTGCGCGACATGGCAGCACCGTACGGCACCGTCGGGCCTACCGGAAAGCTGCGACCTGCGTCTGTACCTCCGGCGTCGACCGATGTCAACCCCCTCCCGGCCAGTCCGGTTCCCGGAAAGCCCGTCCGAAGGGCGGAGTCGCACGGCGCGGCCGCCGACGACGCTGGAAGGCATGATCAACGACATCGCCGAGCGGCCACGAGCCGTCGTCGGCAGTACCCGCCGGACCTTCCTCTCCGCCCTGATCGCCGCGCCCCTCGCCGGTGCCGCGCTCACCGCGTGTCGCACTCCTGCCGCGCCGGCGGCGCCGTCGCTGCCGGGCGGGCGTCGTGCCCTGCCCGTCCCGCCGCTGGCGCGGTCCGTGGTGGGCGCCGACGGCGTGCGCCGCTTCGAACTCACCGCGCAGGCGGGTGGTTCGGAGATCGTGGCCGGGAAGCGGAGCGCCACCTGGGGTTTCAACGGCGACATCCTCGGCCCCACGCTGCGCGCCCGGGACGGCGAGAAGGTCGCGGTCACGGTGCGCAACCGCCTCACGGAGGCGACGAGCGTGCACTGGCACGGCATGCACGTCCCGGCCCGCGCCGATGGCGGCCCGCACCAGATGGTCGAACCGGGCGGCACGTGGAACGCGGAATGGACGGTGCGCCAGCGGGCCGCGACGCTCTGGTACCACCCCCACCCCCACGGCGTCACCGAGAAGCACTTGTACCGCGGGCTCTCCGGCTTCTTCCTCGTCGACGACGACCAGCAGGACCGTATGGACCTGCCGTCCGAATACGGCGTCGACGACGTCCCCGTCGTCGTACAGGACCGGAAGTTCACGCCCGACGGCGAATTGGACGAGACGGAGCCGGGCGGGACCGGCCTCCTCGGGCCCACGGTGATCACCAACGGCGTCGCGGACGCGAGCCTGCTCGCGCGGCGCGGGCGGATGCGGCTGCGCCTGCTCAACGGGGCGTCGGCGCGCTGCTTCGAGTTCGGCTTCGCCGACGGGCGGCGATTCGAGATGATCGCCTCCGACGGTGGGCTGCTCGCGGCTCCGGTGTCGACGGACCGGCTCATGCTCAGCCCGGGCGAGCGGGCGGAGATCGTCGTCACCGTGACCGCGGGGGAGCGCACGATGCTGCGCTCGTACCCGATCTCCCAGCGCGGCAGGATGTCGGGCGGGATCGCCCGCCAGTACGGCCAGGACGACACCCTGGACGTCCTGGAACTCGTGGGTGCCGACATCCTCGAGGCGGGCGCCGGTCCGGTCCCGCGCACCCTGAGCACGGTCGCCCTACTCGCGGCGGGTGCGACGGCGCCGGCTCCCGCATCGCGGTCCTTCGATCTGCAGTGGTACATGATCAACGGCGAGCGGATGGACATGAGCCGCATCGACCTGGCGCCGGTCATCGACACCACCGAGGTGTGGACGGTGCGCAACAAGGACAACTGGCCGCACAACTTCCACGTCCACGACGTGCAGTTCCAGATCACCGCGTTCAATGGGAAGAACCCGCCGGCACACCTGCGCGGGTGGAAGGACACCGTCTACCTCGCGCCGGGCGACGCGTGTTCGCTCGCCATGCGGTTCACCGACTACACCGACCTGACGATGCCCTACATGTACCACTGCCACCTGCTCTTCCACGAGGACAAGGGGATGATGGGCCAGTTCGTCGTCGCCGGGACGGGGCAGACCGCGCCCACCCGGCTGGAGATGCCCGGCATGCCCGGGATGTCGATGCCGTCGTCATCCGCGCCCGCTGTGCCCGCCGGTTCGTCCGCAGCGCCCCACGGCGGCCACTGATCGCCACCCGAGAATCCCACACCACCACCCGCAACGATCCCGGCCTGGGCGCATCCGTGCGTCCATTGCACGATATGCTCGAATGATCGAGTGCGTCATACGAATTCGAACGGATCAGGCTCGTGCGTAGGTCGCACCGTCGGACACGAACTCGGGGTGTCCGTAGGTGGCGAGGCGGCGCCGGATCAGCCGTGTGAGGTACCGGTCCACGGCCTGACGAAGGCGCGGACTCCGTACTCCGATCTCGGCACCGATGGTCCGGCCGATGATGAACGGGGCGGTCACGGCGACCAGTGCCATGTCGCCGGGCGTGAAATCGACGCCCATCCGGGCCGCGTTGGTGGGCCTACCTCCGCAGAAGGCGATCGCGAACGATGTCTTGCTCCAGGCCTTCTCGACGCGACTCGCGGCGAGATCGAACGGGGTGCGGTGCGGCCGGAGGTACGCGTCCATCGACGATCGGACGAGCGCCCCACAGGTCGCGTCGTCGAAGTCGTCCCGAAGCAGGGCCGCGCGACCGTGGAAGATCCCGATGATTCCCTTGGCGGTGGTGGGCAACAGTTCCTCGGGCAGCCCCAGGAGGAAGCAGCGATAGCGGTTGAACTCGATGATCGCGCGCTCGGACGCGTCGAAGTCGCGACCCCGCCGCCGGGCCTTGAGCGCGAGGAGGTAGCTGCCGACGGTACCGGCCGGCATCTGGTCGATCTGCGGAATCGGGATCCCGTACACCTCGCGGTTCCATGCGCCGGGCCGGGTGAGCGCGTGGTAGCGGACCATCGAGTGCATCAGACGCACCATCGCCGCTGCTTCGAAGCCCTCGCCGCGACGGTCGAGTGCGCCCGGCAGTGTGGTGATGGCGAAGAAGTTCGCCGTCTCGTTGATCCGCCGCGCCGCTCGTTTGCCGGACAACGCTCCGGTGAGCGACATCGGCAGTGCGGCATAGGTGTTGAGGAAGGTTGCGAGGAACACGCCGCGGGTGATGAACGGCGAGGTCAGTGCGGCGCCGACGCGGGCGAGTCGTGCTCCCTCCTCGACGAGCTCCATGTCGAGCCACGCGGGTGGGGCCTCCATCGCGGCGAGGAACGCCCGGAGCTCGTCGGGGGCCTCGGGCACCGCATCCACTCCCTCCGCGCAGGCGCGCCGCACCATGGCGACGAGTGCCCTCGTGCCGTACCGAGGCTCGAGTGCGGCGTACGGGTCGGCGACGACATCGCCGAGGAGAGTGGTGATCCCGATCAACTCGACGAGGCGTTCGTCGTCGAGCGTCACGGCCCGTCGTCCCATGCGCGGGTGCAGCGTCGACCGCGTTCCGGGGTCGGCGGTGTGCCGATACGGGGTGGCGCGGAAGTCGACGTCTCCGTAGAGCGCGGGTTGCAGCACGGCTTGGGTGCGGACCCGTTCGGCGAGTGCGGGGTAGTGCGGGGCCATCGACTCCTCCTGAACTTTCACTCTGTAAGTTCGACGATGACAGGTTGTCGGTTAGCCTGTCAAGAGCATGACCCGCACTCGTATGAGCGCCGATGAGCGGCGCGAACAGATCCTCGACGTCGCGCATGACATCGTCGACGCGGAGGGTTTCCATGCGGCCACCCCACGCCGGATCGCCGACGGTGCAGGGGTCACCAGGCCCGTGCTGTATCAGCACTTCGGTGACCTCGCCGGGCTCTTCGTCGCGCTGATCGACCGTGAATCAGCGCGGATCGGCGAGCAGTACGCGCGGGCCGTGGCGGACGTGGCTCCCGAGTCGGGCAACGATCCGTTCGTCTCGGCGTTCGAGGGTGCGCTCCGAGCCGTCGACGAGCATCCCGCGGCGTGGCGGCTGTTCCTGATCCCGCCGGAGGGCGCTCCGCCGGCGCTGCACGAGCGGCTCGCCGAGTCTCAGGAGCAGGTTCGCGCGTTCATGGAGGCGAGCCTGCGCGAGGTGTTCCCCGGCGTGCCCGACCCCGACTACCTGGCCCGGGTCGTCCAGGCCACGGCGCGGGAACTGTTGTGCCTGCGATTGATCGACCCCGAGCGCGCCACCGTCGAGCGGCTCACCGGGCTCATCCGCTTCCTCCGGACCCTCACGCCGGCGCCCTGACGGCGGGCCGTCAGCCCGCCAGTTCGGCGAGCATGCGGCGAAGGTCGCCGGCCTCGGCGGGGGAGAGGGATGCCGCGACGAGCTCGTCCTCGGCGGCGCGGATCGCCCGCTTCGCCCGCGCCTGCACGGCCCGTCCCTCGTCGGTCAGCCCGACGGTCCGCTGCCGCCCGTCCGCGGCGCGGTCGCGGGAGACGAGCCCGCGCGCCTCGAGGGCGGCGACGTGCTTCCCGAGCCTGGTCGTGTCGCGCCCGGTGCGCCGGGACAGCTCGACCTGGGAGATCGCGGTCTCCGAGACCAGTTCGCTGAGGATCGCGTACTCCCACATCGTGACCCGTGCCGCGGCGAGGATCGGCTCTTCGAGCGCCATCAGGCGGGGGAACAGGCGGGCGAGCAGCGCGGCCAGGTCGGGTCCGCTCGGCGGTGCGTCCGGCACGTGAACCTCCTATTGATCTACCGCGGTAGATCAATATCGTCTACCGTGGTGCATGAACTGCTTCACGCTCTCGACACGAACCTACGGGGGATCATGGACACCTCAGCACTGCGCCACGCGGCCCGGGACCTCGCCGCCTCCCTCTCCGAGATCACCGCGGGCGACCTCGCGCTACCCGTTGCGAACGGCGGCGATGTCGGCGACCTGTACTTGAGGATCCTCGAGGGCCTCATGGCTCCCGTCGCGGCTCCGGTCCCGTCCCGCGACCATCTCGCCGCCGCCGCGAACGACTACGGCGCGGGATACGAGTGCGCCTACCTCCGCGCGGTCGACGCCGCGATCCACGCCGTGACCGGCCAGGACGCCGTCGACGCGCTGCTCCGGGACACCCGCTCGTGCAACACGGACCTCGACCGCGCGCTCGAACTCGGTTGAGTCGGCCGGTGCCGCCGCGGCGTCCGCTACGGTGACCGAATGACCTCCCACGCCGAGAATCCCGCCCTGCCGGTCCCGAGGGACGCGGCCACGGTCGTCCTGGTCCGCGACGGTGCGGACGGGATCGAGGTGTTCCTGCAGCGCCGCGTGCAGCAGATGGCCTTCGCGGGCGGGATGACGGTGTTCCCGGGCGGCGGCGTCGATCCCCGCGACGGCGACGCCGACTTGGCCTGGGAGGGGCCCGCGGCGTCGTGGTGGGCCGAACGTTTCGACGCCTCCGAGCGCGATGGCCGGCAGCTGGTGTGCGCCGCTGTGCGCGAGACCTTCGAGGAGTGCGGTGTCCTGCTGGTCACCGGGGCCGACGGTGCCGTTCCCGACGCTGCGGCACTCGCTCCGGCCCGGGAACGGCTCGAGGCCAAGGAGATCTCGCTCGCGCAATTCCTCCGCGACGAGGGGCTTGTGCTCCGCGCCGATCTGCTGCGGCCGCTCGCGCACTGGATCACGCCGAAGAACGAGAAGCGTCGCTACGACACCCGGTTCTTCCTCGCCGCCCTCCCGGCGGGGCAGCGCGCCGACGACCGCACGAGCGAGGTCGAGGAGGCCGGCTGGCGGACCGCCGCGCAGGCGCTCGCGGACTTCTCCGCGGGCCGCTGCTTCCTGCTCCCGCCCACCTGGTCCCAACTGCGCGCGGTGGCCGAGCACCGCACCGTCGCCGACCTGCTGGCGGCCGAGCGCGTGATCGAGCCGGTCGAGCCCGAGCTGCCGCTGGGCGGCGCGATCGACTCGCTGCAGTTCGCCGAGGCCGCCGACTACCTGGCGGCGATGCCCTCGAACACCCCTCCGCCGGTGCTGTAGCACCGGGGCGTAGCCCGGAATTCACCCTCGTTCGGCAAGGGTTCACCGACCCGCTCGGTCGCGGTTCACCGCCCCGTCGTCTCGCGCGCCCACTGTGAGCGCATGGCAACACTGGTCATCGGCCGGAGCCCGGCCTCAGAGACATTGATCGACGGTGCCGAGTACGAGGTCGTACTCACCACTCGCGACGACGACATCGAGACCGTGCAGCGACTGCGCTTCGAGGTCTTCGGCTCGGAGCCCGGCTTCGAGGCCTCGATGGCCGGCGTCACCGACGGCCGCGACGCCGACCGCTTCGACGAGTTCTGCGACCACCTGATCATCCGCCACAAGCCGAGCGAGAAGATCGTCGGCTGCTACCGCATCCTCCCGCCCCCGGGCGCGATCGCCGCCGGCGGTCTGTACCTGGCGACGGAGTTCGACCTCGGCGCCCTCGACCACATCCGCCCGGAGACCCTGGAGATGGGACGCGCCTGCGTGCACGCCGATCACCGCACCGGCGGCGTCCTGTGCCTCATGTGGGCGGGCCTGCTCGCCTACAGCGACCTGCGCGGCATCCGCTACGCGATGGGCGCCGTCAGCGTCCCGATGCAGTACGAGGGGTACGAGCGCGGCGCGACGGTCCGCGCGGTGCGCGAGCTGGTAGATGCCAAGCACCGCTCCCCGTGGGTCGTCACGCCGCACAACACCGTCGAGGAGATCACCGCCGAGCCCGCCTCGCGCCGGACCTTCCCGCCGCTCGTCACCGGCTACCTGCGGATGAACGCCGAGATCCTCGGTGCGCCGAGCTTCGATCCGGTCTTCGACGTCGCCGACTTCCCGATGATCATCGACCGCACCCGGTTCAACGTGCGCTACCTGGAACGGCTGCAGCAGGCGGCGGGGAGTCTCTAGAACATGATTCCCCCGGTTCCGCTGCGGGAGCTGCCCAGAAACCCCTGGCAGCAGGTCTCACCGTGCGACGGTGCCTGCTCCGCCGACGAGCCCCGGGAGGCCGCGTTCTGGCTCCGCGCGGTCCGCTGGACGGTGTTCGTCTCGGTCCTGATCGCGGGGTCGGTCGCGCTCGCGATCGCCTACCCCTGCGGTGCCACCGCGCGCCGCGTCGTGATCCGCGGCGGCGCGCGCGCGATGCTGTGGTCGCTGGGGATGCGGGTGGAACCGGTGGGAAACGTACCGCTGCGATCGCTGGTCGTGGCGAACCACCAGTCGCTGCTCGACATCGTGGCCATCGCCTCGATCGCGCCGGCGGCGTTCGTCGCGAAGGCGGACATCTTCGACGTGCGGGCGGTGGCCGTCCTGATGCGCGCCTTCGGCGCGATCCCCCTGCGCCGCGAGCGCCTGAGCGATCTGCCACGGACCGTCGACCAGGTTTCGGACCTGCTCCGGAGCGGCCGGACCGTCGCGTTGTTCCCCGAGGGGACGACTTACTGCGGATTCCACCGGGGAGACTTCCGGCCGGCGTTCTTCCAGGCCGCGATCGATGCCCGGGCCGACGTGGTGCCGGTCTCGCTGCGGTACTCGATGCGGCTGCCCGGGCCCGCGCGGGGCGCGCGCCAGAGCGCCGTCGCCGCGTACGTCGGATCCGACACCGAGGTCGCGACGCTCTCCCGGGTGATCGCGGCGCGTGGCGTCGCGGTGCGCGTCCACGCCACCGAGGTGATCGCCGCGGCCGACTGGGCGACGGCCGGCCGCGGGGCCCTGGCCGCGCGGGCCGAGGCATCGGTGTTCGCCGACGCCGAGTTCTGCGAGTCCGAGGCGTACCTGCCGCTCGCCGCTTAGGCCCCGGAAAAGGGGTGTGGCTGCGAATAACGCTACCGCGCGTCATCCGCGTATTCTTGGGACGCGATGACTCCCGACCGCGAGAACCCCGTGTACCTCGACCACGCCGCGGACACCCCCATGGTGCCCGAGGCGCTGGCGGCGATGGCGCAGGCCGCCGCGCGTCCGGGCAACGCCTCCTCGCAGCACGGCTCCGGCCGGCGCGCGCGGCGCATCCTCGAGGAGTCCCGCGAGTCGATCGCCCGCGACCTGGGCGCACGACCGTCCGAGGTGGTCTTCACCGGTGGTGGCACCGAGGCCGTGAATCTGGCGGTCAAGGGCCTGTACTGGGCCCGTCGCGCCGAGGATCCCGCCGCCGTCACGGTGATCGCCTCCGCGATCGAGCACCACGCGGTGTTGGACGCGGTCGAGTGGCTGGGCGAGCACGAGGGCGCGCACGTCGTGCTGCTGCCCGTCGACCACCGCGGCCTGGTGGACCCCGCGGACCTGCGGGCCGCGCTCGACGAGGCCGCCGGCACCGTCGCCCTGGTCAGCGTGATGTGGGCGAACAACGAGGTGGGCACGCTGCAGCCGATCGCCGAGCTGGCCGCCGAGTGCGCCCGCGACGGCGTGCCGATGCATTCCGACGCCACCCAGGCGGCGGGCCACGTGCCGATCGACTTCGACGCCAGCGGTGTGGCGGCGCTGACCAATGCGGCGCACAAGTTCGGCGGACCGCAGGGCGTCGGCGCGATGCTCATCGGCCGCAACGTCTCCCTCGTGCCGTTGGCGCACGGCGGCGGCCACGAGCGCGACCTGCGCTCCGGCACCCCGAACGTCGCCGGGGTGGCCGGCATGGCCGCGGCGCTGCGGGTGGCCGTGGCCCGGATGGACGACGAGTCGCCGCGTCGCGCCGCGCTCCGCGACCGCCTCCTGGACGGTGCCCGCCGATTCGAGGGTGCGATCGCGAACGGCGGTGCCGCGCACGGGATCCCCGCCCTGCCGGGGATCGCGCACGTCTCCTTCGCCGGCTGCGAGGGCGACTCGCTGCTCATGCTGCTCGACGCTCGCGGGATCGAATGCGCCACGGGTTCGGCCTGCAGCGCCGGCGTCGCCCGGGTCAGCCACGTCCTCGAGGCGATGGGCTCCGACCCGGCGACCGCCCGCGGATCGCTGCGCTTCTCCTTCGGCCCCGAGACCACCGAGGCCGACGTCGACGCGGTGCTCGAGGCTCTGGGCCAGGTCGTGGACCGCGCCCGTGCCGCGGGCCTGTCCTCCGCCGGGACGCGCTGATGCGCGTCCTGGCCGCGATGAGCGGCGGCGTGGACTCGGCCGTCGCGGCGGCGCGGGCCGTCGAGGCGGGGCACGACGTGGTCGGCGTGCACCTCGCGCTGTCCGAGGCCCCCGGAACGCTGCGTACCGGTTCCCGCGGCTGCTGCTCCAAGGAGGACGCGGGCGACGCCCGCCGCGCCGCCGACGTGCTCGGCATCCCGTTCTACGTGTGGGACTTCGCCGATCGTTTCCGCGAGGACGTGATCGACGACTTCGTCGCCGCCTACGCCGCGGGGGAGACCCCGAACCCGTGTCTGCGCTGCAACGAGAAGATCAAGTTCTCGGCCCTCGCCGAGCGCGCCTACGCCCTCGGCTTCGACGCCGTCGCGACGGGCCACTACGCGCGGCTGGACGGCGGCGAGCTGCGCCGCGCCGTCGACGCCGACAAGGACCAGTCCTACGTGCTCGCCGTGCTGACCGCGGAGCAGCTCGCCCGCGCGATGTTCCCCGTCGGCGACACCCTCAAGCCGGCCATCCGCGAGGAGGCGGCCCGCCGGGGCCTGGCCGTCGCCGACAAGCCGGACAGCCACGACATCTGCTTCATCCCGTCCGGCGACACGCAGGCCTTCCTCGGCGCCCGGATCGGGGTCCGGCCCGGCGCCGTCGTCGATGCCGCGACCGGGGAGCGCCTCGGCGTGCACGCGGGCGTGCACGAATTCACCATCGGCCAGCGCAAGGGCCTGGGGCTCCCCGGCCCCGGACCCGACGGCGCGCCCCGGTACGTCACCGCGATCGACGCCGAATCCGGCGAGGTCCGGGTCGGTAGCGGCGCGCAGCTCGACGTCACGCGCATCGTCGCCGACGGTGCCGTCTGGACCTCCGGAACGGCGCCCGAGGGCCCCGTCGACGCGATGGTGCAGGTCCGGGCGCACGGCGGGCTCGCCCCGGTCACCGCGCGCGCCGACGGCGATCGCCTGATCCTCGACCTGCGCGAGCCGCTGCGCGGCGTGGCCCCCGGCCAGGCCGCGGTGCTGTACGCCGTCGACGCCGAGAAGGGCGACCTGGTGCTCGGCTCCGGCACGATCCGCTCGACCGCGCACGACGCGGCCCATGTCTGATCCCCTCGCACCGCTGGTCGGCGGCGTCACGGGGATCGGCTCGGTGCCGGGCACGGACCCGCGGGAGGCGACGGCCACCGTCGTCGGCGAGCTGGAGGTGCCCTTCCTGCCCGAGCTCCCGAACCGGGGGATCGGCGCCGACATGATCGGCCGCAGCGCCGGTCTGCTCGTCGACATCGGGTTCGACGTCTCCACCACGGGCTATCGGATCGGCGTGCCCGACGGTCGCGTCGCGCGGCTCGCCGACGACTACCTGGAGCGGGACCTCGACGCCTTCGAGGAGGCCTACGAGGTCGCTCGTCGGCGCGGCTCGGGAACGGTGAAGGCGCAGGTGGCGGGCCCGCTGACGCTGGCCGCCGGCCTCGAGCTGCCGAACGGGCACCGGGTGGCCCGCGACCGTGGGGCGATGCGCGACATCGCGGCCTCGCTCGCGGAGGGCCTGGTGCGGCACGTCGCGGATCTGCGCCGACGATGCGGTGCGGACGTCGTGCTGCAGCTGGACGAGCCGTCGATGTGGTCGGTCGTGCACGGCACCGTCCCGGCGCTGACCAAGCTCGATCCCGTGCGGGCGATCCCCGCGATCGAGGCGGCGGAGCTGCTCGCCGCGGTGGTCGACGAGGTTCACGACGCTGGTGCGCCGGTCCTCGTTCATCTGTGCGGCCCGATCGTCTGGGACGTCGTGCGCCGGGTGCCGGTCGACGGTGCGCTCGTCGACGTCACCCGCCTCGCCGCCGCCGACTACGAGGGATTCGGCGAGCTCGTCGAGTCGCGCCCGGTGATCGGCCTCGGACTGGCCCCGACGGTGCCCGGCCGGCGCTCGGCCGCCGACCTGGCGGCGCCCGCTCTGCGCGTGTACGACGAGATCGGCCTGCCGCGCCGCGATCTGACCCGGGCGACGGTGACTCCCGTGTGCGGTTCGCCCGGTTCGCCCGGGATTCGCCCGATTCTGGACGCGTGCAAGGATATTCGGACTGTCCTCGCGGAGTCCTCGGTCGAGTAGGTCGCTACACTTCGGCGATGTTCCCGCACACCGGACCAGTCGATGGTGCAGATACCGCCTGGCTGCTCGCCGCGTTCGCGCTCGTCCTCCTCATGACGCCGGGGCTCGCCCTGTTCTACGGCGGCATGGTGCGGAGCAAGAGCGTCCTCAACATGATGATGATGTGCCTGACCGCGATCCCGGTGGTCTGGCTGCTGTGGGTGGTCTTCGGCTACTCGATGACCTTCGGGCCGGACCGCGGCGGCGTGATCGGCGATCCGACCACCTTCGCGGGGCTGCGCGGGCTGCTGGGGGCGTTCGCTGCGGACGGCTCCGACTCCGGCGCCGTGCCGCTGGTCGGCCACGTCCCCGCGCTGCTGTTCGTCGCCTTCCAGGCCGGCTTCGCGATGGTCACCGTCGCGCTGATCGCGGGCGCCGTCGCCGACCGCATGCGCTTCGTGTCGTGGCTCGTGTTCGCGGGGCTGTGGGCGACGCTCGTCTACTTCCCCGTCGCCCACTGGGTCTTCTCGATCCCGGGCCTGACGGCCGCGCACGGCGGCTGGATCGCCGAGCACCTGAAGGCGATCGACTTCGCCGGCGGCACCGCCGTGGAGATCAACTCGGGCGCCTCGGCGCTGGTCATGGCGCTGCTGCTGGGCCGGCGCGCCGGCTGGCCCCGCGACCCGATGCGCCCGCACAACCTGCCCTTCGTCATGCTCGGCGCGGGTCTGCTGTGGTTCGGCTGGTTCGGCTTCAACGCGGGATCCACGCTCGCCGCCAACGGGTCGGCGGCGTTGATCGTCGCGAACACGCTCGGCGCCGGCGCGGTGTCGATGGTGGCCTGGTTGATCGTGGAGAAGGTCCGGCACGGCAAGCCGACCTCGTTCGGCGCGGCCTCGGGAGTCGTCGCCGGGCTGGTGGCGATCACCCCGTCGTGCTCGGCGGTGACCCCGATCGGTGCGCTCGCGGTGGGCGCCGCCGCGGGTGCGATCAGCTCGTACGCGATCGAGCTCAAGTACCGGTGGCGGTACGACGATTCGCTCGACGTGGTCGGCGTGCACCTCGTGAGCGGTGTCGTCGGCATGCTGATGATCGGCCTGGTCGGCAGCGCCGCCGCCCCGGCGGGGCGCGACGGCCTGCTCTACGGCGGCGGTCTGGACCAGCTGTGGCGCCAAGCCGTGGCGGTCATCGTCGTGCTCGGTTACGCGATGGCGGTCACGCTGGTGATCGGGCTCGCGCTCAAGGTGACCATCGGGCTGCGCGCCGACCCGCAGCACGAGGCGGACGGCCTCGACGACGGCCTGCACGCCGAGTCGGCGTACGACTTCCACGTGGTCCGCGGCGGGCGCCTCGAACCCGGACGCTGACCCCCGCGAACCCGCCCCCGTTCGCCCTCGGCGATCTCCCCTCGACAGCCGCATGCATTCGGAGTAATCATGTAATCATGTAATCAGGACCGATCGAGGAGGTCGCACATGATGGCAGGACGAGGTCCGCGCACCGAGGTGCCGGACGCGAAGGATGCGGGGGACTGGTTCGCCGGCCGGCTCCCCGAGGACTGGTTCGACGGTGCGCCGCGGGTCACCGTCGACCGCGACGAGATCGTGGTGGTCGGAACGCTGCCCACGGACGGGGAGCAGTCCGCCGCGCAGCGCGAGGGCCGCGCCGCCCGGTTCCGCGAGGACACGCGGGATCAGCGCATGCGGATCGCCGACGAGGCGCAGGAGCGCTACCGCCGGCGGGTCTCGTGGGGCGTGACGGCGGGCGACGAGACGATCCTGTTCACGCACCAGGCGGTGCCGGTGATGTCGCGGCTGCGGCAGCCCGAGCGGCTCGTGCTCGACACGCTGGTCGACGCCGGCGTCGCCCGGTCCCGGGCCGACGCGCTGGCATGGTGCGTACGCCTCGTCGGCGAGCACACGGAGGATTGGCTCGCGCAGCTGCGGCAGGCGATGAGGGACGTCGACGATCTGCGGGAGCGGGGCCCGGGGATCTGAGGCCGGTCAGGCGTCCGCGCCCGCGTCGAGTGCCGCGATCGCCCGCTTCGGGGCGATCAGGCGGTAGCTCGCGTCGACCAACTCGCGCACCTCGTCCCAGTCGACGGTGCCGATCGTCAGGTCGAGGCCCAGCCAGCCCGCCGAGGCCATGTAGGCGGGCAGGTAGAACCGCTCGTCCTGTTCCAGAGCCGTGCGCTCGGCGGGGTCCGCGATGAACAGCACGCTCGTGTTCCGCTGCTCGTGCGGGCGGTGCTCGGTCTTCTTCGTGCCGCCGCCGTACATCGCGAACATCTTGCCGCAGCGGAAGGTCGGGCGGCCGTGCGCGACCTTCTCGGTCGCCTCCGGGAAGGCGAGGGCGATCGCGCGGACGCGGGCGAGGACGGGGTCGTCGTCGGCGAACATGATCGGGTGCGGCATGCGTCCAACGTAGGCGGAATACCCACGCCCGTCGATGGAACGTGTTCTACTTTCAGGGTGATCACACAGGGAGTCCGGGTCGGCATCGTCCAGTTCACGTCGGACCGTGGGGTGCCGCCGCACCTGATCGCGCCGCTCATCGAGGCGGCGGGCTTCGCGTCGTACTTCGTACCCGAGCACGGCCACATCCCCACCCGGCGCGACGCCGCGCACCCGGGTACCGGCACGGCGGAGCTGCCCGACGACCGCTACCTGCGCACGCTCGACCCGTGGACCTCGCTGGCCGCCGCGGCCGCGGTCACCGAGCGGATCGAGCTGTCGACCGCGGTGGCCCTGCCCGTGCAGTCCGACCCGATCACGCTCGCCAAGACGATCGCCACCGTCGACCACCTGGCCGGCGGACGGGTCGCCCTGGGCGTCGGATTCGGCTGGAACCTCGACGAACTCGCCGACCACGGCGTCCCCGCCGGGCGTCGCCGCACCATGCTCCGCGAGTACCTCGAGGCGATGCGCGCCCTGTGGCGCGACGAGGAGGCCGCCTACGACGGCGACTTCGTCTCCTTCGGCCCCAGCTGGACCTGGCCCAAGCCGCCCGGTGCGCTGCCGGTCCTCGTCGGCGCCGGCGCGACCGACAAGAACTTCACCTGGATCGCCAAGAACGCCGACGGCTGGATCACCACCCCGCGCGACCGCGGGATCACCAGTGCGGCCGCACGCCTGCAGGAGATCTGGCGCGAACACGGGCGCGCGGGCTCGCCCCGCATCGTCGCCCTCGATTCCGTGCCCGACGGTGACCGCCTCGCCCGGTGGGGGGCGGCGGGCGTCACCGATGTGCTCTTCCCCGTGGATGATTCGAGTGTCGAGGCGGCCACCGGGTACCTCGAGCGGCTGGCTACCGCAGTGGGTCCAGTCCCGCGGTGAGCGCGGGTGCGCGTCCCGTGGTGATCTGTTCGGCCAGAAGCTCGCCGGTGAGCGGTCCGAGCGTCAGCCCCCACATTCCGTGCCCGCCGCCGACGTAGACGCCCGGTGTGGCGGTGCCGCCGATGAGCGGCAGGCCGTCGGCCGAGAGCGGGCGTGAGCCCACCCACTGCTCGTCGATGCCCGACCAGTCGATCCCGCGCAGCAGCGGCCGCACGGCGTCGTTGGTCACCCGGATCCGTTTGGGGTTCAGCGGCTTATCGGGGTCGGCGAACTCCATGATCCCGGCCACCCGGATGCGCGGGCGGCCGTCGGCACCGTCGGGCCGGGGCGTGATCGCCGCACGCGCGGCGGGGAAGTAGGTCGCGCCCTGCAGCGGGGAGTCGATGGGGACCGAGCAGCTGTAGCCGCGTCCCGCGAACAGGGGGATCCGCACGCCGTGCGCCGATGCGAGGCGGGGTAGCCAGGCGCCGGAGCACAGGACCGCCGCGTCGTGAGTTCGTCGATCCCCGTGCCGATCACGCGGGCGCGGGCACCGTCGCGCCGGACCTCCGTGACGTCGACGCCGGTGCGGAGCTCTCCGCCGCCCGCGATCACCGCGTCGGCGAGCGCCTGCACGTACGCGCCGGGGTTCAGGTACCGCTGTCCGCGCAGTCGCAGCGCGAGAGCGACGTTCGCGGTGAGGTGCGGCTCGTACTCGCGCGCTGATCGGGGGTCGAGGAGGGTGATGTCGATCTGCTGGCCGGCCGCGGAGACGCGCGCCAGCTCGTCCAGGATCCCCGTGGCGTCCTGGAGGCTCGCGAAGCCCACCGTCATGTCGTGCGCGTGCAGCTCTCCGCGGACGCCGGCGGCGATCTGCCGCTCGAAGGAGTCGTAGATGTGGGCGTTGAGTGTGGCATAGGTCCGCATCGAATCGGCCCACTTGTGCGGCGTGCAGTTCAGGGCGAACGCGGCCATGAACCGCGCCACCGCCGGGTCGGTGGAGGGTGCCAGTGCCACCGGCGACGACGGTGAGAGCAGCGCCCGCGGTCCCTGCTTGAGGAGCGCCGGCTCCGGGAGGGGGATGGTGAACGCCGGGCTCAGCCAGCCGGCGTTGCCCCAGGAGGCCCCCGCGGCGGGACCGATCCGGTCCACGACGGTCACCTCCACACCCCGCTGTTGCAGGCTGAAGGCGGTGGACAGGCCGACGACCCCGGCCCCGACGACGATGGCCTTGTGGGCCGTGCTCGAGTCACTCATGGCACGACTATGGGGCACGCGTCGCGCGCGCGGAGGCGAATCGGCACGAACGGGACATCGCGCCCGCGGGGTCGACGGCCCGCGGCGTGCGTAGTCTGATCCCATGACCGAGTTCGGCGGGCCCGCGGTGCCGGTGCTGCGTATGTTCGACCGGGACGCGGCGGTCGAGTTCTACACGGCCTACCTGGGTTTCACGCTGGAGTGGGAGCACCGGTTCGAGCCGGACCTCCCCGCGTACGTCGCGGTTCGCCGCGGCGGCGTGGTACTGCACCTGTCGGAGCACTTCGGCGACGGCAGCCCGAACTCGGTCGTGTGGATCCCGGTCGCCGACGCCGCCGCGTTGCAGGCCGAGCTGGCGGCGCACCGTCATCCCCGGTCCCGGCCCGGCCTCGACCCCGGCGGCCCCGGCGGCCCGACGGTGACCGTCATCGACCCGTCCGGCAACGAGCTGCGCTTCGCGCAGCCTCCGCGTGAGAAGGAGCGGTGAATCGGCGGCGCGGAGCTGTCGGTGCCCTCGACTAATCTGACTCCCATGTCGAAGGAGCTGACCGAGGACGACCGCCGCGCGTGGGAGGAGCTCGCGGAGGAGGTGCGCGGGCACCAGTTCCGGTACTACGTGCAGGACGCGCCGGTGCTCTCCGACGGCGAGTTCGACGCACTGCTGCGCCGCCTCCAGGAGATGGAAACGGCGTTCCCCGAGCTCGCCGTCGCCGATTCGCCCACCAAACTGGTGGGCGGCGGTTTCTCCACCGAGTTCACGGCGGTGGACCACCTCGAGCGGATGATGTCGCTCGACAACGTCTTCGACGAGGGGGAGCTGCGCGACTGGGTCGCCCGCGTCCAGAAGGACGTCGGGGGCGAGGTCGTCTTCCTCACCGAGCTCAAGATCGACGGCGTCGCCCTCAACCTCGTCTACGAGAACGGCTCCCTGGTGCGCGGCGCCACCCGTGGCGACGGTCGTACCGGCGAGGACGTCACGCTCAACGCGCGCACCCTGCGGGACGTGCCGCACGTCCTCACCCGGTCGGACGAGTTCCCGATACCCGAGGTCCTCGAGGTGCGCGGCGAGGTCTTCTTCCGGCTGGCCGATTTCGAGGAGCTCAACGCCGGGCTCGTCGCCGAGGGCAAGCCGCCCTTCGCCAACCCCCGTAACTCCGCCGCGGGATCGCTCCGGCAGAAGAACCCGCAGATCACCTCCCGTCGTAGGCTCGGCATGATCTGCCACGGCCTCGGCCGGATCGAGGGGCAGTGGTCACCGTCGAGCCTGCACGACGCGTACCGGGCGCTCGGCGCGTGGGGCCTGCCGGTCTCGCAGTACACGAAGCAGGTGTCGGGGGCCGACGCGGTGGTCGAGCGCGTCTTCTACTGGGGCGAGCACCGGCACGACCCCGAGCACGAGATCGACGGCCTGGTGGTGAAGGTCGACGAGATCTCCCTGCAGCGCCGCCTGGGCGCCACGTCCCGGGCGCCGCGCTGGGCCATCGCCTACAAGTACCCGCCCGAGGAGGTGACGACCAAGCTCCTCGATATCCGCGTCAACGTGGGTCGCACCGGGCGGGTCACGCCGTACGCCTACATGGCGCCGGTCACCGTGGCCGGCTCCACGGTCGAGTTCGCGACGCTGCACAACGCCTCCGAGGTGGAGCGCAAGGGCGTCCTGATCGGCGACACGGTCACCATCCGCAAAGCCGGCGATGTGATCCCGGAGGTGCTCGGCCCCGTAGTCGACCTGCGCGACGGCACCGAGCGTCCCTTCGTCATGCCCGTCACCTGTCCCGAGTGCGGCGCGACCCTCGCCCCCTCCAAGGAGGGGGACGCCGACATCCGCTGCCCCAACACGGAGACCTGCCCCGCCCAGCTCCGCGAGCGGCTGTTCTACCTGGCCGGGCGGAACTGCTTCGACATCGAGGGCCTCGGCTACGAGGCGGCGTCGGCGCTCACCGCTTCGCCGGTGCTGCACAACGAGGGGGATGTCTTCTCGCTCACGGCCGAGGAGCTGCTGCAGGTCCCGCTGTTCACCAACGACGGCGGCGCGCTGTCGGCGAACGCCCAGCGCCTGCTGGCCAATCTCGCGGTGGCGAAGAACAAGCCGCTGTGGCGCGTGCTCGTCGCCCTGTCCATCCGGCACGTCGGCCCGTCGGCCGCGCGGGCGCTCGCGCAGGAGTTCGGCAGCCTCGACGCCATCGCCGAGGCCGACGTGGACCGCCTGGCGGAGGTCGACGGTGTCGGTCGCACGATCGCCGAGGCGGTCATCGACTGGTTCACCGTCGCCTGGCACCGCGAGATCGTGGAGAAGTGGCGCGCCGCGGGCGTGCGCCTCGAGGACGAACGCGACGAGTCCGTGCAGCGCACGCTCGAGGGCCTGTCGATCGTGGTCACCGGTTCGCTCCAGAACTTCTCGCGCGACGAGGCCAAGGAGGCCATCCTGGTGCGCGGCGGCAAGGCCGCCGGCAGCGTCTCGAAGAAGACGGCGTTCGTCGTGATCGGTGACGCGCCGGGGTCCAAGGCCGAGAAGGCCGAGCAGCTCGGGGTGCAGATCCTCGACGAGGCGGGCTTCACGAAGCTGCTGGCCGAGGGGCCGGAGGCGTTCGCCGAGGCTGAATGAGCGAGCTTCGCAGTCAGCTCATCGTCGCGGGATCCACGGAGAGATCGTCAACGGTCTCCGCGATCTCGAGTCTGTGGAGCGCGACGTACCTCTGCTTCTGTACGAACGCCGAGCCACGTCCGGATCGGGTGTTCGGCAACGCCGCCGGAAGCGTCCTGTGGCGGCTATCGCCGGGTGTCGTCAAGAGGAATACCTGGTATCTTCCTTCGGACCAGCCTGCGTTCCTGCTCGTGCGAATCACTTTCGCGATCTTTCGGTCGTACCGGTCGTCCGATCCTTCAAGTCGATTCGCCTCTTGTTCGCTCCACACGACCTCATCGCGCCTCAACAGAATCGTCGGCACTTCGGGTTGAATGGCGCGGTTCGTGTAGAAGGCAATCCTCTCGACCGGCCTGAACGCCCTTCCCGACTGGCACACGTACGCCCCAGTTGCAATATACAAGTCCCAGGCGTTCTTGGCGGGCACGATAACAGTGTCGACCGTGGTATGGGGCTTTTCCCGGTAGATTTCTCCGGTTCGGTCGACGGCCTCGATCCATCGCGCGGCGTCCTCGCCGAGAAAACCTGCCGCTCTGTGAATCCGCCGCATCTCGAATGGAACGTCCACGTTGATCATGGAGTCGTGGTGGGCTAGGCGATTCCGGAGCTTCCGGATAGCCTCCAACTCGCTGCTCACTTGCTTGCGGGCTCCGCTGGATCCGGGGAACGCGTGATGGAGCCCCTGCTTCCACAGCTCGTCGTGCTTCGTACCGACCATTCCTGACCAGAATCCGAAGGACAATCCCGCGATGATTTGGTGCCGGTTATCCTTGCCCCGGGGCCTCAGTCGGTTGGCACGGTTGCGATCGCCTCGTCCATGAGGGGCGTCGTCGGAGGCGTTCGCAGGAACCACGGGATACCGGCCCCTGCCTCATCGAAGTGGTCGGCAAGGGCGGTGTCGATCGCATTGCGCAGCACTACTTCGAGGTGTGCGACCAACTCGAAGAGTGAGACCGACATGCGTGAACTCCATCTGTAGAGTTCCAGTGCTTTCTCGATGTCATCGTCGCTCTGGCGCAGGTACGGTGCCAGGCGCATATCGGAAAGAAGTCGGACCAACCCATCGGTTGAGCGTGGCATTCGTCGATGTTAGCCTGGTACCGAACGCCCCGGTGTCGCCTCTGTTGTGCTTCGGCACGGCATGCGCCCGGGGCTTTGTCGTGCCTGCGCTACCTGACCAGCACCGTCGCCACGATCCCGGCGAGGTAGCCGAGCCGGGCGACCTCCGAGGGGCGGAAGTCGGGTCCGCCCGGGCGGCCGACGAGCACCACCTTGCCGATGGCGCCGAGCGGCGCGGCGGCCAGCTTGGTGTCCATCTGCTGCCAGGCCTGCGGCACCCAGTCGGCCTCGCCGTCGAAGGCGACGGGGCCGCTCAGCGGGAGGAAGCCGAAGTCCGTCGGCGGCGTCTCGGGCAGGCCGGACGAGCCGTGGGCGGGCCACGGGGTGTCGGGGCTGTTGGTGAGAACGGCGCACCAGCCGACGCGCAGGACGCGGGGGACCTGGTCCACCAGCATCTGCAGCTGGTCGTGCCTCGCGGCCGCCACGTGGTCGATCAGCTCCAGCTCGCGGTGCGTGTCCAAGACGTCCGCGTACGGGCGGATCGAGTCGACGGTGATGCCGTCGAGCGCCTCCGCTGCGGTGATCAGCGTGTCCGGCAGCGACTGCGGCCCCAGGTCGACGACGATGTCGTCGACGGCGAAGCCCTCACCGCGCTCCACGACGTCGAGCGAGAGGATGTCGGCGCCGACGGAGCCGAGTGCCACGGCGAGGGAGCCGAGGCTGCCGGGACGGTCGGTGAGGCGAACGCGCAGGAGGTAGGACACCCCACGATTCTGTCACCAGTATCGCGACGGTGCAGGTCCGCGCGCGGCGTCATGAAGATCACACCGCTCCCGTTGGCCGTGGGATGCCCGCGTCCTCGACACTTATGCGCATGCCCACCGATACCCGTTCGGAGGCGCCCGAGGCCCACAAGGCCGCGCTCACCTCCGTCGCCCGACGCATCTCTCCCGGTCGCGAACACGACTTCCTGGCTTGGACCGATGCGGGAATCGCCCTGGCTCGAACCTATCCCGGGTTCCTGGGCGGCGGATGGGTGCGCTCCGCGCACCAGTCCGACGAGTACTTCGTGATCTACCGTTTCGCCTCGGACCCCGAGCTCGCCCAATGGCAGCGCTCGCGGGTGCGCAAGCACTGGCTCCAGCGGGCGAGGGCGTGGCGGTGGAGACCGCCACACACCGCCTGTCCGGGATCGAGGGCTGGTTCTCCCCGCAGGCCGACGGTGCCGGGCCCGTCGCAGCACCCGTGGTGAGGGTCCCTCCACGGTGGAAGCAGGCCGTGGCGATCTGGCTGGGATTCTTCCCGCTGTCGCTCCTGATCAACTTCCTGGTGCTGCCCCACCTACCGCTCGGCTCCCACGGCTGGGACCTGGGGGCGCGAACCCTGATCGCGACACTGATCAACACGCCGCTCATGGTGTTCCTGGTCCTGCCGTGGATCACCGCCCGCATCAAGCCCTGGCTGGAGCGCTAGCGCCGAGCTCGGCGAGCACCGCGAGCGCGGAGCGCTCGCCCGAGGCCGCCGCGTCGGCGAGCGAGGGCAGGTCCAGCTGGTAGTCGCCGGCGAAGTGGATGGGTCCGAGCGGGTCCCGCAACACGGGCAGCGACGTGCGCCGGCCCGGTGCCCAGAACGGCACGACGCGGCGGTGCTTGCGTACGACCGGATCTGCGCCGAGCTTGCCGCGCAGTTCCGGGAAGATCGAGATCAGGTCGGCGGAGAACCGCGCGACGATCTCCTCGTCCGGGAGGTCGAACAGCGCGTCCGCGCGGGCACCGCCGGCGAAGCACGCGAGCGCGCCGCCCGGCGTGCGGGGGCCGCTGCGGCGCAGCGCCGCCGCGTGGTTGAACATCGCCTGGAAGGACAGCTGCGGCGCCGAGACGCCGAAGAAATCGTCCCACCGCTGCGGGCCGTCCTCCTCGGTGAAGAAGCCCACGATCACGTACCGGCCGTAGGTGATGTCGTTCAGGGCGCTGCGCTGCTGCTGCGGCAGGCCGTCGACGATCCGCTCCGTGATGTCGGCGGGGGTGCTCACGATGGCCCGGCGGGCGCGCAGCCGGACGGGCTGGTCACCGTCGAGGTAGTCGACGATCACCCCGTCCCCGTCGGGGCGCACCTGCTGCACCGCCGCGTTCAGGCGGATGCGGCCGCCGAGGTCCTCGGCCAGTACGTCGGTGAGGGACTGGTTTCCGCCGCGCGGCAGGGTGAAGTTGGGAATCTTCTCCGGATCGGCGAGCGCGAGCCCCACCGAGGTGACGAACTGCGTCGCCGCAGTCTCCTCGGGCTCGCAGCCCATCCACTGCGCCGACCACGAGCGGACGATCTGATCCGCCAATGTCGAACTCACGCCCTTGAGCAGGTAGGACGCCACGCGCGTCTCCATCGTCGCCCGGACCTTCTGCGCGACCTTGCTCTGCGACTCGAGGAAGGGCATCGCCGCGATGATCCGGCTGCCGATCAGGGCCATGCCGAGCCGGTCCTTCATCGTCATCTTCGTCTTGAACATGAGCGCCAACGGGTTCGAGGTGTCGACCATCCCACCGCCCAGATACAGCGCGAGGCTGGTGCCCGCGAGGGACCCCATCTCGATGCCGTGTCGGTGCAGCGCGTCGATGAGCGTGCCGTTGCCCTCGGTGAACTGCGTCCCGACGTTCACCCAGTAGTCGCCGCGGCGCACCGTCTCGACCCGCCCGCCGGTGCGGCCGGAGGACTCGAGGACGACGACGTCGGCGCTCGGAGCGAGCGTGGTGGCCGCCATCAGGCCGGACATGCCGGCGCCGATGACCACGACGTCGTGGACGGCGTTCTCGGTGGCGTTCATGCGTGGACTCCGTTCGTGAGTCGGCCGGTCGCCGCGTCGGCGCGCTTGTTGTGGGCGTCGAACGCGGTGTAGGCGCGGTAGTAGGTGAACATCTGCAGGCCCCAGGTGGCCAGCGCCAGCGTGTAGAACACCGGCCGATCGACCATGTCGGCCTCGGGGATCGGGAAGAAGTCGTAGGTGATCGCGATGAAGAATCCGAACAGCGTCGCGATCCCGGCCCACGCCGCGTGCTTGCGTTCGCCCATGTCCCAGAGTCGCTTGCAGAAGTAGACGACGAAGCAGCTGGCGAGCACGTTGGCGGTGATCAGGAAGATCTCGGCGGCGAGCTTGTACGACGACTCGTGGTAGCCGAGAAAGACGAATCCGCCGACCGCGGCCAGGGCGAAGGCACCGATCTCCACGGCGAGAGACGGCGTGTACCGGTGCGTCACCTGCAGGAGCCCCAGCACGAGGATCAGAGTGATGCCGAAGGAACGCGAGAACGCGTCAAGGAAGGACGCGAAGGTGTACATCGGGCTGTCGTGGCCGGCCTTGATCGCTGCGAACACCATGAAGTTGGTGCACGAGGTCGCGACGATCATCCACTCGAGTCCGAGCAGATAGTTGTGGTGCTTGCGGATGAACGTGATGCCGAAGGTGTAGCCGACGGCGATCGCCCAGACGACGGCGACCATGAACAGGATCTCGATCATGATGACTCTCCTTGCACTAGCCGGTGATGGTGGATAGACGATCCGCCGCGCGGTCGGCGAGCCAGCCGGCGTACAGGGCGGGATTGCTGACGACGCTGGGCCAGAAACGCTTGTCTCCGTGCCAGATCGCCTCGAGGTCCTCATGGCGCGGCGCGCCGCCGACGTGGTCGGCCAGCAGGTGTCCCACGTACTGCGCCTGGGCGAAGCCGTGGCCGTTGCAGGCCTGCGAGTACAGCACGTTGCGAGAGGCTTCGCCGGCCGCGGGCAGCCAGGTGGAGCTCATGGAGATCCACCCGCCCCAGACGCTCCGGAACCGCACGTCGCCGAGGCCGGGGAAGCGCTCGCCGAAGCCGCGGACCAGGTCGTCGATGACGGCGCGCGAGGGAGCGCGCTCCGGCAGGGGGTTTCGACCCGCCTCCACACGGCGCGTGCCGAAGACGACGGTGCCCCTCGGGGTGACCCGATGGTTCTCGATGATCATGTGCAGCGAAACCATCGGCGCGCGGCTGGTCCAGCCGATCCGATCCAGCCGGTCCTGTGCGATCGGCTCGGTCTCCAGCAACGAGGTGTACGTCGGGGTCGCGAGGTTCTTCGGGGCGATCGACAGGGATCCGGTGTCCGCATTGGTCATCAGGAGCGCGCGGTCGGCGCGGATGGTGCCGCCGGGGGTTTCGACGGTGACCCCGTCCCCGGTGTCGACGACATCGCGGGCCGGGGTGTACTCGTACACCCGGACGCCGGCGGCGATGGTCGCCTCCCGCAGTCCGAGGACGAACTCGCCGGGGTTCAGCGTGCCGCCGATGCCCTCGCGGACGCCGCCGAGGAAGCCCTCGGGCAGGCCGGCCTCGCGCCCGTCGACGAACTCGGCGTGTGCACCGGATTCCTGCAGGACGCCGGCGATGCGACGGGCCCGACGTAGCTGGCCCTTCGTGACGGCGGCCATGACGATCCCGGTCTTCACGTGCCCGCACTCGATGCCGTGCCGCTCGATCGCGTTCTCCGCGAACAGGACCGCGTTGTGGGCGTATCGATACAGTGACCGCAGCCGGTCCGGCTTGAGGAGATGGCCCAGCATCTCCGGGTCGGCGGCGATGGAGTTGGTGATGTAGCCGGCGTTGCGTCCGCTCGCTCCCCAGCCCAGGGATTTGGCCTCGAGCAACACCACGTCGGCGCCGCTCTCGGCGAGGCGGATCGCGGCGGACATACCACCCCCGCCGCCGCCGATCACCACCACGTCGCAGTCGGTGTCGCCGATCAGCCGGGGTTCGACGATGGGCGGAGGCGCCGCCCATCCGGTTTCGTACAGGAGTTTCACTGCTCCGCCTCCTTCGGCAGGACGCCGGTGCCCCGGGCGCGGACGGCGACGAGTGGGGTGTCGAGTACTCGAGAGCTACCGCTGTCGTCGGTCGCGCGGCACAGGATCCGGAGTTCGAAGTCGATCGTGCGACTGCGAGTGCCTTTCGTTGCGAGCACGGCCTGCGCCTCCACGACATCGCCGCCGCGGACTGGTGCGAGGAATTCGACGGAGGAGTAGCCGGCGAACAGCCCCTCGTGGCCGTCCACTTCGATGCCGAGGTTGGTGCCGACATCGCCGAAGAGCCTGAGTGCGAAGGCTCCGTCGACCAGATTGCCCGCGTAGTGCGCGTCCGAGAAGGCGACATAGCGTCGATGGATGACGGTGGGGGTGTCGGTGGTGGGTGAGGTGTTCATGGTGTCTTCCGTTGTGGCGGCGATAGCAGATCAAATGTCTTGATCTAATGACTGACTATGACGATATGCGTGACCGCTGTCACAGTCAAGGTGGTGCGGGGTTCGTCCCGATTCGGACGGAACTACAGGGGCAAATCGGGCGAATCGACGCCGACCACGCGGTCGCCGCAGAAGACGCGCACGGATTCGGCGGGCCCGTGGCCGCCGATACCCGCTGTGCCCCAGAAGCTCTGCGCGGAACCGTCGGCGAGGTCGGCGACCTTCGCGCCGTTGATCCGCACCTCGCCGGACATCACTCGGGAGCCGATGTCGACGGCGCGGGTCAGATCGGTGCCGAAGACGTACGCGTCGAGGCCCGACGGTGCCGCGTTCGCGGCCCGCAGGGCCTCCTCGTCGGAGTCGACGGCGTGCAGGCTGATGACGGGACCGAAGAGCTCCGCGTTCGCGTCGGCAGCGTCCAAGCCGGAGGCGATGGTGGGGGAGAGGAAGAATCCGCCCAGGTCGGGCAGGATTCCGGGCTGGTGGATCGTGGCGCCCTTGCTGCGTAGCTCGTCGATTCGCGCCGTCAGGGTGGCGAAGTGCGGCGCGTTGGAGATCGGACCCACCGCGGCGGCCTCGTCGAGCGAATTGCCGATCGGCAGAGCACCGATCCGGCCCACCAGCGCGTCCAGCAGTGGTGCCACCAGGCTGCGGTGCACGAGCACCTTGCCCGGGCCCTCGCACCACTGGCCGTTGAGCTTCGTCATGCCCTCGAGCAGGCCGTCCGCGGCGACGTCGACGTCGGCGTCTTCGAGAACCAGGGCAGGGTTGTTCCCGCCGAGCTCCAACTGAAGGGTCTTGAAGTCCTCGGCACCGGCCCGGGCGATGGCTCGACCGGCGTTCGGGCCACCGGTGAAGGAGACCGCCTTGATGCGGCGGTCGCCGGTGAGCGCAGCGCCGACCTCACCGAAGCCGTGCACGAGCTGGAGGGCACCGGCGGGCAGGCCCGCCTCGACGAAGGACTCCACGACGATCTGCGCACTGGCCGGCGCGTGCTCGGAGGGCTTGAGGATCACGGGGCAGCCCGCGGCCAGCGCGCTCACCGTCTTGGCGGCGGGGATGAAGCTCGGACCGTTCCAGGGCGTGAGGATCGCCGTCGGGCCCAGCGGAACCTTGTACAGGCGCACGTCGCGCCCGCCGGCCTCGAGCGCCGTGCGCCGCGGGATGCTGCGGAGTTCCGCTGCGGCACCGCGGATTCGGTACGGGAGGAACGCGGCGACCTTCCGCGTGTTGGTGATGGTGGTGCCGCTGGTCAGCGCATCGGCGTGGGCGAGGTCCTCGAGACGGGTCTGAAGGATGTCCGCGGCGCGCTCGATCACGTGCGCCCGCTCCTCGGTCGCGGCGTCCTCCCACCGATCGAAACCGTACGAGTCGTGCGCGTGCTGAAGGGCACGCTCGACGTCCGCCGCGCTCGTCGTGACGGCACGGTGGATCGGCTCGCGAGTATTGGGGTCGAGGTTCCAGACGTCGGGCACGATCTCGGCCGCGACCCACTCGTCGGCGATGTAGTTGATCGGTTGGGGCAGTGTCGGGTTCGACATGGCAGGTTCTCCTGGTGAGGTGGGGGTCAGACGGTGAGGTCGGCGACGATGCGGGTCACGTCGCCCGACTTCATCGCTTCGAAGCCCTCATTGATCTCGGTGAACGGGATGACCTTCGTGACCATCTCGTCGAGCAGAAGGCGACCCTGCAGGTAGAGGCGGGCGAACTCCGCGATGTCCTCCTGCGCCTGGCCGGATCCCATGTAGGAGCCGATCAGCTTCTTCTCTCCGAAGAAGAAGTCCGACGCGGGGATCTGCAGGTCGGTGCCGTCGGGCGTGATGCCGACGAGAACCGCGGTGCCAGTGGGGCGGAGCGCGGCGAAGGCGGTCTGCGCAGTGCGGGCCGAGCCGACGGCCTCGAAGGCGTAGTCCACTCCGTCGCCGAGGAGCTCGCGGATCGCGGCGGGCACGTCGGTGGCGCCGCCCACCACGTGGGTCGCGCCGTACGCGCGCGAGGCCTCGAGGCGGGCGTCGTCGAGGTCGATCGCGACGATAGCCGACGCGCCGGCCATGCGCGCGCCCTGGATGATCGCGGATCCGACGCCGCCGCAGCCGATCACGGCCACCGTCGAGCCGGGACGGATCTGCGCGCCCCGGAAGACCGCGCCCACGCCGGTGATGATGCAGCAGGAGAGCAGGCAGCCCACGTGCAGGCCGACCTCGTCGGGCATCTTCACCAGGGTGTTCTCGCGCATGAGGATGTGCCTGGAGAAGGCGCCCACGCTGCCGAGGCGGTCCACGACCGTCCCGTCGGGCAGCGTGAAGGCGGGCCGTTGCCGCACCCGGACCTCCGCCTGCCGCTGACACTGCGTGGAGTGCCCGGCGGCGCAGTTCCGGCATTTCCCGCAGGACGGGGTCAGCGCGCCGACCACGCGGTCGCCGGGCGCGAAATCGGTCACCGCGGAGCCGACGGATTCGACGATGCCGGCGACCTCGTGGCCCACGACCACGGGGAGATCCGCGCCGACGGTGCCGGTCATGTAGTGCAGGTCGCTGTGGCACAGGCCCACATGGGTCACGGCGACGCGGACCTCGTGCGCCTCGGGGTCGTCGACCAGGATGTCGGTGAGGACGAGCGGGGTGTTGATCGCCGAGAGGACGGCGGCTTGCGTGGTGATCATGGTGGTGTCCTTCGTCGGTGGGTGCCGTCAGCGCGTGCTGGTGGCCGTGTTCTTGTTCGCCCAGAAGCCCTCGACGCCGTCGGTGAAAGCGCCGGAGTCCCAGGCCTCCTGGGCGGCCTCGTCCTCGCGGGCGAACGCGGCTTCGATGTCCTCGGAGCGCGCACGCAGAAGGCGCAGGTGCAGGCCCGTGATTCGCGGGTCGGAGTTCCACGACCGGGCGAGCGCGGCGGCGTGATCGGTGAGCGAATCGGCGGGGACGATCTCGTCGAGCAGGCCGATGCGCAGCGCATCCTCGGCGTCGATCCGCTGGGAGCCCAGCACGATCCGCATCGCGTGGTTGCGCACGAGCCGGGTCATCAGGAAGCTCGACGCGTTCGAGATGATGATGCCGCGGTGGTTCTCGGGCTGGTAGTACTGGGTGTTCGGGGTCCCGACCCGGCCGTCGCAGCAGAGCGTGATCTCCGACGCGCCGCCCACCGCGATGCCGTTGACCGCGGCGATCACGGGGACCCTGGTTTCGAGGATCGCGCGGGTGATGTCGTGGAAGGTGGCGAAGGCCTCGCGGATCTCGGCGTAGGTGGTGGGCACGGCGGCGAGGTCCTCGCCGGCGGAGAAGGCGCGACCCGTGCCCGTGAGCACGATGCCGCGGACCAGGTCACCGGTGCCGAAGCGCCGGATCTCCTGGGCCAGGAGCACCCGCGTGGGTACGTCCATCACGTTCAGCTTCTCAGGACGGTTCAGCGTGAGGACGGCGACGTCCTCGTCGACGCTGGCGTCGAGGTGGGTCTCGGTCATGGCTTCTCGCTCACCTTCCGGTCGCGGCGACACGCGCCGGCTGCAGGTCGTAGGTGGTGCCGGGGTGTTCTACGGCGCGGGCCTTGAGGGCGGGCTTGGCGATCCGCTCCGACGGGGTGCGCGGGAAGTCCGCGACGAACTCGACGTAGCGAGGCACCTTGAACTTCGCCAGCTGGATACGGGCACCGTCGACGATGCGCTGCGCGGTGGCGCGGTCCGGGGCGATCCCGGGCGCGAGCTGGACGAAGGCCTTGACCTCCTCGCCGAACAGTTCGTCGGGCTCGGCGACGACGGCGGCGGCGACGACGGTCTCGTCGCGCTCGAGCGTCCGCTCGACCTCGCTGCTGGCGATGTTCTCGCCGCCGCGGCGGACCATGTCCTTCATGCGCCCGACGATGCGATACGAACCGTCCTCCCGGACGGCGACGTCGCCGGTGTGCAGCCAGCCGTCCCGGATCGTCTCCGCCGTGGCGTCGGGGCGGTTCCAGTAGCCCAGCATCATCGGGCGGCCGGAGGTGATCAGCTCGCCGGGCTCGCCGTCGGCCACGTCGGTGCCGTCGGGGGCGACCACGCGGACCGTCTTCCCGGGTACCGGGCGGCCCAGGCGGCCGCTGCCCACATCGGCGGTGTCCGCGGGGAGGCTCGCCAGGTCGGCGCCGGACTCGGTCATGCCGAAGATCTCGCGCCACGGTGCGCCCCAGCGCTCCTCAAGCTGCGCGTGCAGGCCGGCGGGGATGGCGGAGCACAGGATCAGGCGGAGCCGGTTGTCGCGGTCCTCGTCCGTCGGGGCCTGCTTGAACAGGAGCGTGGGCATGGAGCCGAGGACATAGCAGAAGGTGACGCCGTGGCGCCGCACGTCGGCCATGAATCCCGACGCCGAAAACTTCGGCAGAACCACGAGCGGGGCGCCGATGGTCAACGCCAGCGCGGTGTTCCACTGCGGGTCCATGTACGAGTACGGCTGCGAGGTGAGGATGACGTCATCGGCACCGAGGCCCGCCGTCTCCGCGCAGATGGCGCCCAGCCGGGTCCAGTAGTCGTGGGTCAGCATGCAGGCCTTGGGGAATCCGGTGGTCCCGGAGGTGTACTGCAGGTTGGCGAGGGTGTCGGGCTCGACGGTGACCTCGGGTGCGGTCCCGGGGAACCCGTCCAGGCCGGCGGGGGTGCCGGCATCGATCACGCGGACGTCGAGCGGATCCGTCCCGGCGGCGGCGACCTCGGCGACGACGGGGGCGTGCGCGTCGTCGGTCACGATCAGGCGCGCACCGGAATCGCGCAGTACGAAGTCGAGGTCGGCGTGCCGGTACGCGGAGTTGACGGGGACGACGACGCCGCCGGCCTTGAGGACCGCGAGCCAGCAGATCGGCCATTCCACCGTGTTCGGCAGCATGAGCGCCACCCGGTCGCCGGCCCGGACCCCGTCCACCTCCACCAGACGGTGTGCGAGGCGCGAGGTCCAGTCGTCGACCTGCGCGAACGTCCAGGAGCCGGCGTCGAATCGGAGGAACTCTCGATCCCCGGCGACGGCCGCGCGGAGCGCGAGCAGGTCGAGGAGGGTCGTTCGGGACATGGGCTTTCCTCTCGGGTTTGTGATGCTGGTCATAGACGCTAGCGGAACTAGATCAATTGAACAAGACGTATGACCAAGAGTGTGGCGAAATACCCCACCTGCGGCCGCGCCAGGTATTCTGGGATTGACTTGATCGGGCGTCACGATCGACATGAGGAGCGGCTGTGGCACGGATACCGGCGGCGGAGCGTCGCGTGGAGTTGATCGACGCGGCGGTGCTCGTCATCGCCGAGAACGGCGTCGACGGCGCGACCACCCGCAGGATCGCGGACCGCGCCGGCGCGCCGCTCGCGACCTTGCACTACTGCTTCGCGTCCAAGGAACTGCTGTTCGGGGCGGTGTACGAGCGCATCGCCGCGGGGTATCGCGAGGTGCTCACCGAGAGCGACGTGCATGGCGACGTGGCGACCACGGCACGCGGGCTGATGCGCGGCATCCTTGAGTGGTATGTCGCCCATCCCGAGATCTCCTCCGCGATCTTCGAACTCATCAGCTGGGCGCAGCGGCAGGACGCCGCGAAGGCGACGGGGATCTACGATCAGGCCGGCGACACCGTCCGTTCGATCCTCTCCGCGGATGCCGCGGCGGCGGGAGAGCGGGTCGACGCGGCGACGATCGACCGGCTCGCGACGGCGATCGCGGCCCTGTCCGACGGCTTCGCGATCAACTGGATGGTGGACCGTTCGACCGGGAAAGCGATGGACATCGACCTCGCGATCTCGATGCTGGACGCGTGGATGGCGGCGAACCTCGCTGATGAGAGCGGCGCCGGGGTCGATGACCGGGAACACCAGCCGGCCGAGGTCTCGGAGTCAGGCGGTTCGCTCGCAAGCCTGGTCTCGTGGGTGGACGTGGGCTGAGGCCGCCCCTACGAGCCACTCGAGCGCACCGTCGGGCGTCTCCATCCATTCGGGGTGCCACTGCACTCCGAGCACCTCGGAACCCGGCAGTTCGACGGATTCGACGACACCGTCGGGCGTGCGGCCCGTGACGACGAGTCCCCGCCCGCATGCGTCCACGGCCTGGTGGTGCCAGGAGTTGGTGCGGCGGCTCGCGCCGAAGACGCTGTGCGCCAGCGAACCCGGCTCGAAGTCGACCACATGCTCCGGGGCGCCGTCCGAGAGCGGCCCTGTCTCCATGAGATGCCGGACGGGGCCCGGCGGCAGGTCCGGGACGAGCGTCCCACCGAGGGTCACGTTGAGGACCTGCAGGCCTCGGCACACCCCGAGGAGGGGGATCCGTGCGTCGAGCGCAGCGCGCACCGTCGCCGACTCGAAATCGTCGCGATGGTGGTCGTGCGCATTCGGATCCGACTCGGGGGCGATGTCTTTCACGACGGACTCGTCGCCGCCCCAATAGCGCGGGTGCACATCCTGGCCGCCGGTGATCACGACGCCCGAGAGCCACTCGCAGAGCTCCTCCGGGTCGGCGTCGTAGGGCAACATCACCGGGACTCCGCCCGCGCGGGCGATCCGGACGGCGAAATCGGTGAAGAAGGCGTCCGTGAGGCGATCGCCGTAGCCGGGGTGCGCGCCCTCGATGAGTCCCATCCGGAATCGCCGGCCGGTCAGGCCGATCAGCGGCTTGCGGCACCGGCGTTCCGATGCGTCGGGGTCTGTCATGGTGAATCCTCTCTGTGGACGCTCCGACCAGACTCATAGACGAACGATAGGGTCGAATGACCAGAATCGTGCGCGACGCATTCTTCCTTGTCAAGACGGTGGGCGAGCGCACGGTGTGATGTGGTGCACAGTGCACACCCGCCCGCGTGGATGTGGAGCATCGTGATGTGGATCATATGACCAACTATCCGGCAGTCTTGGGACACATCGATCACGACACCGGAAGGCCCACGATGAGCGCACCCAAGCCCCAGCCCGAAGAGTTCGACATCGTCATCATCGGAGCCGGCATCGCCGGCATCGGCGCCGCGAAATACATCACCGAGGCGTTCCCCGGCAAGCGGGTGGTAATGCTCGAGGGGCGCGCGAAGATCGGCGGCACCTGGGACCTGTTCAAATACCCCGGCATCCGCTCCGACAACGGCCTGCATACCTACGGCTACGAGTTCAAGCCGTGGACCGACCCCGACGCCATCGCCGAGGCCCCGAAGATCCTGAACTACCTGCAGGAGACGATCGACGAGTACGGCCTGGGCCGGCTCATCCGGTTCGAGCACGCCGTGCAGCACGCCTCGTGGTCGTCCGCCGACGCGCGCTGGACCCTCCACCTGCAGACCCCCGACGGCGAGAAGACGATCACCACGAGCTGGATCTTCGCCGGCACCGGCTACTACCGCTACGACGAGGGCTACACCCCGCACTTCGATGGCCGAGAGGACTTCCAGGGCGACATCCTGCACCCGCAGCACTGGCCCGAGGACTACGACTACGCCGGCAAGAAGGTCGTGGTGATCGGCAGCGGAGCGACCGCCGTGACCATGATCCCGTCGATGCTGAACCATGCGGGCGCCGCCGCGCACGTCACCATGCTCCAGCGCACGCCGACCTACGTGGTCGCCTGGCCGAAGGTCGATTCCATGGCGCTGCTCTTCACCAAGTGGTTCGGCGAGAAGCGGGGCTACGCCATCACCCGGTTCACGAGCATCTGGGCCGAACGCGGCCAGGTGAAGTTCATGCGTGCCTTCCCGAAGATCGCACGGGCTCTGGTCCGGAAGCAGAACACGTCGCGGTTGCCCGAGGGCTACGCGGTGGACACCCACTTCAACCCGCCGTACGACCCGTGGGACCAGCGCCTGTGCCTGTCACCCGACGGCGACTTCTTCGAGGCACTGAGCAGCGGTAACGCCTCCATCACGACCGACAGGATCGAGCGATTCACCAAGGCGGGGATCGCGCTCGAGTCCGGCGAGCACCTCGACGCGGACCTCATCGTCACCGCGACGGGGCTGAACATGCGGCTCCTCGGCGGGATCGAGTTCGACGTCGACGGCGAGCCGGTCAACATCCCGGACACCACCGCGTACCGTGGCACCCTGCTCACTGGTCTGCCCAATGTCTCCATCGCGATCGGTTACACCACGTCCGCGTGGACCCTGAAGATCGGCATCGTCGCCCGCTACCTCTGCAACCTCATGGGGCACATGGATGCCTTCGGCTACGACAGCGTCCGGGTCGACGCCGACCCCACGATGGAGCGCCGGCCGATCCTGGACCTCAGTTCGGGCTACGCCCAGCGGGCCAAGGACGTCATCCCGAAGCAGGGCACAGGCATGTTCCAGATGTCGATGTCGTACCAGCAGGACGCGAAGATCCTGCGCGGGCCGCTGCTCGACGACGCGCTGCAGTTCGGTTCCACCCGCGACGACGTCCGCGGTGTCGCGGCTCAGGCGAAGGAGCGGATCGATGCCTGAGGATCTGGACCGGTTCGCCGTGCTCCCCGGCGGCACGCGCGTCTGCTACCGGGTGGACGGCCCCGTCGGCGGTGTTCCCGTCCTGCTCGTCGCCGGCCTCGCAGAGGACCTGACGACGTGGTCCGAACGGTTCGTCTCGGCCCTCACGGCCACCGGCTACCGGGTGATCCGGATGGACAACCGCGACTGCGGCCGATCGACGTATGCCACGACCCCGCCGCCGAGCACGCTGCGCCAGGTGCTCGCCCGGCCCCGCAAGGACGCCTACACGCTCGCCGACCTGGCGTGCGATATCGCGCAGCTGATCGAGCACCTGGGCATCGGGCCCGTGCACCTGGTCGGCCGGTCCATGGGCGGCATGATCGCCCAGACCGTGGCCGCCCGGTACCCGCACCTGGTCCGGACCCTCACCTCGCTGTACTCGACCACGGGCGACACGAGGGTGGGGCAGCCGGCCCCGTCGACCTGGGTCCTGCTCGCCGCGTCGCCGCCGAAGGACCGGGAGGGCGCGATCCGCGCGCACCTGCGGATGACCGCGCACCTCAGCGGGAAGGCGTACCCGATCGACGAGGCCGAGGAGACCGCGCACGCCGGCACCACCTGGGACCGTACCGCGGGCGACGGTGCCGAGGGCACCTCCCGGCAGCTGCAGGCCATCCAGGCCTCGGGTGACCGCACGGCGGAGATAGCCCGGATCACGGCGCCCACGCTCGTGATCAACGGCGACCGCGACCTCATCGTCGCGCCGTCCGGCGGCGACGCCACCGCGGCCGCGATCCCCGGCGCGCGCCACGTCGTCATCCCCGGCATGGGACACCATCTCCCGGATGCTCTCGCGCTCCGCGTCGCCGACCTCGTCGTCGGTCATCTCGACCGGGCGGTCGCGCGATGACCACCGAGGCGCCGTCGACCGACACCGGGCTGGAGCGGACCCTCGGGGTCCCGCAGATCGTCTTCATGGTCGTGGCCGTGGCGGCGCCGCTGACGGTCTTCGCCGGGCTGATCCCCCTGATGCTCGGGACCGGCAACGGCATCGGAACGCCCGTCGACTTCCTCATCGTGGGCGCGGTGCTCCTGCTGTTCACGGTCGGCTACTCGGCGATGACGCCCGAGGTCAGCAGCGCGGGCGCGTTCTACTCCTACGTTCAGCGCGGCCTCGGCACGACCGCCGGGCTGGGCGCCGCGGCGCTCGCGCTGGTGACGTACTCGGTCCTGATGATCGCGGTGAGCGCGTACCTCGGCGCCGCTGCGGCCACCGTCGTCGAGAACGTCTCCGGCGTCGCTATCCCGTGGTGGGTGCCCACCGCGGCCGGGCTGACGCTGATCGGCGTCCTCGGCTACCGCAACGTCGAGGTCAGCGCCCGCGTGCTGGGTGTGCTACTCGTCGCCGAGATCGGCATCGTCGTCGTGGTCGACGCCGCGATCGTGCTGCGCGGCGGCGCCGCGGGCCTGTCGGCGCAGCCGCTCTCCTGGAGCGCCTTCACGAGCGGCGCCGTCGGGACCGGGATCATGTTCGCCGTCTTCGGTTTCGTCGGCTTCGAGGCGACGGCGGTGTTCCGGTCGGAGGCCGAGGATCCCGATCGCACGATCCCACGGGCCACGTACATCGCGGTGCTCGTGATCGCGGTCGTCTACGCCGTCTCCTCGTGGGCCATGATCATCGGCCTGGGCGTCGATCGCGCCTCGGGCCTCGCCGCCGCGGACCCCGAGGGGCTCGCTCCCGGGCTCGCGACGCGCTACGTCTCGCACGTCGCCCACGACGTGGTGCAGGTGCTACTCGTCACGAGCTTCTTCGCGTGCATCCTCACCGCCCACAACGTGGTCTCTCGCTACCTGTTCGCCCTCGGGCGGCAGGAGGCGGTGCCGCGCCGACTCGGCTCCGCGCATCCGGTGCATCGATCGCCGCACGCCGCGTCGGTGCTGACCTCCCTGGTGATCGGGGCGCTCGTCGCGCTCACCGTCGTCGCCGGGCTGCACCCCGTCACCGAGGTGTACGCCTGGTTCGGCGGCGCGGGGACACTCGGTCTGGTCGCGCTGCTCACCCTGACCTCCGCCGCCGTCGTCGTGCACTTCCGCCGGCAGCGCACCGCGAGCGCGTGGCGGGGCACCGTCGCGCCGGCTCTCTCCTTGGTGGCGCTCGCGGCGATCCTCGTGCTCGTCGTGCGCAACTTCGAGCTCCTCGTCGGCTCGCGGGCGCTGGCGAACGTCTTCCTCGGCGTGCTCGCCGCCGCGTTCGTCACGGGCCTTCTCCGGGCCGTGGCGCTGCGCCGTCGACGGCCCGACGCGTACGCCGCGTTCGAATGACATCGGTCCCGTGAAAATCCGTTGAACAAGGAATCCCCATGAACAGCACCACACTTCCCGCGACCGACGCCGCGCCGCGGGCTCGGATCGCGATCGACGACGACGCCACGCCCATCGTCCGGCTGATCGGACGAACGCTCCGCGACGCGGACCGCCTCGGCCACGCCGCCGACGTCCTCGCGCGCTCCTGCGGCACCGTCGCCGTGCGCTCGCACACCACCCCGCAGGCCGCCACCGTCACCTTCGCCGACGGTGCCGTGACCGTCACGGGCGGCGTGTTCGCCCCGACCGACGCGACGGTCGTCGTCGACCTGGACGACCGGCTCGCGCGGAGGGGATCCGACGGTGACCCCGAGCTCGCGGACGCGATGCACCGGGCCCTGCAGGTTCCCCTGCCCGAGTGGCGCGAGGCCGCGGCCCGGTTCTGGGACATCACCCGCGGCGTCCCCGGCGTACCGGACGTGCTCGTCGCCGTCGCGGCGGGGCCGGACGGCCGCGAGGAGGCCCGGTTCGGATCGGGCCCGTCGGCCTACCGCATCGTCGGCACCCCCGACGCGCTCGCCGGCCTGTTCACCGGCACCGATTTCCTCCTCTCCGCCCTGGAGCGCGGCTTGCGCGTTCAGGGGAGCATGGCCCAGCTCTCGACCATGACCGCCGCTTCCTGGAAGGCCCGCTTCGATGTCTGATCCCACCCGCGCTGTCACCCCCACCGGCCCGCCGGTCAAGGCCTACCGCGTCGAGGCCACCAACCACGACGGCAGCTTCATGGGCAAGAACGTCACCCCCGCGAAGTTCGAGTCCGGGCGCACCTCCGGCTTCGCCTTCGCCGACGTCCTCTTCGCCATCGACATGGGCACCGACATCGTCTTCGGCGACCCGTATCCCGAGTGGCGGGGCAACCTCTACGACATCTCGCTGCAGCCCGACATGAACACGCTGGTGGAGTGGAAGCCCGGCGTGCAGTCGGTGATCGGCGACTTCTGGCTCCGGGACGGCAGCCCCAACCCGATCTGCCCCCGCAACCTCATGCGTCGGCAGATCGACCGCCTTGCGGAGCTGGGGTACGCCGCCACCGTCGCGGTGGAGATCGAGACCACCCTGTTCGAGGAGTCCATCCAGGAGGCCCGGGCCCGCGGCTACCGCGACCTCACGCCGCTGGGCGGCGAGACCGGCGCCACCTACAACCTCGCCCGGTCGTCGGACTGGACCGACTACATGGAGGCCGTGACGGACCGGCTCGACGAGCTCGGCATCGTCTGGGAGGCGTGGACGGACGAGGCCGCGCCGGGCCAGACCGAGCTGAACATCGCGCCCACCGACCCGCTCACCGTCGCCGACTCGTGGGTGCGCACCAAGCAGGTCATGCGTGAGATCGCCTGCGAGAAGGGGCGATCGGTCACCTTCATGGCCAAGCCGACCGCCGGCTTCGGGCAGGGCGCGCACCTGAACGTCTCGCTGCAGCGCGACGGCGAGAACCGGTTCTACGCTCCCGACGGCCCATCCGAGCTCATGCTCAACGCCGTCGGCGGGCTCATGGCGACGATGGCGGGCAACACACTCCTCGCGCTGCCCCAGATCACCTCGTACCGCCGCCTCGTCGACGTCTCCGGGCCGCCGACCACCATCACCTGGGGCGTGAACAACAAGACCGCGGCGCTGCGGGCCATCGCGGGCCACCCGAGGTACTCCCGGCTCGAGTACCGGGTGCCGGGCTCCGACGTCAATCCCTACTACGCGATCGCCGGCCTGCTCGCCGGGATCGTCGCGGGGATCGAGAAGAAGCTGCAGGCACCGCCGCAGGTCGACGACATGGCGTGGTGCCTACCCGACGACTGCGGCGTCGAGCGGATCCCGGATTCGATGACGAAGGCCATCGCGGCGCTGGACGGCGACCCGCTGCTGCGCGAGTACCTCGGCGACGAGTTCGTCGACTTCTGGACCGCGTCGCGCCGGTGGGAGTGGATGCAGTTCCACACCACCGGCGGGGACCCGTACGTGGATCTCTCCGAGTGGGAGTCCCGCCGGTACTTCGAGTTCTCCTGAATCGTCGCGCCTTTCCGGGCCGCCGGCCACGCCGACGTCGTCAGTCGCGCAACTGCACCAGCATGAGCGCGGCGACGATGGAGGTGGCGTTCTCGGCCAGCGGCGCGGGGAGCAGCTGGCCGGCCCGGGCGAGCCGCCGCTCGACCGTGTTGCGGTGCGTGTACAGCCGCTCCGCCGCGGCGGAGGCGTTGAACCGCTCCTGGACGTAGGTGAGGACCGTCTCCCGCAGTACCGCGTCGGCGGTCGCGAAGTCGCCGAGGGTGTCGGTCACGAACTTGTCCGCCTGCGACATGTCCGCGGTGAGCACGGAGACCAGCGCCACGTCCTCGTAGCGCACCACCGCCCGCGCGGAGCCGACCCGCGCGAGTACGCGTTGCGCGGCGGCGGCGTCGAGGTGGGTCCGGCGGAATCCCTCGATGTCGTCGCCCGGCCTGCCGAGGGCCACCCGGATACCGGGCCGGTCGGCGAGTGCGGTCCGCACCGACTCCGCCTCGGGCACCGACTCGGCCGGCATCCAGACCCACAGGGCGGATGAACTCGCGTTCAAGGTCAGGCGTCGCCCCGCGCCGCAGGTGCGCATCACCGTCTCCGCAGCGGCGTCGAGCTCAGCAGCCGCTTCGGCGGACTCGCTCCAGATGATCACCGCCACATGACTGCCGGTCAACGAGTATCCCAGCTGCGCCTCGGCCCGGGCGCGACCGATCGGCGCTCCTTCGAGGAGCAGCTGGGCGGTCGCGTGGCGTTCGGCACTGGCGCCCCGCGCGAGTTCCGCCCGCTCCTGTTCGACGTACGCGTCGAGGGCGGCGATCGAGTCGTCGATGAAGGTCGACATCGACCGTTCGGACACCTTCATGAGCTCGCGCAGCTCATCGAGGTCGTCGGTGACCGCGAAGCACTCGTCCACCCAGGCCTCCCAGGCGCCGTGTTGCGCACCCCGCCACGAGCCGAGGTCGTGCATGTCCATGCCGCGGCGCACCACGTCACGGGCGAACTGGAGGATCTCCGGGGCCAGGTTCGGCGGTACTCGACCGCCGGGGAACTGGACGTTGGACATCAGCCAATGCAGCATGTTGGCGCGGTTCATCTGCCGGTCGGCGGCGGCCAACTGCGGGTCCTCGATCAGGGCACGGTAGTCCGCCGATTGCTGCGCGACCGCCGTCAGCTCGTCGGCCGCCGCATCGGTGGAGAGTAGAAGGTGTTCCGCGACCTCTCGTATCAGGGCAGCGGTGCGCCCGTGCACGCGCGGCCACGACGATTCCACCGTCGGACTATAGCCCCGGCGGAGTTGCGGACCCGCACGAACCGATCGAGCAAGAACGGTCAAGCGGCGGCGGGCCCCGGCGGCAGATACTGGTGCACATGTCCGAACCCGTTGACCCGCTGCGGCGGCTCCTCGACGCCGTGCTCGCCGAGCCGCACGACGATCTCGACGCCATGGCGGCCGGCGCGTACAGCTCACCGTCCCACTTCGCTCGGCGGGTCTCCGCGGGCGTCGGCGAGCCGCCCGTCGCGCTCCGCCGACGCATCCTCCTCGAACGAGCCGCCTGGCAGCTGCAGCGCGGTTCGACGGTGACCGACGCAGCCTTCGCGGCCGGCTACGGGTCCGTCGAGGGATTCATCCGCGCCTTCGCGCGCGCCTACGGGCACTCGCCGACCGGGTTGCCGCGCACCGTCGGGCATTGGCTCCCGGCGCCCAACGGCCTGCACTTCCACTCCCCGACGGTGCTCTACGTCGATGCCGGGGAGGGGCATGCGGATTCGTCGGGGAACGTGCTGGCGCTGCAGGTGCAGCACGACGCGGCCGACATCGGGGCGCTGCTCGATGCGGTCGCCGCGCTGGCACCCGACGAGTACCGGAAGGTGCGGCTGCCGGGGTCGCGGCCGCGGCACTGGGAGGGCCCCGACGAGTCACTGGCGCAGGTGATGTGGCACCTCGTGTTCAGCACCGCGCCCTGGCACGCGTCCATCGCCGGCGAACCCGCTCCCGAGCTGCCGCCCGACGAGGATCCCGCCGCCCTCGCCCGGGCGCACGCGGAGAACTCGCCGCGGTGGCTCGGCCTGATCCGCGACGTCGACCGGCGCGGGGCGTGGGGCGACCGCGTGATCGACGCGCTGTGCGACCCGCCCGAGTCGTTCCTGCTGTCCCAGATCGTCGCGCACGAGCTGACCTTCTCCGCGCACCGTCGGCTGCTGGCGCGCTGGATGCTCGCGGACGCGGGCGTCGCCGTCGATACCCCCGAAATGGACCCCGACCCCATCATCTGGCACCGGAGAATGACGGGAGGACCACAATGACATCTCCGAAGACCGCCTACAGCTACTACACCGCTTCCACGCTCGACGGCTTCCTCGCCGACTCGAACGACAGCCTGGACTGGCTGCTCAGCCAGCCGATCGACGAGGCCGGGCCGATGAACATCGAGGAGTACATGGCCGGGGTGGGCGCGATCGTCATGTGCTACACCACCTACCAGTGGGTGGTCGACCGGGTCGAGGCCGGCGACGAGCCCTGGTACTACGCGGACTACCCGGTGTTCGTGTTCACCCACCGGGAGCTGTCGCCCATCCACCCCGGCGTCCGCTTCATCGCGGGTGAGCCGGCCGCACACCGGGAGCAACTGGAGGGGGCCGCAGGGGATAAGGGCGTGTGGGTCGTGGGCGGCGGCGACCTCGCCGCCCAGTTCGCCGAGGCCGGAATGCTCGACGAGGTGGTGATCAGCTACGCGCCCGCCACCGTCGGTGCGGGGCGGCCCCTGTTCCCGCGGGCCTTCGACTTCGAGCTGGTGGAGTGGGCGCGGAACAAGGCCTTCCTCTGCGGCCGCTACCGGGTGGTGGGGGCGCGCGGCTGAGCGCCGCCTAGGATCAGAGGCATGTCTGCCATCTCCCGGGACGAGGTCGCGCACCTCGCGCGACTGTCGCGCCTCGCCGTCACCGACGAAGAGCTCGACGTGTTCGCCACGCAGCTCGATTCGATCCTCGAGCACGTCAAGGTGGTGACCGAGATCGGCTCCGACGGTGCCGATACCGACGTCGCGCCGCTGACGCTGCCGGTCGGCAATGTGAACGTCGATCGGGCCGACGTGCCGGTGCCCGGCCTCACGCCGGAGCAGGCACTCTCCGGCGCGCCCGCCCGCGAGGGCGACCGCTTCGCCGTGCCGCGCATCCTGGGGGAGGAGTGACCATGACCGAACTTCGAGCATCGAACGAGATCACGGGTTCCACCGCCGCCGACCTGGCCGCGAAGATCGCCGCCGGCGAGCTGAGCTCCGTCGAGGTCACGAGCGCGCACCTGGACCGGATCGCCGAGGTCGACGGCGAGCTGGGCGCCTTCCTGCACGTCGGCGCCGATGCGGCCCTGGCGGCGGCGCGCACCGTCGACGAGGCCCGGGCCCGCGGCGAGCAGCCCGCGTCGGCGCTCGCCGGCGTGCCGCTGGCGCTCAAGGACGTGTTCACCACGACCGACGCGCCGACCACGTGCGGCTCCAAGATCCTCGAGGGGTGGACCGCGCCGTACGACGCGACGGTCACCGCGAAGCTGCGCGCCGCCGGCATCCCGATCCTCGGCAAGACGAACATGGACGAGTTCGCCATGGGCTCGTCGACGGAGAACTCGGCGTACGGCGTGACCCGCAACCCGTGGGCCGCCGACCGCACTCCCGGCGGCTCCGGCGGTGGCAGCGCCGCGGCGCTCGCCTCGTACGAGGCGCCGCTCGCCATCGGCACCGACACCGGCGGTTCGATCCGCCAGCCCGCGTCGCTGACGGCCACCGTCGGCGTGCGCCCGACCTACGGCGCCGTCAGCCGCTACGGGTTGGTCGCGTGCGCGTCGTCGCTGGACCAGGGCGGGCCCTGCGCACGCACCGTCCTCGACACCGCGCTGCTGCACGAGGTGATCGCCGGGCACGACCCGCGCGACTCGACCTCGCTGGACGCCCCGGTTCCCGGGGTGGTCGCTGCCGCGCGGGCCGGGGCCTCGGGCGACCTGAAAGGCGTGCGCGTCGGCCTGGTGAAGGAGTTCGGCGCCGACGGCACCGAGCCGGGGGTGCAGGCGTCGTATCTGAAGGCCGTGCAGCAGCTGCGGGACCTGGGCGCCGAGACGGTCGAGGTGTCGCTGCCCACGCTGCGGTACTCGCTGGCCGCGTACTACCTGATCCTCCCGTCGGAGGTCTCCTCGAACCTCGCCCGGTTCGACGCCATGCGTTACGGCTTGCGCACCGGCGACGACGGTACGCATTCCGCGGACGAGGTCATGGCGCTCACCCGCGAGGCCGGTTTCGGTCCGGAGGTCAAGCGCCGCATCATCATCGGCACCTATGCGCTGAGCTCGGGCTACTACGACGCCTACTACGGCAGTGCCCAGAAGGTCCGCACCCTGCTCGCGGACGACTTCGCCCGCGCCTACGAGAGCGTCGACGTCATCGTCTCGCCCACCACGCCCACCACGGCGTTCAAGCTGGGGGAGAAGGTCGGCGACCCGCTGGCGATGTACCTGTTCGACCTGTTCACGCTGCCGACGAACCTCGCCGGTCACTGCGGCATGTCGGTGCCCTCGGGACTGTCGACGGACGACGGCCTGCCCGTCGGCCTGCAGATCCTGGCGCCCGCGCAGGCGGACGACCGGCTCTACCGCGTCGGCGCGGCCTACGAGGCCGCCCGCGGCCCCGTCGCCTGACGGTCCGCATAGCCCGACGGTGCGCAGTAGCCCGACGGTGCGCGGCGGCACCGTCGGGCACCGCCCCGGAACTTAACAGCGTTAGCCCAGGGAGCTTCCTGCGGAAACGTGTGCATCCGCCGCTTGTTACTCACGGGTAATCAACCCGCGGGAACCGGATCGTGGGTCCGGTGCGTCCAATGGGCATGGGGGCGTTCGAGCGCGAGGTACATCGCTCGGCGGAGTTGATCGCCGACGTGGGCCGGTATGCGGCGGAGAAGGACTACCGCTGCATCACGCCCGGGTTCCGCGTTCCGCGAGGGGTGACGGGAGGGACCGTCGGCGACCTCGCCACGGCGATGATCCGGGAGTATCCCGGCTCGGCACTGTGCGGCTGGACCGCCGCACGACTGCATCTGCACACCATGGCGAAGTCGCGGGAGCTCGTGGAAGTGCTGGGCCCCAAGCAGATCCGTCGTCGCGGCGTGATCAGCCGGACGGCGGAGTTCACCGCCGACGACGTGGTGATCCGCTACGGACTGCCCTGCACCGCACCGATCCGTACGGCCATGGACCTCATGCGCTACACCCGCGGCGATGAGGGCATCGCCGCCGCAGATCAGTGCCTGCGCGTGTTCGGGAGGCCGGCCACGGCGCACCGTCCGGCCTGGGTGGCCCGACCGGCGATGGCGACGGTGGAACAGATCGAGGCCGAGCTCGACCGACGGGAGTGGTGGCGGGGCAGCCGGATCCGCGAGGTGCTGCGAGAGGCCGACGGCCGTTCGCAGTCCCCATGGGAGACCTTCTCGCGGTTGACGCTCCACCGCGCCGGCCTGACGAACATGATCCCGCAGGTCCCGGTTCTCGACGGCGAGTACTTCCTCGACCTCGCCGATGAGGAGTACAAGGTGGCCGTCGAGTACGACGGGGCCCATCACCGCGACGGGAAGCAGCACGCCGCCGACGTCGAGCGGTGGAACGTGCTCGAGAAGGACCTGGGCTGGAACCTCATCATCGTGACGGCCGGGCCGCTGGCGAACCGTCCGGAGGTCCTGCTCCGCAGGGTGCGCAGGGGACTGAGCGAGCACGACTTCACCGCCTAGCCGAGTTACCCGCGGGTAGCAAGCAACGGATGCACACGTTTCCGCAGGAAGCCATCTGGGCTAACGCTGTTACGTACGAACGGGGCGAGGGTCAGGCGGCTGCGGCGGGGAGGGCGGACGACGCGGTGAGACCGCTCACCAGGGCGGAGCCCTGCCGCTCGTCGTAACGGTGGCCCAGCCCGGGCGGCGGGGCGGTGGCGCCCAGCAGGTCGACGGTGGCCTGGAGGAATCCGAGCAGCGGAACCCACGGCGGGCGCGGTGTCGCGCTGCCGGGTGCCGTCGCGGCGCGGTCGGGCGGTGTGACGAGCAGCCGCGGCGACCAGATCCCGACCGGGTCGGAGGCGTTGAGTTGCGCGGGGCCGGCGAGCGCGACCCCCGCCGGTGTGCCCACCTGCAGGGTCGCCGCGATCGGGGCCCGCAGCTCCTCGGCCCGCCGCTGCGCGGCGATCACACCCACCGTCCCCAGGCTCTGGCCGTACAGGCGCAGCGCGGTCGACGGTGCCCGCCTGTGCAGTTCGTCGATGAGGGCCACCGTCGTCGCCGCGGCGGCGTCGCGGTGCAGCACGAACGACTGCCAGCTCGGCATCTGCGTGTACTGCACGGCCACGATCGCGCTGTCGCCGCACATCGCCTCCTCGACGCCGCGGACGAAATGAGGGTCGACCCAGCCGGATCCCGTGGGGACCGCGACCACGACGGCCCGCCGCGCGAGCCCGCCGGCCGCGACGAGCCGGTCGACCGCGACGGCGGCGCGCCGGGCGGGGGAGGCACCGTCGGACAGGGAGGCGTACACCCGCACGCCGGGCGTGCGCGAGCCGATGTCGGCGAAACGTTGTGCATACGAGGCGGACTCCTCGGGCGGTCGGGCCGTCGCGGGCCAGGCGACCCCCGCCGCAGCCACGATCGCCACCACCGCGGCGACCGCGGCCCGCAGCCGGACGGACCACAGGACGGCGACCGCGAACGGCGCAGCTCCGACCACGCCCACCAGCACGGCGAACCCCAGCGGCCCCACCGGACCCACCCCCGCGGCCGCTCGCAGATGGTTCTGCCACAGCAGCCATCCCACGAGCGCGGCGGCGGCGAGGCACCCGGCGGCGCGGTAGTGCACGGATCGCCGGCGCGCGATCACCACCCCGATGCCGGCGCCCACGGCGCCGAACACCAGGCACACCACCACCTGTACGACGACCGCACGCGGCAACTGGTTCGGGAACGCCGCGCAGGCGACCCCGACGGCGTACCCGGTCGGTACGCCCGCGCGCAGCCGCGGCGCCGCGATCACAGCCGGCCCCCGACGGTGAGCCAGCTCGTCGCGAGCTCGGCGACGGACTCGGCGCGGGGCGGACCGTCGTGCTGGCGCCAGGTGTTGGCGCGGACGGCGAGCACGGCGATCCCCGCGACCTCGGCGCACTGCCGACGCTGCTGGACGGGCCGGGCGCCGCACGCGGCGGACAGCCGCTCCGCGAGGGTGTCGTCGATGAGCCGGCGCGCCCACCCCCCGAGTGGGTGCCCGGCGGCGTCGGCGTGCCGCAGCAGGTCGTAGCCGAGGTCGTGCGCCTTGCACGGCGCGTCGAAATCGGCGGGCAGGGGTACGACGGACGAGCATTCGCCGTGCGGGTCGACCGCGTAGCCGGGTCCGGCGGCGGCGACGTAGCCGAAGCCGGCGGGGATCGAACGGATCTGGTCGGCGACGGCCACCGTCGGGGCGGAGACGGCGCGGACCGCCGCGGCCGAGGGCGCGTCTTCTGCGGGCACGACGTTCTCCGCGGCGGCGGGTAGGGAGATGCCGAAGGACAAGGGAACGGCGAGTACGGCTGCGGCGGCGAGCATGCGGCGGGTCATGGCGACGACGCTAGGAACGCCCGGCGCAGCGGCGGATCGGCTGTGCGAGTGGTCCGATCTCACCCGAAAGTATGAGGACGGCGTGCGCGCGCCGCCCCTAGCGTCGTCTTCCATGAGGACGACCACGAAGAGGATCGAGCGGATCGGGCGAGCGACGGTGCGCGCCGGCCGCTACCTGGACCGGCAGAGCGCCCTGCACATCAAGGCCCCCGACGGTGCGCTGCACGCGACGCCGCTCGGGATCTTCCTGTCCCGGAAGGTCAACTGGTTGTTCCTCCTGGTCGCGCTCATCATGTGGGCGGTAGCCTGGCCCACCCTGAACGAGCAGTTCACCGTTCCCGCGGCGCTGCTGCCGATCATCAGCGGGCTGTCCGTGCTGCCCATCGCGATCGCCTGGGCGCACCCGCGCGCCGCATGGGGGATCGTCGCCGCGACGGCGGCGGTCTTCCCGCTCCTGTGGTTCGACGCGAAGCAGGACTGGCAGTGGAACTGGCAGGTCTCGCTGATCATGGCGATGCTGATCACCAGCTGGATCGCCTTCCTCAAGTGTCCGCCGCTCGACGCCGTGGCCATCGCGGCGGCCTCGTCGGTGCTGTTCTGGATCAACGCGCAGGACGGCACCGGCGGCGGATGGGTCGCGGGGATCATGGTCTCGCTGGTGATCATCCTGCTGCTGCGGCTGGCGCTGCAGTCCCGCACCCGCCTCGAGGAGCAGACCGAGGTCAGCGAGCTCGAGCGTGGCCGCCGCGCCATCCTCGAGGAGCGCACGCGCATCGCCCGCGACCTGCACGACATCGTCGCTCACCGGATGTCGCTCGTCGTGGTCCAGGCACAGACCGCGCAGTACCGGGTGCCCGACGTCTCCGAGCGGGCCCGCGCCGAGTTCGACGGCATCGCCGTCTCCGCCCGCGAGGCCCTCAACGAGGTTCGGGCGCTGCTCGGCGTGCTGCGGCTCGACGACGCCTCCGCGGAGCTCGCGCCCGCCCCCGGGCTCGGCGGCGTCGACGAGCTCATCGACGGCGCCCGCGCGGCCGGCGTCGTCGTCGAATACCTTCCCCTGCCCGACCCGTCCGCGATCGGCGAGACCACCGCGCTCGTCGCCTACCGCATCGTCCAGGAGTCCATCGCGAACGCGACCCGGCACGCCCAGGGCGCCGCGATCACCGTCGCCCTGACCCTCGACGGGGGCACGCTGAACCTGCGTGTCGAGAACGGGCCCCGCACCTCCGACGCCGACCTCGGCGGCCCCGGACTCGGGCAGGGTATCCCCGGGATGGCGGAACGGGCGCGCACCGTCGGCGGCTCGCTGTCCGCCGTCCCGACGGTGGGCGGGGGTTTCGCCGTGCGCGCCACGCTCCCCGCCCGGCCCGACGGGGCCTAGGCTCACGAGGGTGTCCATCACCGTCTTCATCGCCGACGATCAGGCCATGGTCCGCCAGGGCTTCGGTGCCCTGCTGGGTGCGCAGCCCGACATCTCCGTGATCGGGGACGCCCCCGACGGCAAGGCCGCCGTGGCCGAGGTCGCGCGGCTGCGGCCCGACGTCGTGCTCATGGACGTCCGCATGCCGGAGATGAACGGGCTCGAGGCCGCCGCCGAGATCCTGCGCCGGCACGACGGGGTCCGCGTGCTCATGCTCACCACCTTCGACATCGACGACTACGTCTACGAGGCGCTGCGGGTCGGTGCGTCCGGGTTCATGCTCAAGGACGCGCCCGCGGAGGAACTGATCCGCGCCGTCCGGGTGGTGCACGAGGGCCAGTCGCTGCTGGCGCCGTCGGTCACCCGCCGGATGATCGCCGAGGTGACCGCCGCGCGGGCGCACCGTCGGACCGCGCCGCCCGAGCTGAAGACCCTCACGCCCCGGGAGCGGGAGGTCCTGGAAGCGATCGCGGCCGGACGGTCCAACGCCGAGATCGCCGAGGCGCTGTTCGTCTCGGACCAGACCGTGAAGACACACGTCAGCAAGGTCCTGCAGAAGCTCGGGCTGCGCGATCGGGCGCAGGCGGTGGTCTACGCGTACGAGACGGGCGTCGTCACGCCGGGATGATTGTCCTGACAGGTCACGGGTCGGCGCGGCAAGATCTACGTCCATGAGTCTGCGCATCGGTGTGTTGACAGGTGGTGGTGACTGTCCTGGGTTGAATGCGGTGATCCGGGCGGTGGTCCGGACGTGTGATTCGCGGTACGGGTCGGCGGTGGTCGGGTTTCAGGACGGGTGGCGGGGCCTGTTGGAGGATCGGCGGGTGCAGTTGTCCGACGATGAGCGCAACGATCGGCTGCTGACCAAGGGCGGCACGATGCTGGGCACGGCCCGTACCCATCCGGATGTGCT